>JAISWW010000236.1 GCA_031270705.1 Deltaproteobacteria bacterium
TTTTTAGGGATATTTTTTGGGATAAGCGCCAGGGCTCTTCTTAAAGAGTTTTTCGGGCCCTTTAGTCAGTATATTTAGGACTAAGTATTTTTAGGACTTATGAATCTTTCGCGAGCCAAAGCCCCTCAGCCCATTGGGAGTTTGTTGACATGAACGTAAGCGTGGCCTTGATATTGGCCTTTGGCGTGCCTCTCGTCTTTTTGAGCTTGGGCTTTTTTCTTTTGACCTTAAAACTGTACCGTTCTAGGGAAAAAGAGACCCAAGCCGCGGAATTTTTGTTTCTGGCCCAATCGTTAGATCGCAATTTCAATGAGCTGGAATCGCGCCTTTCCGCCTTGGAAGAATACATCCTCGGCTCAGAGCCTCAGGAAACGACTTATAGCCAATAAAACCTGATTTAGTTAGAGGCCTGGCCGGACAAACCTCTCCCAACCATATTAACTTAAGGCAAAGGCGAATAATCAGATCCCGTCGCCAGACATACCCTGCATGTCCGAGAAACGCTCCTTCTGTAGCCGCTCAATCTGGGTTAAGCGACCCTTTTTGAAGACCAAAATAACCTGACCAAATTCCAAGCCCTTTAAAGCCTGGACAATCCGATCCTTTAAGAGTTGAACCTTTAAGTTTTCGAAATGAAGGCCTAAATCGCGCTCAAAAAGATCCTCCGGATTGAAGTTCTCCTTGCGCTCCACCTGCACCAACCGAAAATTCTGGGCTATCAAGACAATTTGGCCATGGTAGGTTTTTTTGACCAAATTGATAAGGCCTTCCAAGACGGCCGGATCCAGAGCGGGGTTCGCGGACTTAATCATGTCTTCCTTCTCGCGTTAGGCAATTCGCCAAAATAACGAAAATAAACAGCCTACTGGCTAATAGATGGCGGGCCTAGAAGCTATAGAGATATAACCCTTTAGCTTAATTCTTTCGTTATAGGCCGCCAGCGTCTCCTAAAACCACGCCCGCGGGCTAGTTTTGACACAGACGGATGAGGGGAAAAGGCCGATTTATGACTTCCAAAACTTGAATATATTCCCTGACTGCCAACATAACGAGCCTTTCTTATTTAAAAATCTTTATTTAATAATTTTTATCAATAAAGTTTAAAGTTTTGTTCTTAAAAATCAGCCTTTTGACTCAAAATGCCTGGACGGCAAACTGGGCCATTATAACATTTTTCCCCATAACCTAAAGCCAGTAGCGATCTATAGGCTTCTCCCCCAGGGCCCTTAGGCTTAAGGACGTTTAGGCGAGCGAATAGACGCTGGTGAAAGCGGTATTGGGCTTCCTTTTTATTCGCCATAATAGCCTAAATTTTTTTAATTATCGACTAAAAAATTTATCCCTTAAACTTAAAATATTGTATTAAAAGTTAAAATTTATTATCTATACTCAAAAAAAATTTTAAATCCGCTCTTTATTTTTAGGCTAGACTCTGGATAATAGATAGGCCTATAATCTCCAAATTCAGGCCCTTTGGCCATTTCTTTTATTATAACATTTTCCCTAGGAGATAACCCCATGCTCGATTCCTCGGCTCTCTATAAAGAAGCCTTAAAACTCATCCCTGGCGGCGTCAATAGCCCAGTTAGGGCTGGCCAGGCCGTGGGAGCCGAGCCGAAGTTTGTGGCTCGCGGTCAAGGGGCTTATATTTTCGACGTGGAAGGCCAAAAATACGTCGACTTCGTGGGTTCCTGGGGGCCTTTAATTTTAGGGCACGCTTATAGCCCGGTGGTTGAGGCCATCGCGGAAGCCGCGCGCTTGGGCTCCTCGTTTGGGGCTCCCACGGAGGCGGAAACCAAATTGGCCACCTTAATCCATAGCCACTTGCCCAATGTCCCCATGCTACGCTTAGTCAACTCAGGGACTGAGGCGGCCATGTCGGCCATTAGGCTGGCTCGAGGCGCGACTAGCCGCGACAAGATCTTAAAGTTTACGGGCTGTTACCATGGCCACGCGGATAGCTTATTGGTGGCCGCCGGGAGTGGTTTGGCCACCTTTAGCTTGCCCAGTAGCCTCGGAACGCCCAAGAGCCTCGCGGAACTCACCATCACTTGTCCCTATAATGACCCCGAAAGTCTTAAAGAACTCTTAGCCAAAGCCGGCGACCAAATAGCGGCGGTCATCGTGGAGCTAGTGGCCGGCAACATGGGCTTGGTTTTGCCCAAACCAGAGTTCATTGAGGCCTTAAAGACTCTGCCCCAAAAATATGGGGCCTTATTAATCGCGGACGAGGTCATCACCGGCTTTCGGGTGGGTTTTGGCGGGGCCCAAGGTCTTTATAGCCTAAAACCAGATCTGACCATTTTGGGCAAAATTATTGGCGGCGGTCTGCCTTTGGCGGCTTTTGGCGGGCGCCGGGATTTAATGGAACAACTGGCTCCCTTGGGCGGCGTCTACCAAGCTGGCACCTTATCGGGCAATCCCGTGGCCGTGGCCGCTGGTCTAGCCACCTTGGAGACTTTAACGGCCAATCCCCAGATCTATATAGATCTAACGGCCTTAACCGAAAAATGGACGACCGGCTTATCTAGCCTTATAGAGGCTAAAGGTTGGCCTCATACTATTACGCGGCTCGGTTCCATGAATACGCTCTTTTTTAGCCCTGACCCCGTTTATGACTTGGCCTCGGCTCAAAAAAGCGATACGAGGCTCTATGGAGCCTACTTTAGAACCGCGCGAGCTAGCGGTGTGTGGCTCCCGCCCAGCCAGTTTGAGACGACTTTTCTCTCCGCGGCCTTTACTGAGGCGACGGTCAATGAGGCTCTAGCCAGACTGGAAATTGGGCTAAAAAATTTCCCCTCTCCGCCGATCAACTAAAGAGATGTTTTCGCCTTAGCTCTTTTGGCTTAAAGAGCGCGCGCGCTTTTTTTGAATATGGCTACGCGGAAATAATTTAAGGCGTAAAAACCCTAGCCCTAAAACTAACAAACCGGCCCTTTGGGGGGCCGGTTTGTTTTTGGCTTTTTAGCTAGCGGAGCTAAAGATTAGATATCCAACCAACTCGCGCTAAACAGAGAGTGACCGAGGATGACCTTAGCGGTCTTAACCACGTCCACTTCTTTCTTGTCCAGTTTGCCGTAATCGTATTCTTTGCCGTCCATAACGCCATAGACCAGCTCGGCGAACCAGGGGGTTTTGCCTTTGGCTAGATCCATGATGTCCTTGTCAAAGGCGTCAACGATGGAGCTGTACATCCCCTTGCGAGCCAACATGCACATATAAACCTGGTTCAGGATGGGGCGCAGATGATCGGGGTTGCCATTGGAAATGTTAGAGAGGCCGTTGGTGGATTTGCAAACGCCGCCTTCCTCAATGGCTCCAATGATATCCGGCAACATCTCGAAGAACTCGAGGTTATTCATGAGCTGATCTTGCTGGATGTTAACTGGGGTGATAATGGGATCGACCCAAGCGCTAGCGATGGGAATGCCTAAGCCCGCCGCGTACATCAATAACTCGGTGGTTAGCTCGGCCCGCTCATTGGCGTCGCGAGCCATGCCCGTGGGGCCCCACATGAGAGCCACGTAGGAACAGCCATACTCTTTGACTAGAGGCAAGAGAACCTCATAGCGCTCCGGGCGACACATAATGGAGTTAATGAGGGGGGGCTTTTTACAAACTTTTAGGCCCGCGGCGATGGCGTCAATGTTGGTGGTGTCCAGAACCACCGGAATGTCGGTGATCTCTTGAACCAAATTAACGACCCAAGGCATGAGCTCCGCGCCGGTCTTGCGAGCTGGCCCTAGGTTAATATCAATCCAATCAGGGTCAGTGGCGACCAAAGCCTTGACCATATCCTGAACGGGCTTGGGATCCTTGGCCTTAAAAGCCGCCCCAATTTTCTTGTTGATAACGTTAAGGTTCTCGGCGAGAGTGACCATGTAAGTTTCGGCCATATATTTCAGTCCTTTCAGAAGACAAGCTTTAGCCTGTCAGGTTATTAGCTAGAATACCTGGGCGAATTCGCGCCATATTTCTTCGCTTTTGACAACAGCTCTTAAACTGTTTTTGTACGCAAAAACCATGGCGGCGACCAAATTCGCCCGCCGGTAATTAGGTGGTCTTAAATTCCTTCAGGAATTTGGTAAGATGGGCCGCTTCGCGCGGTCCGATGGCCACTGTCCAGCCTGGCAGCTCTTCTTCCATATCGCCCGAAATAGCCGCGGCGTAACCTGGAATGATCACGGACTTATGCTTAATTTTGTCCACAATTCCACTGCGTTTTAACACAAACTGACCAACATCGTCGCCTGAGAATTTACCAGCCGCCCAGGCCGTTAAAACTGACAGGCCTTCGGAATCTTTAATCAATAGCCAGCTGGGTACGCGACTGGCCTCAACTTCGCCAGAAACAATAAAGTAGGTCAAGGAGAAATTCGTGGTGACGAGGACAGGGCTATTCTCGTCAGGATCATTAATGGGATAGATACCCTCGGTCTGAGTCATAGGCCGCTGGGGATCCGTAAAGATGTTGAGCCTTTGAAGCAATAATGGGAAAACCACGGCTCCATCTAGATCCGATAAAACCACTATGCCCGCGTATTTGGCCACTAAACTGGCGGCCACAGCCACCTGAAGAGCCAAATTGTCGGAAATTTCGCAAGGGAAGGTCAGACTCCCATAGCCATAATCGCGATTTTGGCCGACCAAGGCCGCCCGCCGTAAGGCCACGGAATCTTGGAAGACCGTTTTCGGGGTCCGAGCGCCAGTGTCAATGACCAGATCCTTAGCTCCAGCCTCATTGAGCCCTTTGGTCAAAACAGCCACTTCGTCCATGCTGGTGGCTTTGAGCCAAACCGGAACCTTAGCCGCGACCGCGATAGCCGCCACGTCTTTATAGTTAGCCGCCGTGGCCGGGCCAATCAAAGGATTCTTGCCAGCTAGAGCCTCGGTGGCCGCTTTTAAGGCCGCGACATCCTCGCTGTAGAGTATCACAGACAAATCGCTATTGTCCACCACCGCTTTGGCCGCCGCGGCCAAGTTGGCGCCGCCCTTAACGACCACTAACTCGGGCCGTAAGTTGAGGCCGACCCGGAAATATTGGAGGGCTTGCCACCTTTTGACGGTGGCCGCGATATCGTCTAGGCTCCGGCTATCCTCAATGAGGCCAGCGATGCCCGTGGGGTTAAAGAAAGTCTTCTCGTGACGATACTGAACAGTCTCGCCCCCGACCTTGATGGCGGTGTCGCCATAGCCAATGAGCACTGGCCTAATGGGCGGGGCCGAGGCGGCGGAAAGTTTTTCCCGGGACTCCGGGGAGACATCAGGGCAAGCGTCCAATTCGGCCTTGCCTGAGGCCAGGTTCATAGCGAAGGCCAAGCAGGTTGGGGAGCCGCACTTCTTGCAATTGGTGCCTGGCAGAAGTTTAAAAATTTGAATACCGGTCAGAGCCATTTGGCAACTCCAAAATCCGCTAGGCTAAAAGCCTAGCGCGAAGATTTCCGGCCTGGCCAAAAACCAAAAAAGGCCCAGGTCAAACTCGGGTTAATGGGGGCTCTCCTTTGGGTAGAGAACCCCCAGTCAATTCAAGAAGGCTTAGCCAACAATGGAGTCGAGATCCAAAGCCGGATGTTTTTTCTCCGTGAGGAAGGGCAGAATTTCCTCTTCGGTCAAGCCCACAGTCTCATCAGCGATGCGGTCAACTAGATCCGGGATACCCAGCTCTTCGCCACGTTTTAAAAGGTTGTCGCGCAACTCGTCCTTAAGGCCCTTGGGCATCCACACCAGGCGTTTGAGCCCGCCATCGCCCACCAAGAACTTCTTCTGGATGATGTTGTACTTGGAGTGGCCCACAAAACCAGGGGCTTGGTTGCCGCCGCCCATGGTGCCGGCCAAGGTCGAGAACTTCATGCCGCTGGGGGTCTCCCCAGTGTAGTCGCGGTTGACCGTCATAATGCCGTTACAAGTGGGCAGAACCGCGGCGATACACTCGCAGCAACCACAAGTGGTCATGGGGTCATTCATTAAGCTATAGAAGCAGACATTGGTGACGGCTTGGCGAGAGGCTTTCTCGATGAACTCGTTGGCCCCTTTGTAAATGCCCAGCCTTGTGTCCAAAACCTCGCCCTTCTCAATGGGTTGGTTGGGGCCAGTGGGATTGATCTCAAAGCTAGCTTTGCAATCCATCCAGTTGTAGGCGCCGCATAGACCAGTCCGCTCCGGGGAAACCACGCAAACGTGGTTGGGGGCGAAACTTTGGCAGAGGGTGCAGCTGTAATAGGTGTCGGTGCCCTCGTCGGTCATGTTCTCGACGCGAGCGTCGCGCACGACATAGACGTGACGGGCTTTGTCGCGCATTTCCTCGGCTTGTTTCGGATCCGTGTAAAGCTTAACTTGGAGCTTATCAAAAACCGCCCCAAAATCCTGGTGCAACTTGGCGTGCAGAATGACGCCAATGTGCCTCATGGTAAAGCCTTTGCCAATGCAATCTTTGGAGATGCGGATCATGCCGATATCGCGTTGGCCAGTATGCATAAGGCCTTGGGCGTAGTTGATCAAGTGGTGGATCTGACGCTCCAAGATGGGCTCAAAGTCCTCTTGGAACTTCCGGCCAGCCACCTCGACCACGATGGCCAAAGGCATAGATCCGCCTTCGGGGACATCCGTGACGTCTGGGCCGAAGAGCTCAATTTTGCCATCCTCAACCTGATCCATGGGGGCGCTGGTGACCCATTCGACGGTGGCCGTTTTGGAGCCGCCGCCGATCTCCAGATACATGTCGTTCTTCCGAATGCGCTCGCCCTCGAAAGCCGGGCCATAAGCCACGGGCACGTCCACGGTGGCGACAGTTGTTTTGAGGCCGCGAACCTCCACGGACTTCTGGATGATCTCGTTTAAAGGCACATTGGCCACCACGTGCTCGTAAGTGCACACGCCAGTGGGCAGAATCTCCGGAATGTCGGTGTCGGAGATGGTCGGGAAACCCCAGTTAACGCAACCAGCGGCGTTGGCGGCCCACTCGGCGTTAACCTCGCCTAAAGCGTTAATGAAGGCGAAGATGCGGTCTTTATTGTAAAGAAGCATGCGGCGATAATCGCCAGGCCGCACGCCGCCGAAAGCCATAGCCGCCCGGTTGGCGAAACCCAAAGCGAAAACAGCGGCGGAAATATCTGGGCCAAAGGAGACCAAGCGGGTATTCCAACCAATCTCCACGCCCGCCTCCACCAATTGCTGGGAGAAGGTCGTGCCGGCTTGGTTGGCGCACATAAAGACGTAGATGGAGCGGCGTTGATACTCCAAAGCGATTTCTTTGGCGATCTCCGGGGTGGGAGCGGCGCCAACAATGGCCACAAAGCCTGGGGCCGAGCCATCGACGAACTGAACGCCACGTTTCCGGAACACGGTATCCTCAGCGGCCCCGAGCCAGATTTTGCCTTTTTCCAGGTCAACTTCCTCGGAGACGATGTAGAAATCCGGGTCTTCGACGTAACGAATGGCCTCAACAATTTCCTCAGCCAAAATGGCGGCCATGCCAGCGTCCAGCAATGGCCCTAAATAAGGCAGATAATTTAAGCTCTTGACGTGGGGCGGCAGAAGAGCCCGAGCCACTTCCAAGGGCTTTTTGGCGTCGCCCAGGGTTTTGACCGGTAGCCCCAAGAGCGAATAAATGATGGGCAGATAATAGGCCGTGTTGGGAAACTCCAACTTTTGGTCAGGGCCATATTTTTCCAAAGCCCGGGCGTAAATACCCTCGGCTTTTTGGACTATATTGTAACCACCTTGAATGGCGGCGAAAGCGACTAGTTTGGACACGAAAAACCTCCGTCACGCGTGAAAACACCGGGAAATTTGGGGCGGCGCCACGCCGCCCCAAAATGATGATTAGGCCGCCTCGATTTTCTGACGGTCAGCCATATCCATCAAAACGCGGTCGCGAGCTTTGTCGATGCCCAAGGCCGCCCTTTTCTTATCGATATGGTTAATGATCTTAAGAGCGGCTAGAACGGGATCGGGCTCATAGTCCCAACGCCCGCCATAGAGCTCTTCCATATCATGTTCCAGATGTTTTTTGACAATGGGCGAGCCATTGATGGCCAGAGAGATTCCCAGCATGACATAAACGCCGGAGGTGACGAAATATTGGCCAATGCCCACAGCTTTCTCGCTCATCCAACCAGGGGCGGCCCCAGCGGCTGGCAGATCGGCTAGCTCTTTGCCCAAGCCCCCAGCCTTAACCACCTCAGTGGCCGCGGTCAGGATGCGGGAGTTGTCCAAGCAGGAGCCCATGTGGAGAACCGGGGGAATGCCCACTGTCTCGCAGACTTCGGCCAGACCCGGGCCAGCGTAAACAGCCGCGGCCTCGGGGGTCAATAAGCCCGCTTTGCCGCAAGCCATGGCCGAGCAACCCGTGGTCAGAACGATGACGTCGTTTTTGATGAGCTCTTTAATTAAGGCTAGATGAACCTCGTCGTGCTCCGCGCGGGCGTTGTTGCAACCAACCACGCCGCAGACGCCGCGGATCCGGCCATTAATAATGTTATCGTTTAGAGGCACAAAGGAACCCCGGAAGGTGCCGCCTAAGTGATACTTAATGGCCTCGGTCGAGAAGCCCACCACCATCCGGTTGGTGTCGGAGGGGATATTGACCTCGCCCCGATTGGGGAAGTTGTCCGCCGCGATCTTGATGATCTCTTTGGCTTTTTCCAAAGCGGCGTGTTCCTCAAAATTGACGTGCATGGTGTTTTTGCCCGAAGCGCACTTGGCGATGGGCATGGTGGTGATGAACTTGGTGTGGAAGCACTCGGAGACATTGGCCAAGTTTTCCATGACGCACTGAACGTCAACGACCATGGCCTCCACCGCGCCCGTGACCACGGCCAGCTCTTGCTGGAGGTAGTCGCCGGCGATGGGCATGCCATGGCGAACCAGGATCTCGTTGGCCGTGCAACACATGCCAGCCACCACGTAGCCAGCCGCCCCTTTGGAACGGGCGTATTCTTGCATCTCGGGCAAATTGACCGCGCAGACGATCATCTCGGAAACCAGGGGATCGTGACCGTGGACAATGATGTTGATCTTGTCGCGGGACAGAACGCCGAGGTTAATTTTCCCGGTGTTGGGGTAGGGAGTGCCGAACATGATGTCCTGAAGATCCGTGGCCATCATGGAGCCGCCCCAGCCATTGCCTAAGGAACAACGGGCGCCCTGCAATAAAAGGTTGCGATAATCTTGATCCACGCCCATGTGGGTGCGGTGCATGATTTCCACGACCTCGCGATCAATGCCGCGGGGCTTGACGCCATGCTTGGCCCAACGATCTTGGGTGGGTTGAGGAGCCCGCTTGAGATAGATCATCTCGCCTTGCTGTTGGCCCCACTGACCCAAAGCGGTCTCGCCCACTTCCAAGGCGATATCCCATTTGTCGCGGGGCACCTGAACGCCATCAACCTCGACCGTGGTCGGAATGTCAAAATATCCCGCCACTTCGCGCAATTTAATTTCATCTTTAATGGTGTAATCGTGAGCTTCGCGACGAGCCATGGCCAAGAAAGTCTCAGCCACGGAGCGACCATGGTCAGAGTGGGAAGCGCAACCAGCGGCGATCTGGCGCACTAAGTTTCTGGCCACGATGGTTTCCGGGGTCGCCCCGCACAAGCCAAGACGCTTGTCGGGCTCGGAACCATCTTTGATGGCTTTGGTTAAAGGCAAGCGGCAGGGGCCTTGAGAGCAGATCTTGCAACAAATTCCCTCGGTGCCTATATTGCACTGCTTCATTTTAACGGCCCGGTCGAAAATGGTTTCAATACCCTTCGACTGCGCTAAATGGAGCATCTTAATGGTTGCCTTGTCAACAGTTACGTCTTCCGGCACAGCCATTTTTCCAGCTTCGGACATTGCGGACTCCTTCATGGAATTCCTAGGCGTTTAAGTTACCGCCTGAGGTTTTTATGCTCGGCCAAGACCCACAGCCTTAGACCAAGTCAAGCCCGGCCAGTTTAGCGAAAGCTTTTAGGCCAGGCGGCGTGGTTATTAATAACGAGGAACCCGAACGTGGACGCGGCTAAGTTCCGCGATTATGGCGTTGGAGACCACGTATTCTTCTTTCTCATCCTGTTCGGATTGAGGGGCGGGTTTTAGTTCTCTAGTCACGGTAGCGCTCCTTACGGGAGTTGGTTTAGCCGCGGGTTTAGGAGCCTCAGCCGCCTTGGGAGCGGGTTTCGGCGCCTCAGCCGCGGGTTTGGGAGCCTCAGCCGCCTTGGGAGCGGGTTTGGGCTCTTCTTTCGGCGCGGGTGGCGCGGGTTTGGGAGCCTCAGCCGCCTTAGGCGCTGGTTTGGGAGCTTCAGCCGCTTTTGGCGCGGGTTTGGGCTCTTCTTTGGGAGCGGATTTGGGAGCCTCTTTGGCTTTGGGCTCGCCTTCCGCTTTGGGCTTAGATTGTATAGCGGCTATCGCCTCAGCGGAGATAGGGGTAATCGGTACGTTAAGGAATCCTTCGCCCTTAACCTCCCCGCCGTCGTTCCACAAATCAATGTAGTAACGCACCAGCTTCAGGGATTCAGGATGCGAAAGAACCAGTAAGCTCGTTCCGGCGGCCAACAAGGAAACGGCCTCCGTGACTTCCATGAGGACGCCCCGGCTAGTCTGGTCGCCCAAAGTGGGAACCGACTCAGTGGCGGTGTTGGCTTCCTTGGTCTTCCATATTTCTTCGCCCAACATATTAATGATGGGTTGTTGGAGCTTGTCGTCGGCCTGGAGAAGAGCGGCCGCCTGTAAACGCTCCATAACGGAATAGCAGTACTCCATCCCATACCCCAAACCACCGGTATTGGGGTCGATAAGAATCTTGTCAGGCTTAATGCCCAGATCCATCAAAAGGATGTTAAGTTGCTTGGCCAAGTTGACGTCAATGGGCGAGCGGGCGATAACCGTATGGCCATAAGCCAGGGCTTGGGCCCCAATCTGCTTATAGTTTTTATCGGTGATGGGCCCTAAAACTAGATTTTTGCCCGCGAACTTCTCAGCCACGGCTGATAAAGTCTCGATGTCTTTGTCCTTGTTGTCCACGCCAAACACGATGAGCGGAACATTGATGGCGTCCAAAACTTTTTGAACCACCGCGATGGCTTCCGCTGGGCCAGTGTTTTGGTCATTGGGATCAGAGCTTTTCAGGGTCAAACAAACAATGTCGGCCCCGTATTCAACAGCCTTCTTAGCCCAGGCTCCAGGATCGCCCAGAGCTCCCTCGTATGCCTTAGCTAATGGCGCGCTAATGCTCTCGCCCGGATCCAGATCCCAAATCTGTAAAGCCAATTTTGGCTTATTGGGGAGAGCGCCCTCGAAATCATAAAATGGAAAAGCGGCCTGACCACCCAAATTAATTTTCTGGGCTCCGACCGGAGTGACATTGATTTTACCGCTATACTTAACGGTGTTAACTTGGAAGGCCAAAATCTACCTCCTGAAAACCGGGCCGGACAATAAGGTTAATCCGCGACCGCTTTTGGTTGGACGCCAAGCGACCAAAGGCCGTTTAGACAGTTGACCGGACATCTGTTTGGGCCAGGCCGGCCAATTAAGTTAATTGGTAAAGCCATCTTGCGATGACCGAGTATTGTTAAAGTGTCAAAAAGTATCTTTCTATTTTATAACCCGCTTAGAAATAATCTTGAGTGGCGAGGTAGAATAGAATTATAGGTAAATATGTCCTCTTGTATTCAAATTTTCAGCCAACGGCTGATTAAAGAGCAATTATTTCAATATATATTTAATATATTAGTTCTTTTCTAATTAAAGGGGCCAAAAATTGACCCCTTTATAATTTACCTTAACTGACCTTGGCTTGGAAAACTCCCTCGTCCTTAGCTTCCCCACCGTCCGTCCATAGATCTATATAGTAACGAACCAGTTTCAAAGACTCTGGATGAGACAGAACCAATAAGCTTGAGCCAGCGGCCAATAAAGAGATAGCCTCGGTGACTTCCATCAAAACGCCCCGGCTAGTCTGATCGCCCAAAATTGGCGCGGCCTCGGCGGGCGTGTTGGCTTCTTTGGTCTTCCAGATCTCCTCGCCCAACATATTAATGATGGGTTGTTGGAGTTTGTCGTCGGCCTGGATCAAGGCCGCGGCCTGGAGCCTTTCCATAACTGAGTAGCAGTATTCCATCCCATAGCCTAACCCGCCGGTGTTGGGGTCAATTATGATCTTGTCCGGCCTAATGCCCAGATCCATTAAGAGGATGTTTAACTGCTTGGCCAAGTTAACGTCAATGGGCGAGCGGGCGATGACCGTGTGGCCATAAGCCAGGGCTTGGGCCCCAATCTGTTTATAATTCTTGTCCGTAATGGGACCCAAGATCAGGTTCTGGCCCTGAAACTTCTCGGCGACGGCTGACAAGGTCTCAATATCCTTGTCCTTGTTGTCCACGCCAAAGACGATGACCGGGACGCTCACGGCGTCCAAAACTTTTTGGGTGGCCGCGATGGCTTCGGCTGGGCCGTTGTTTTGGTCATTGGGATCCGTGCTTTTTAAGGTCAGGCAAACAATGTCGGCCCCATATTCCACCGCTTTTTTGGCCCAAGCCCCAGGATCGCCTAAAGCGCCCTCGTAAGCTTTGGCTAAAGGGGCGCTAAGAGCTTCCCCGGGATCGAAATCCCAAATTTGGAGAGCCAATTTGGGCTTGTTAGGGATGGTTCCCTCAAAATCATAGAACGGAAAAGCGGCCTGACCACCCAGCTCAATTTTCTGGGCGCCAACCGGAATGACGTTGATTTTTCCGTAATACTTTACGGAGTTAACTTGGAAGGCCAAAATCCACCTCCTGCGGAAAAAAGGCCAGTTAATATCCTTAATTCCGCGATCGCTTATTGAAGGGCATCAAAAACGACCTTATAAGATAAGTAAACGGGTCAACCAGTTCCGTTTGGGTCATAGCCGGTCAAGCCTAGTAAGTCAAAAGGCTTAAAAATAAAGCTTTTTGTCAATTAATAACCAAAAACCACTATTATCCTTAATTTACCCCCGTTGACCCTAAATTAGAGCTCTCGGTTAAGAAAAATAGGATTTTTGGTTAAATGTCCCCCACTCATGGATTTTAACCTCTTGGAATTACTATCTATTCCTTTGAGATTACAATCCTTATATACGCCAGCCAATTAGTTGATAAATTGTCAATAATTAAACTTGGATTGTTAGGTCAATGAATAAAAGGGTTAAAATCCTCGCGCTTATACTAAAGCTGTCCCGGCCAGAGCTTATTAAGCGCTCTGTTAAACCGGAACTACGCGGCGATCTTCCGCCTTCAGTAGCTCTTGGGGCCGGGCATTGTACTCATTAGTTGAGTGACTTATTATCCCTAAGGGCCAGTTATTTGTCAAGTCAATTTTTTCCTTAACAAATATTTAGCCCTAGCCTGAGCCTTTTTCGAGTCCCTTTTTTCCCCTTAACCTTAATCTAAAAAGTGGGAATTGACCTTTAATTGAAGAATATTTAAAACTCAAACTGATTTTTTTGGATTCTTAAAAAAAACGTTGAGCCCGGCGATTTTTCCCCCAAAAGATTGTATCCATTCGCTCATCAAATGGATCGAACCTCTTGGCGGACAAATGTTAAATAGGCCGCGATAAAGGTGGCCAGAGTAAAGCCAAAGAGGATCAATAACTCTGGAACCATTAAAGCGAGCGATTGGCCCAAGGATAAGCCTCCTTGGAAATGGTTGAGAAGTAGCCGGTTAACCCGGCTAGAGACGGCCATCTGAAAAGCTTGGGAGCTACCCCGGTTCGTGGGATCCAAAAGAACCTGGGAGGCTTGGGAAAATAAACCCGTGGGCGAGACTTTGGAGACCACTTGGTTGACCAAATCCCGATCGGCTAGCTCTTGGTAAGTCGGTCTTTGGGCGTCCAGGGTTGGGGTCACGACTTGGGCGAGCGCCTGGCCTAAAACTGGGAGGAAAAAGGCGATCATGATCCACAAAGCCGCCGAGGCCAAAGCGCTAGTGGCCACGGATCGGAAAATAATGGAAAAAACTATGGCTAACCCTAGCCAAAAGCCAACATAAACCAAAGACAAGAACCAAAAGCCCAATAACCTTAAGCCCTCTTCCGGGGTAGGCGTAACGCCCGCTCCAATGAGCCCTAAGGCCGCTAAGAGAATCAATAAGGCCGACAAAGTGATGGCCACCGTGATGAGCCCAGCCAGGTATTTGCCCAAAATGAGCTCATCGCGATAAATGGGTTGGGAGAGGATCTTGGATAAGGTGCCTTGGGCTCGCTCGCGATTAATGGCGTCAAAACCCAAAACCAAACCCATGAGCGGGCCAAAGAGAGCCAAAAAGACGGTCACGGGAAAAAAACCGCCCGTGGCCGTAAAAATCATTAAAAAGACCCGGCCAGCCAGATATTCGTGGCCCCCAACCTTTAAGACCTCGCGGATGCCTTGGCTAGCCAGATGAGCCCCTAAAAAACTGATCATAAACAGCAAAGAGACTATGATCAGAAAACGCGTTGAGCTGAAGTGATCAGCCAACTCCTTGCGGATAATGGCTTTCACGCCGCTCCCTCCTGCTGGTCAGCTTTAAAGAAATAATGATAAATTTTTTCTAAGTCAGGCTCTAAATTAGCTTGATGAGCCAAATCAGTCACTGACCCCAGAGCCAATAACCGACCTTTATTAAGGATCGCCACCCGATTAGCCACTTTATTCACTAAATGGAGAAGGTGGGATGATAAGATAATAGTTAGGCCCATTTCCCTCGGCAAGCGCTCAATAAGTTCCAGCATGGTGGCGATGCCGTCAGGATCTAAGCCTAAAGTGGGCTCATCCAAAAAGATTAGCTTTGGTTTTTTGATTAAAACCTCGGCTAAGCCTAGACGTTGGCGCATGCCGCGGGAATAGGTCGAGACCAGGCGATTCCGATTTTCCAACAAACCCACTAGACTTAAGGTCTCCGCCAAAGGAGCGTTTTTAAGATTATTGAGCTCACAGACAAACTTTAAGTTTTCTTCGGCCGTTAAGTCTTGGTAAAAACCCATGTTTTCTGGCAAATAACCCACTTGGGATTTGACGGCCAAGGGAGCTTTGACGGGATTAAGGCCCAAGACCCAAGCTTCCCCCGAGCTGGGCTCGGATAAACCCAGTAACATTAATAATGTAGTGGTCTTGCCCGCGCCATTGGGTCCCAAGAAACCAAAAATCTCGCCCGCTTGGACTTCCAAGCTGAGGTTAGAGACCACAGTTTCTCGGCCATACCTTTTGGTTAGATCTCGCGTCTTAACTACTGGCCCAAAATTATCAGATAAGGCGTTAATTGGTTTATCTAGTGGTTTTAAGGGCGAATCGGTTGACATTATCGGCTATATCCATATTAATTTTCTAGCGCTTTTCACGCTAATCTTTTTTCGTTTGGCCAAGCCTATTATAAAACATATTTTTTGACTTGTCGATAACTTTGGCCGCCTCAACTCGCTCTCCAAATCTCACAATTACAGCTTTAACAACTGTATCCACCACGCCAAGCGGAAGCCGGACGCTACCCACCTCGCGGGCCACAAGGCGTGGCGAGGAGGACTTCCAGCCCATGATGGAGGAAGTGGCGGTCAAAGTCCCGGCCTTCAAGATGGGCCGTCGCCGGAGATTGGCGTGAACGAGCTGACAGGGGACGCGCGCGACCATCCGCTCTGGCTCTCGTGGCCCCCGTTCAATAGCCTCGCCAACCTTTGCCCTTATACTCGCGGTTCAGCGTGGAGATCATTGAGTCAGTCGGAGGCCAGTTGAACTCGTATATAGCCCTGTAAACGCTCATGAGTTTCTTGAGGCGAAAATTCGCGTCTTCTATGTCGAAGGGTAAAAGGTAGATCGTGGAGGCGCCGAGGCATTCGTGGATTTCGTCGTCCATCTCGCGGGACTTTTTCCTCACGGCTATGGGGAGTTCATAAAGGCCGCGCGCGCCGCCCACATCCTCGATAATTCCATAGCCCTCGCCGTTCAACACGCGTGGCAGGTTGACCAGCGATACCTCGCGCCTTTCACAATTTTCAAACGTCAAGTCCATTTTCCACCCGTCGCCAAAGTCGCGCTCAAAGGTCAGGCTCAATTCGGGGAGTTTCTTGACGTGTTGAATCTTTATCTTGTTGGCCTCTAACAGTCGCTCATCGTCGCCCAGAGATATACTGTCGCTTGGTAGTCCGTAGACGCGGTTCTTAACTAAGTCCAAGTTCGGGCGCTTGTCCAACAAGTCCTTTAACTCGGTCTCGGCGCGCCGTTCGCGCCGGTCGCCAAAGTCGCGCGTCCTTGCGGTTATCTTTGAAACGGAACAGGTGGGTCGCTTGTATTTCAAACATCAACATAAGCGCGTAACCAAGCTCGGCCATGGTCTTCTCGCCGTTTATCTCAAACCGCCGCCATATCTTTGGCTCGAAGTCCGCCAGTTCCGCGTGGAAGCGATAGACGTTGTGTCGCGACATTGGTCAAGTCTCTCCATAAATTAATCGTCGAGCGAGGATGGTTTTATCGCCCAGCGTATTATCAATAGGCTCAAAAAACTTACTTGTTGGTAGCTAGCGACTACGATAGCAAGGCTGTATCTCGGACGTGGGGCCGCGACGTAGTATTTCTCTTGGTTTGTCAGCTTCTTGCCCGCGAGGAAGTCAGTTAGAATTAGGAAATTAATTTTCTTTACAACTTATAAGTTAGGCGCGATTGAATAATTCCCCGCGCCAAGAAATTTCGCGGTTATAATGTTGACGCTGTTCCTCGCGCGTTCCCTCGCGGCCACTATTTCAATATCCTCGCGAACCTTGGCCCTTATACGCGCGATTCAGCAAAGAGAGCGTTTTGTCAGCCGGAGGCGAATGGCGCTCGTAAATATTCTTGTAAACCCGCGTGAGACGCTGGAGGCGATAGTTCAAGTCGTCTATATCGAAGGCTTCAAGGTCGAGCGTCGCGCCGCCGAGCCACTCGCAAAATTGGTCGTACTCCTCGCCGGAACCTTTCTTCAAGGCTTTGGCGAGTTCATGAAGGCCGCGGGCGCCGCCCACATTCTCGATAATTCCATAGCCCGCGCCGTCCAATACCTTTGGCTGGTAGGCCAACCCTACCCCGCGCCTTTCAAATTCTTCAAGCGCCAAGTCCACTTTCCAGCCGTCGCCAAAGTCGTACTCGAAGGTCAAGCTAAATCCAGGGGCTTTAGAGATCCCTTGAAGCTTTATCTTGTCGGCCTTTATCAGTCGCTCATCGTCGCCCAGCTCCATATCGTGGCTTGATAGCGCGTAGACGTGATTCTTAGCTAAGAGCGACATAAAGTCCTCGTCCCACACATCCTTTATCTCAGCCTCGGTATGCGCCCCACGCAGGTCGGCGAGCAATGTGTCCTCAACGTTTTCCGTGAAAAGGAACAGGTGGCTCCCTCGCATTTCAAACATCAACATAAGCGCGTAACCAAGCTCGGCGACGCTCTTCTCGCCGTTTATCTCAAACCGCCGCCATATTTTCGGCTCGTAGTCCGCCAGTTCCGCGTGGAAGCGATAGACGTTGTGTCGCGCCATTGGTCAAGTCTCTCCATAAATCGTCGAGCGAGGGTGGTCATCGCCCGAATATCAATAGGCTCAAAGTAAGCTATAACCATTCTCCCTAAAGTTTTCCGACTTTTATATGACTAACCTAGGGCCCTTGATTTTGAAGCTCCCGGCTGAAATTCCTTGGACTTTTACCGTCCAAAGTAGTGGGTTTCGAGACCGCCAATCGCGCTATCGTCCATGAGCGCCAAGAGACGCTCCACTAAAACTTACTCTAAGGACTTAAAGCGAAGGACGCCTAACCCCCAGGTTTACGAACCTTGTCTGGCTCCAAATGAGCCTTTCCGCCTTTTATCTCTTTAATTCCCTTCATTATAGTGGCTCGAGACAATCCAGTCACTCGGCTCATAAGGCTAACGCCGCCATAACCCAGGGTCATGGCTCGAGCCGCCGCGACAATACGACGCGCTCTCTCGCTTAAATAGGGCCAGAAGATCTCAAATTCTAACTTTAAGGATGATTCTTTTTCCATCCAGAAATTATATCATAAGAAAAATAGCTGTTAAGAAGCCGCCATTAAGCTCGCCTTCACCCCCCGAGTCTAGAATTTTTGGCCGATAGCCTTCGGCTGGCCACAAAATTTAATGACCGAGGGGTGGATCAAAATTTTGTTGTTCAAAAAATGATTCTGTTCAAAAATTTGATCGACCTTGTCCAAAATTTTGCGCCAAAATCTTGTACAAAATTTAAATTTTTGAACATCAGCCGGTGATACTGGCTATTATCAAGGAATTATTTCTTATTGAGGCTTGGCGCTTTTATTGCTTGATATAAATGTACCCGGGTTCGGATAGCCCCTCTGAACGCGCTAAAAAAAATAATCAGTTTCTCCTTGTTAAAAATAATCAGTTTCTTGAAAAACCGGAACTCGCCCAAGTCCCGGTTTTTCATTTTCCTCCCTAACCCTTGATATTAAGCCATTTTATTGCCGCCGCCTCGCCTTTAAGCCCGACCTAAAGAAAGTCTAGCCTCTTTGCGACTCCAGGCTAATTCTTTCGCCCAGCTAGCTTCAAAAAACTATTTTTTAGCCTCAAAATCTCAATTTTTCTGGCCCCAGCCTTTGGCGCTACTCTTGCTATAGATATTCTCAACCAAAAACCGGAACGCCCAACTCCGGTCAAAAAAAACAATCATCAGTTTCTCCTTGCGATTGTAAAAGTTAAAAAAACCGGAACCCGCCCAAGTTCCGGTTTTTGGCTTTTTATGGCCGAAAAATGAGTTGGCTATTTTCGGTCGCGCCCATGGCCCATCCCCTTCCCATCTTTATGATCCCAGGCTAGATATTTCTTGACGCTTTTGGCCCGCTTAAGCTATGGTGGCCAAGGCGCTCTTTTTCTCATCCATAATTTTAAACGCGTTTCAATGATCCAAGAGTTGGGCGGCTCGAAGTTTCCGGCCAAAGCTAAACCTAACTAAAAAGATTCGTTTTATGAAAAAATGCCGCATTTCTGTCCTTAAAAGGACTTTTGATAAGGAACTGGCCAAGGAATACGGAGTAGAAAATTTGCCCCTTTGCCCTTTGCTCAACGATGGTGAGGTTTTTTACGCTGATTTCGCCTGCCCGGAAGGCTTTTGTAATGAGGCCTGGAAAGCTATCTATCAATACGTTTTCGCTTTCGCTCACGGTATGGGCGAAAACGGCCAGCTTTTCTATAATGGCGATTGGATACGTAAACCAGGCGTCGCTATCTGCGCCTGCAATGATGGTATAAGGCCAGTAATATTCAAGCTGGAGCGGACTGACCAACAATCATAAACGCGCTAGACCCCTCTAGCCTAAGCGCTATAATACGAGCCTGACGTTTTAGGTTCGCTTAATTTAAAATCCCTGGTTTCTCATGCCTATTAACCCCATCTTGGAAGTTAAAAATCTAGCCGTCAGTTTTGGCGGAGGCGCTTGGCCCGCTGTCCGAGGCTTAGATTTGGACTTGGCTCAAGGCGAGGTGGTGGGTTTGGTGGGGGAGAGCGGCTCGGGCAAATCCATCACCGCTTACAGCTTAATGGGGTTATTGCCCTATGGGGCTCGCCAGGACGCTGGCTCCATATTATTTATGGGTCAAGATCTGGCCCAACTCGAGCCCAAAGAGCGCCGAAAACTCTGTGGGGCGCGCATGGGTTTAATCTTTCAAGAACCCTTAACCGCCTTAAACCCGGTTTACTCCATTGGCGAGCAGGTGGCCGAGATTTTTCGGATCCGAGCCCATAAGTCTCGAGCGGTAGCCAAAGCCCTAGCCATTGAGTTATTGGGTCAGGTGGGTCTCCCCAATCCGGCGGCGGCCTACGCGAGTTTTCCCCACCGTTTTTCTGGGGGCATGCGGCAAAGGGTGGTCATCGCCATGGCTTTGGCTTTGGGGCCCGAGCTAATCATCGCTGACGAGCCCACTACCGCTTTGGATCCCACCATCGCCGCCCAGATCATCCGGTTGATAAAAAACCTGGCCTCGGCTCGGGGCTCGGCGGTTTTATTTATTACCCATAACCTTAGGTTACTGATAGGTCTAGCCACGCGGATTTTGGTCATGTATCACGGATTGGTGGTTGAGGAGCTGACTGATTTTACGGATCTGCGTCACCCTTACAGCCAAGGCTTATGGCGCGCGCTCCCGCCCGAGCCAGGCGCGCGCCAAGATCGCCATCTCATTCCCATCCCCGGCCAAGCCCCAGCTCTAGCCGAAAAAATCCCCGGTTGCGCTTTCGCCCCCCGTTGCGCGGAAGCTCAAGATATTTGTCTGACCGTCAGCCCTTCTTTAAAGACTTTGGCCCCCAATCGCCGGGTTCGGTGTCACCTAGCATGCTAAAAGCCGAGTTTGTCCATAAAACCTTTCGTCCCGCTCGGAGTTTTGGCCAAGAGCTCTGGTCGCTCCTCAAAAAAGATACCCGCGAAGATGGGGTTAAAGCGGTGCGCGGCCTCAATTTGGAGGTTCGTCAGGGAGAGATCTTGGGTTTGGTGGGAGAGAGCGGCTCGGGCAAATCCACCTTAGGGCGTCTTTTAGGCGGTCTTTATGAGCCCGATCAAGGTCAGGTGACCTATGAGGGGCGGAATCTAGCCACCATGACTCGGGCCCAGAAGATTGGTTTCTTCCAAAAAGTCCAGTTTATGTTTCAAGATCCGGCCTCGGCCTTAAATCCGCGCTTAACCGCAGAGGCCGCTTTGTCGGAGGGGCTGATCATTCACCATTTAGGCCAGCGCGCCCAACGTCGCGAAAAAGCCCAGCGTCTTTTGGCTGAGGTTGGTCTCGAGCCAGCCATGGCCAATCGCTATCCCCACCAGTTTTCAGGCGGGCAAAGACAAAGGCTGGGCTTGGCTCGGGCTTTGTCCTTGGATCCAGAAATCCTTGTGGCCGATGAGCCGGCCTCCTCTTTGGATGTCTCCATCCAAGCTCAGATAATCAACTTATTATTGGATTTAAAGGAAAAACGCGGCCTCACTCTCGTCCTCATTAGCCATGATCTGCCTTTGGTGGCTTTATTGGCCGATCGCGTGGCGGTTATGTATGGCGGCTTATTGATGGAAATCATGCCCAGAAATCTCTTGGGCCAGCTCCAACATCACCCCTATGTCCAAGCTCTCTGGGCCTCAACCCTAGGGCAAGAGGACTATATATTAACGGGCGAGCCGCCAGATCCCCAAAACCCGCCCCCTGGTTGCCCCTTTGAGCCCCGTTGCCCTGAGGCCAAACCTATCTGCCTAACTCCGCCACCCATGAAAAGCCAAGAGCCAGATCGTTTTTGGGCTTGCCACGCTCGCTAAAGGCCCAAACGCGGGGCGTTTAGGCCTTTCCCTTTAAAAAGAGACCCCAAAATCAGCCACCACATGGAAACCTGGCTGGAAAAAGCCGTCCGGCTGATATTGACGATCGCCAATGTTTTTGAGGCTGATTGACCCCCGATATTGGCGATCCACGCCCCCTTCTAGGCCAATAGTCAAATCCACCTTACAACCATGGCCGTAGATAACGTTATTATTGGGCCGCAGAACGCCGTCTTCCGTGTCAATGAATTGGCTACCCGACCAGGTCATGGCGGCGTCCCAAAAAAGCCTTAAGTTATCGGGCAAATCTCGGGAAAATTTTAGGCCCGCCACGCCCCAGCTTTTGGGGATACCCACATCCGTGGTTTCGCGTCCATTGGGAAATGTTCTTTTGTAATGGATAAAAGTCACCGAAAGGTACGGCGTCAGACCCAAATTCCGAAAATAATAGGAGGCCGCCAGCTCCAGGCCCAGGGATTTGGCGTTATCGGCGTTTTGATATATCGCGCTAGTGGCTGGGGGAAAGACGGCGTTAAGTTGGCCCGAGTCGACCTCTAAAAAAGCGTCTTTCAATTTAGAATAGAAAATGGCCAGATCAATATTGAAATTATGGGCCGCGTACCGAGCCCCTATCTCATAATTAAGGCTTTTTTCCGGGCCGAGGTTGGGATTGGGAATAAACCTTTGACTGGTGCCGCCAAATTGCCAAGTCAGCTTCGGAGCCCGAAAGCCTTGAGCGACTAGGGCCCGTAAACTTAAGCCCGTCCAAGGCCTATAAACTAAGCCGAGACTGCCGACCACGGCTGTTTCCGTGGAAGAGCCTTCTTTTTCCGGAAAAGGAATATCTTCGGATAAAACGTTCTTTTGGTAAGAATATCGTAGGCCCGCCGTTAAGTCTAAATCCTTGGTCAGGCTCCACTCGTCTTGGGCGAAAGCCGCCAAAGACACAGTATAGCCCTTGCGGTTCTCGTCCCGGCCGCCTCTATTGGCGTAGACCCCTTC
Source organism: Deltaproteobacteria bacterium (assembly GCA_031270705.1). Taxonomy (GTDB): domain Bacteria; phylum Desulfobacterota; class Desulfarculia; order Adiutricales; family Adiutricaceae; genus JAIROO01. Next base: position 22,259 of record JAISWW010000236.1, read on the forward strand.
GTAATCGCCTTGGCTCTGGATGGAGCCTTTCTCCACGTCGAAACCCAAGGTCAGCCGATGAGGGCCTAGCTCGAGCTCGGCTTGAGCCGTCCCGCCCAAAGAGTCGCTTTTGTTGGTGCCGTAAAGGTTGGTCAAACTGTAGGGAACTCCTTGGGCGTCAACCATAAAGCCATAGTAGTCAAAATCCATTTTGTATTGGCGAGCGAAAAAATTTATAGTCAGCGTTTTAAAAGATTCGCTGAGGTTATTTAAGGTCAGTTTCGCCGTCAATTGCTGATTAATTTCCTCCGGGATACTACTGTAAAGGGATTGGCCACGACCAGGGCTATTGGCCGCCCGAGGGACAACGACTCCGGTTGGGGCGTACATGGAGGACCGCGGGTATTGTTTAAGTTGATAGTTGTCCACATAGGTTCCGGGCAGATCGCGCCAGCCATCGTAACGAGAGACGCCCAAATCAAAAGCTCCCCCGGCCCACTCGTAACCAACTCTAGCCGAGTAAAAATCTCGTTTTTGGTCGCTATGTAGCAATCGGCCCGAATTAGGCAAACGCCGATTCTGGCTCTTGCGCATTGAGCCCGAGGCTCGCCAATAAAAGCCGCCTTGGGCGCCATAAACGCTGGCTCGGGGCCGAAAACCCTGGTTGGAGGCGTCATAAAAAAGACCCACGTCCGCTCCCAAAGGTTTTCCGCCTTTGGTTTTGGTGATGACGTTTATGACGCCGCCAATGGCGTCTGAGCCATACAAAGCCGAGGCTGGGCCCTTAATGACCTCAATCCGCTCAATTTCGCTGGGCTCAACGGCCAACAAACCCGCCTCGTTTTCCGTTCTTAAGGCCGAGGCCAAAGACTGCCGAACGCCATCGACTAGGATTAAAGACCGATCTTTCCCCGCGCCCCGAATATTGAACTCATAAACGCCCCAATCGCTCTCGGAGACTTTGACTCCGGGCAATTCTCTTAAGTATTCGGCCACATCGGGTTTAGGGTTTTCCCTGATTTGCCTTTCGTCCACCACCGAGACCGAAAGAGGTATTTCCGAAAGCTCCCGAGCCACGCGCGTGGAGGTGACGGTGATGGGCTCTAGGCGCCAAATTTCCTCTGCCGTCTGGGCGCTTAAAGG
>JAISWW010000084.1 GCA_031270705.1 Deltaproteobacteria bacterium
TCGGAAAAGCAGTTAATTGTTTTTTTGGAGCCGCCGGACACCCGCGGGACGACTTACTTGACCTTCGCCTATCGCGATCACCAAAAAGACGACGACATGTGGGTCTTTTTGCCGGCTGAGTCTTTGACTAGGCGTATCGCTGGCGGGGCGCGGAAAGGCTCTTTTATGCGGAGCGACTACGCTTTGGAGGATATCTTCCGGCGCGAAGTCGATGAGGATACCTGGGAGCTTTTGGGCGAGGCTAACCTCGACGGGGCCATGTGTCACGCCCTAAAGGCCACGCCTTTGGATCCCAAAGCCACGGGTTACGTTAAAAGGCTATTTTGGATCCGGCAAGACATAAATTTGCCCACCAAGATTGAGTATTATGGCCCCAAAGACAAACTCTTAAAGACTTTGCTTTTGGGCGATTTTCAAAATATCCAAGGCATTTGGATCCCGAAAAAACAATTAATGACCGCCCAGGGGGCGGACTCCAATACGACCTTGGAACTGACGGACGTGGTTTTTAACGAGCCCTTGGCTGGGGATCTCTTCCAGTCCCAAAATTTAAAACGGTAATTGAAAAGATCCTCATGAGCTGTCTAAAAGCCATAACCTTAGGGCTTGTTTGGAGTCTTTTGAGCTCTTTGGCCGCGGCTCAATTGCCGGGGGATCCTTTTGGGGCTAGCCAGTCTGATTCTTCTCGGCCTGGCGATCCTTTTGGGGCGACCAGGCCCGCGGCTTCCTTGCCTGGCGATCCCTTCTCTTCGCCGAGCGAAGGGCCAAGCCTAACGCCGGTCTCGGATTGGTCTTGGATCTTTGGCGGTTATGTGGAGTCGCGTAACCGTTTTTCGACCTCAGGCGGGCCGGTTGTGGCTTTGACTCAAATGGCTTTTCTGGAGATGACCGTCAAAAAAGGCCAATTTAGCCTTTATGGGAGCGCGCGAGGCCTTTTGGAGGGAGCGGCTCATTATTGGCCAGGCGCCCATAAAGCGGGTTGGGGCGATATTAAGGAACTTTATCTGACTTTTGACTCGGAAAATTTTGATTTTTGGCTGGGCCGCAAGATTCATATTTGGGGCGTCTCCGATGGCTATAACCCTTTAGATCTTTTTAATCCTTTGGATTTAAGGGATCCTTTCCTCTCCGGGCGGGGCGTGAACCGAGTTCCGCGGGCTATGGCCGGGGCCAGCTTGGATATTGGGCCCCTTAATTTTGAGGCCATCTATCTCCCCACCGCCGGGGTTTTGACCATGCCCGAGCCCGGCTCGCCTTGGGAACCCGAGGCTTTTAGGCGACTAAGGACTTTAAATGACCTAGGTTTTTTAAGCCTAAACCGGAAAAACGCCCCGCGCCGCTGGTTTCGCGACGGGGAATTTGGCCTCAAAGTCAGCGCCAGCCTTGCGGGCTGGGATTTGTCCCTTTTGGCTTATGAGGGCTATTGTGACGAGCCGCTTTTTAAAATGGCCCTTAATCCTTTTGTGGGCCTCCAAGCTCAGGGCGAATACGCTCGCTATAGGGCTTATGGCTTGGCTTGGGCTAAAGGCTTGGGTCAAGGCACTTTTCGCGGCGAATTGGCCATAAAACCCGATTATCCTCTTCAAGGCGATCTGAATTGGCGACGAGGCCGCTTGACTCAGGCGGTCATCGGCTGGGATCGAGTTTTTGAGGGCTCGCTTTATCTAAATTTCCAAGGATTTCTAGAGATCCGCTCGGGGGCTGGGGATTGGCCTAGAGACGATCGTCATGGCCTAACTTATGAGATTAACTACCAGTGGGCCAAGGATACCTGGGCCATTGGCGCTCGCGGCCAGGTTTACCTGACTGGGGAGGGGGCCTTAAACGAGGTTTTCTTGGAGTGGCGGCTAGATGACCACTTTAAGTTTTCCGTGGGAACCTTGGTTTTTTCCGGATCCCGAGAGGGCGTTTTGGGCCAGTTTAAGGACAATGGTAGTCTTTATTTCACCGCTCGCTACTCGTTTTAAAAGCGGTTAGGAGCGTCTGGTTATAGTTTGAAAAAGTCGAGCGTCGATCGCGGAGCCGGGCCGACTTTTAAAAATATTTTAGAAAAATTTTAAAGGATGAATTTTCAGATAAGGGAGGGAGTTTTTTTGAATAATCGCGCTTAAATTTAAATTTTCAATTTTTCCCATAATTACCGGAGTTTTTTTAATATTTGGAAAAATCTAGATCCCTCAAAAAATCTAGACCCGCCTCTTACCCCGCCCATCTCCCCCCTTGGCGCCCTTTTGACCCTCCCAGGGCTTTGACAGTTGGGAGCTAAAAATATACATTTATGGGGTTCGGTCGGGAGCGTTGGGGGCGACTCCTTGGATCTTTTGGCCTTGGCCGCCGGGCCATTTCCGCCAAATCTCTTTAGGTTTTGGTCATTTTCCCTCTAGGCGCTCTTTGGTTATAATGTTCCCAAATGGTTCTTTTTGGCCGCTAAAACCTTAAAGCTTTGGCTCTAAAAATGAGCCTTTTCCCCTTGACTAAACGACGATAATGTAAATATAATAAAAAAATCAAACGCTTAACGGCTGGGGTCTCGGGTAGCCCGGATTGAGGGCGCGCGCTAGGTTCGCGCCTGATTATCCTAGCCAAAAGCCTCTATTTTCTTGTGGAGAGTTTATGACTTATGAGCCGGTCAAGCTGACAAAAGCGGCCCTGACCTTGGATGATGGAGCCAGGTTCGAGGGAAGAGCGGTAGGGTCTTTGACCGAGACGGTGGGCGAGGTAATTTTTATAACCGCCATGAGCGGTTATCAAGAAGTTTTAACTGACCCTTCCTACCATGGACAAATAGTGGTTTTCACCACCGCGCACATAGGCAACTACGGCACAAACCCGTCGGTGGATCAGGCGGAGAAAGTCCAAGCCGCGGGGGCCATTTTTCATGAGCTCTGGCGACCGCCGGTGGATCATTGGCTATCCACGGGGGATTTGCCAGCTTACATGGCTAAAGAAGGCCTAGTGAGTCTGACTGGCGTCGATACCCGCGCTTTAACGCTTCATTTGCGCGAAAAAGGGGCCCGTAATGGTTATATTGGCCCTTGGGATCCAGATCCCAACCCCGCGCTCCTAAAGGCTCAAGCCATTCCCTCCATGAGCGGCCTGGATTTGGCGAGCTC
>JAISWW010000008.1 GCA_031270705.1 Deltaproteobacteria bacterium
CCATGAATAGTCGCGCTATAAACGGCGTCCTCGGCCAATTGCCGGATAATCTCGGCCGGAGGCCGAGCTTTTTGATCAGCGTAAATTTCGGCCCAGCCTTCCTCAGGATAAATATAAGCGCTTGTGTCGTCAGCGTTTAGGTTAGCCACGACTTTGATTTGCGAGGTTTCCACGGGCGGGGCGTTTAGCATAATGACTTTGACGTCCACCGGGGCGCCCATCCTTTTGGCTTCTTCCCCAGGTTTGGGAATCGACATCTCCCAACCCTGCAGAATGTAACCCGCCGGGGTCTCGAGGTTCCCATCCTTATCAATAGTAAAGTTGCCAGCCCGAGTGTAAAGCAACTCATTGGTGGTTCTATCGCGCACTTGAAAGAAGCCTTCCCCAGCGATGGCCATGTCGGTATCCACTTCAGAGTTTATAAAAGAGCCCTGGGTGAACATCTGCTGAACCGTGGACACCTTAACGCCGCGCCCGATTTGCTGAGTCTTGCCATTGGACCAGTAATCTTGGCTGATAAGATCCTCAAAATTGGTTCGGCCAGCCTTAAAGCCCACGGTATTGACGTTGGCGATGTTGTTGCTGATGACTTGCATCCCGGTGGAAAGCGCGGATAACCCGGTTACGGCCGCGTACATGGCGCTGGAAATGCTCATGGGTAAACCTCTTTATCTTTTCGCGACGACCAAATAATTTGATTTTCGCTTCTTTGTAAACGCTTTTTTTAACTAAGTTGCTGAGACGCGCTTTCAGACTGCAATATCTCGATAACTTGGCTTAGGCTCATCTTGGACTGGCCGATATGGATGACAGGCTGACCCGTCTCGTCAAAGGAGACTGAGGAGACCTTCCCATTTATAGTGGGGACAATGCCCTCGGTCATGGTCTCGCCAGCCGTGTTGGTAGCCGTCACCTGGAACGAATATGAGCCGTCAGGGACTTTATCGCCGCTATTATTGCGGCCATCCCAAGTCAGCTCATAAGTCCCGGGCGCTTTCTGACCCCAATCCCACATGCGGACTTGCGCGCCTGACTCATCGATAATGTAAACCTGGATCTTGGCCGTCTCCCCAACTTCCAGCTCAGCCGTCATGTCCACCGCCCCGCCAGTCACCGAGAAGACGTTGGCCTCGGCCTTAACTTCCTTGCCGATGAGGCTTAGGGTCTGGAACTGGTTCTGGGCTTGGATGTACCCAGCCATGCTGGTGACGTTGGTATTGAGGTTGGTCAGCTGCTCCAGCTGGGAATACTGAGCCAACTGAGCGGTCATCTCAGTATCTTCCATGGGGTTAAAGGGGTCTTGGTTTTGAAGCTGAGTCAATAACAAAGTCAAAAAGGCGTCCTTGCCCATTTGCCTTTCCGAGCCATCGGTGACTGGCACCGTTTCTTCCGTCCAAGGCTGGAGCGGGGTGGTTCTGGCGGCTGGGGGGTTATCGGCGCTGTAAATAACCTGGGACATGATGGCCTCCTATATGACCTTGTCGAAAAGCCGTTTTTGACTGGCGACTAAAGTAGTTTCTTCTGGATTATCCTCGGTCTGGCTGGAAGAGGCGTTTCCCAATAAGCCTTCGCGCTCGGAACGAGCGAAATGCCGATCTTTTTCCTCTTGCCCCTCAAACGAGAGGGTGAGATTCATTTCTAGGCCCGATTCGGCTAGGGAGGCTTTTAAAGAGGATATTTCCCTTTCCAAAGCCTCATAAGCTTCCACGGTCTCGGCCCTAATGTGCGCGGTCAATTTGTCGTTTTTGACTTTCAGCTCCACGTCCAAGCGGCCTAAGCTCTCAGGATCCAAATCCATTTTTAAGCGATGGACGCCTTGACGAGCCGAGTAAATGAGCTTTTGCTCCAACTGGCGACCTAAACTCTCCCGGGCCCCATAACCAGCTAGCTCAGAGGTGGCCGCGCTTAAAGCGTTATTGAAGCCGGTGCCTTCCAAGCCTTGATTTAAGGTGGGGGAATTTAAGCCCGACAGGGCTAGGCGCTCTTTTTCCCGATCTTGGCCCCTTTGGTTCTGCCCGCCTAGGCCTTCCCCGCCGGATCTCATCCCTGATATTCCGCCCCTTAAAGCTTGGAGAGCTGGGGAAAGCTCGGAGAAGTTGTCGGCCAATTCCCGATCCCCTAAAGAGGACAATTTAAGGATGATTTCATTAAAAACTGGGGTTTTGGCGATTTCGGCCTCTCTTTGGGCCCCGGAGATAAGAGCTTGGACGTCTTGGGCCAGATTAGCCGATTGATTGGTCGTGGCCGCGGGATTTTCCAAGACGCTAATAAAGCCGATGAGATCATCAATATTGGCTTGCGGCGTCTGAGCCAGAAATTGGCTAAATAAAGTTAAGCTATCGGGTTTGGCTCCCATGGATTTAAGGGCCGTAAATAAACTATTGAGGTCGCCATCCGATAAACAAGGCGCCAGGGGCTCTTCAAGATTAGCCAAAAGGTTTCTTAAGCTTTGGGAGCTAAAACTTTCCCCTGGGGCTAGATCGCTCGTCACGGCTTTAACGGCCTCCGCCGATAAACCTAGACTTAAGAAAAACTGACCCATGGCCCCGACTCCGCCGGCGGTCACGGTCAATTGGCCTTGAGCCAAATTAGTATCGCTATTGGTGGCCAAAAAAGCGGCCAAATCGGTGGGGATCGGCTCGGCCTCGCCCAAAGACTGGGCCATGGCCAGATCTGACTCTATTTGACTGACCTCTTTCATGACCCGATCCAAGGTCAAAGGCCCTTTGGCTAGTTTGGCCAAGACCTCATTGACTTTTTCTGTCGTCGCGCCGCTAGCCAGCATAACCCGGCCCAAAGCCGGCAAAGAATCCCTATCCAGCCGCCAGAGTTCCCCTTCGCCCGTTAAGTTATCCAATAAACCTTTTAATATTTTGGTGGGTCGCTGGCCAGACAGCTCTAACCCCCTTGTGGCTTGTTCCACTTGGGCGCTCCCCATTAAGGTTTGGCTGATTTGTTCCTTAAAGGAAAAAGGCAAAATGGTTTGAGCTTGGAAAACGTCCAATTTTTTCCGGGTAACCTTTTTTCTCTTGGCTCCAAACTTTTCGGCTTCTTTTAAATCTTCTGCCGCGTCTTTGGCCTCTTGGGCGACTTGGCGAACATCTTCTTTGATCCGCTCTTCTTTTAAGGCTCCTTTGACCGATTCCTTCGCCTTCTCCAAATAGGCCCCAAACTCTTCGCTAGCGCTGGGGACTAGGGTCTGAGCGATTTCGCGGTACTCAACGGTCGTCATATTAAGGGCCAGAGCGTTCATGGCTAAATTCCTTCGTTTAATGGTCAGCCTTAAGTCGACTCAGAGGGGCTAGGGGCTGAGATCGCTAAGGTCGAGGAGCTCTTAAGCAACCCTTGTGCCAAGGGGGAATAAGCGCCCTTTTGACCCTCGAAAACTCTAATGGCCGTCCCTAATAGCGAATTTTTTATTGTTATGAGGCCAGAGGTTTCAGAGGTTTTAAGGCTCAGAAAGCAATAAAATTCGCGCCTCTATAAGCCTTAAGAAAAGCCGAAAAGCCAGGCCAGCTTTTCGGCAAAATCTGCCTTTTTCGCTCCAGAGTCCGCTATTAGCCAAAGCCGGGGACAGGGCAATATTTTCCCCTTAACCATTAGTTAAGAGAGAGGGTAACTCAAAATTTTTAAGCGTCGTTATATAAAGGGCGGTAGATTTATAGCCATCTAGATCCTCGAGCCGTAGATTCCAGCTCCCTAGATCCGCGCTTCATAGATCCTCGTTTCATAGCTCCCAGCTTCATAGATAGCTCCGCCTAACAGAAGGCTCTAGATATCGCTCGTCGCCTCAACCAGATATCTAGAACTCAACCAATATCAGAAGCGCGATCGCCAAGAGAAACGCGATCGCTTGGGCGATCGGACGACAACCACAAGGAGCCCTGGCCCAAAGAATAAAGATATCTCTCAATAATATTTGGCTTTTCTAATTTATTACAATAAATTTAATTTATTTATAAAATGATTAAAGTCAAAAATTAATAATTATCTAGCTTTTATATAATAGTAAATGTCTTTGTATTCATTATAGCCAAGAAGTTGTTCCCGGCGGCAAGTCTCGCTTTTTTGGGGACACGCCCTGTTTCTTTGAGGCGTCAAAGAGCTGAACCCTAGAGCCCAAAATCTCATCTAAAATCTGAGCCCAACTCAAAGCTTTCCATCAGCTAATCCGGCCATCTAGACAAACTTTTCCTCCCTAATCTTGGCACATGGCTTGCTTATAACCTCGGGGGCCCACCAATGACCTAAGGGGCCACCAAGGAGATCGCCATGAAAGCCGTTAGCCTCACTCTCGCTCTTTTCGCTCTGCTCGCCGCGCTGAGTGGTTGCTCGAAATCTCTGCAGCAGCCTAGTTCCCTGTCTAACCAGACCGCGGCTTTAAATAATCCGCCGGTGGAAGTTTACGCTCCGCCAGCGATTAAGACCGAAGGCTCTCTTTTTAATGAGGATTCGCGGCCTGATTTCTTTTCCGATTTAAAAGCCCAAAGAGTTGGGGACATCATAACCATTAATATTGTGGAGACCAGCAAAGCCTCTAAACAAGCCAATACGGCTACTTCCCGAAGCAATCGGGTGAATAGCACCGTCAACTCCTTATTTGGCTTAGAGCAGCCCGGCGTCTTGCCGACCCCTGGGGGCATCAACCTCATGAACGGCCTAGACGTTAGCTCCTCCAACGCCTTTAGCGGCTCCGGCTCAACTAGTCGCAACGAAAACATTACGGCCAAGATCTCGGCCCGCATTATCCAAGTCCTCCCTAACCGCAACCTCGTCATAAGGGGTTCCCAGGAGATCTTGGTCAATAACGAAAAACAATACATAACCGTGCAAGGCGTCATTAGGCCGGCGGACGTGGCCACCGACAACTCGGTTCTGTCGACCTATCTAGCCGACGCCCGCATTGAGTACACCGGCCAAGGCGACATAACTAACCGCCAAAGAGAAGGCTGGCTGACGAGACTGGTCGGGAATATCTGGCCCTTCTAAAGCGCCCTAAAACCAAAAACTTAAGAAAAAAGAGTCGCCCATGAAAAAAACCCCGACCATAGGCCTAATCCTAGCTAGCGCCGTAATCCTCAGTCTAGGCCTAGTCCTGAGCCTCGCCTCGCCCTTAAAAGCTATCCGTCTCAAAGAGCTGGCCACCTTTGAGGGCGTGCGCGTCAACCAAATTACTGGTTACGGCCTAGTGGTCGGCTTAAATGGGACGGGCGATAAGGATCAGACTGGCTTTACGCGCCAATCCTTATCCAACCTTTTAAAAAGAATGGATGTGGCCATCGCCGCCTCAGCTTTAAAAGTCAAAAACGTGGCCGCGGTCATGGTGACCGCGGATCTGCCGCCTTTTGTCAAACCGGGCACCAAAATTGACATCCTCGTCTCCTCCATTGGCGACGCGACCTCTTTGCAGGGCGGGACTTTATTGGTGTCAGCCTTAAAGGGCTTGGACAACCAAGTTTACGCCGTGGCTCAAGGGCCTTTGTCCGTGGGCGGGTTCGCCATTACCGGGCAAGCGGCCACGGTCCAAAAAAACCATCCCACCGTGGGCCGCATTGTCCAAGGGGCCACGGTGGAGCGAGAAGTCCCCATTCGCTGGCAAGGGAAAGAAACCTTAACCGTTAAGCTGGGGCAACCCGATTTTACGACCGCCGCTCGCGTGGCCGAGGCCATCAATGAGTCTTTGCCCGGCTCGGCGGCCAAACCCTTAGACGCTTCCACCGTAGAACTTGCCGTGCCGCAAAATTTTCGGGAAAACCTAGCCGTCTTGGTGGCCGATCTCGAGAACCTAAGCGTGGATCCCGATTACGTGGGCAAAGTCATCATTGATGAGCGCACGGGCACGGTCGTCGTGGGCGAAAACGTCAAACTCTCAACTGTCGCTGTGGCCCACGGCACCCTTTCGGTGCAGATCCGCGAAGGAGCTCAAGTCTCGCAACCTGGGCCTTTTAGCGATGGCCAGACCGTCGTCACCCCAGAGACGGAGATCAATGTCGAGGAAGGCGCGGACAATCTCCTCTTGATTGAGCGCTCCACCAACATCAATGACGTGGTTAAGGCTTTAAACGCCATTGGCGTAACGCCAAGAGATCTGATCATGATCTTTCAAGCCATAAAAGCCGCTGGAGCCCTCCACGGGGAACTGGAGATTATCTAATGTCCGATCCAGCCCCCAATCTCGGCTCCAGTTTGCCGCTCAAAAAATCGACGGTCAGATCTTTAAGAGCCACCGCCGCCCGGCCAAATTCCAGCGCCTCTAGCCAGAGCGCGACGACTGTTAAGCGAATGTCCGTGGAAGACCTGCGGGCCGGCCAAAATTTTAATGAGCTGATTAACCTTGGGCCAACTTTGGGAACCATGGCTGGAACCAAGACGGGAACATCGTCTGGCCAGAATTCAAGCGGCGCTTTAACTGTCCCCGCTCTCCCTAACCCTTTAAATGGCCCAAGTAGCCTGGGAAGCCAAAAAGAAAGCCAGGCCAACAATGACCAAGCCGCTTTGGCCGCCCAAATGGCTCAAGGCCGTTACTTTGGCCGTAAAACCCCGAAAGCCGAAACGCTCTTAAGAAACAAAGCCAGCGAATTGACTGAGGAAGAAAAAATTGGCCAATTGAAAAAGATCAAAAAAGCGGCCGAAGACTATGAAGGTCTTTTGCTCAAAGAAATGATTAAAAGCGTCCGCCAAAGTCCCTTGGCCAAAACGACCGGGAGCGAGACCTATAGCGAGATAGCCGAAAAACCCTTTACCGCGGCTATAACCGCGGCCGGGGGTTTGGGTTTGGCCGAGCGCATCGTCACGGACGTGGCTCGGCAAGAAGGCCTTTTAGAGACTTTAGAGGGAAACCCGGACATCATGGGCCCCAATTATCGGCCCAAAATTTCCCCTAACCGGATGCGCAAAGCCCCCATGGGCTATAAATTGGCCGCGGAAGCCGAGAGCGCCGAAAATTCGCCCGCTACGACTGAGAAGAACCTAAATAACTCAAAGGCTAGCCTTTAGAGCCCTAAATAGCCTGAATCGCCTAAGACGGAAGAAAGATCGGAGGAATTATGGACATCGCCATTGTGGCTACCTTGGTTAGCCGTTTAGAAAGCCATCTCATTCGTTACCAAAAGCTGGTGGATTTTCTGAACATGGAAAAAAAGAGTCTCCTAAACCTCGATCTAGATGGTTTGCTTTTAACGAGCCAGGCCAAAGAAGAGCTGGGCCGCGACATCCAAACCGGGGTGGGCCTATTAATCGATAGCTTGTCCGACGCCGCCTTGATGCTGGGTTTGCCTCATAATCCCCCGCCAACTTTGGCCGAGGTGGCCAATCTTTGTCCCAAACCCTACGCCAATAAGATCAATGACATGGCCATAACCCTAACGCGCCTCAAAAACGTCATTTTAAGGGAAAACGAGGCCAACCGGCGTTTTGTCCAGGAAGCCCTCAACCTAGTCAATGGATCCATCAATACGCTGACCGGGGCGGATCAGATCAAAGGCGAGGGTTATCGCCAAGATGGGACCAAGGATCAAGGCGTCAAAAAAGCTCGGCCCACCAAGCTATCCAAAGAGGTCTAAGATGGGCATATCTTCCTCCATGTATGTGGCCCTAACGGGCTTAAGGGTCTCGCAAGCGGCCATGGAAACCGCTAGCCACAATATCGCCAATGTCAATACCGCTGGTTATTCGCGGCAACGCGTCAATGTCTCGACTCTACCCACCCAAAACAAAACCTTTGGGCAACTGGGTTTAGGGGCTCAGGTCGATAATGTCATGCGCTACCATGACCAGTTTTTGACCCGATCCCTCATCATGACGGGCTCGACCTTAGGCCATGACGTGGCCGTTAAATCGGCCATGGACAATTTGGAGCTCTTTTTCAATGAGAGCAATGGCGGGGGCGTCAACCAAGCCATGAACGACTTTTTCGCCTCTTGGGATCAGTTGGCCGATGAGGCCAACAATAAGCCCACTCGCGAAGAGCTAGTTCAATACGCTCAGTCTTTGGCTAAACAAATAGCTCTAAGGCGCAATGATCTGGACGCTTTAAGAACCGACACCAATAAAAGAATCGACGATGGGGTGAAAGAAGTTAATACTCTAATCGCGGAAATCGCCAGTCTCAACCAACAGATCACCGCCGTTGAGGATCCGACCCTCAATCGCGAGGCCAATGATCTCCGCGATACCCGCGAAGAGTTGACTCGGCAACTAGGCGAATACATGAATATTGAGTATTACGAGGATCCCCATGATGGCCAGTGGACCATCATGAGCTCGAACGGCATTCCTTTGGTCTTAAAAGAGCGCTCCTTTCCCTTAACGACCAACACCAAAAGCAATGGGGACGTGGAGATTAGAACGACCCACAATCAGTACTGGCTCGAGGAGATTAGCCCTTCGGTCACCTCCGGGGCGATTGGCGGTTGGCTGGAGTTTCGGGATGTCATTTTGGATGACGCCTATAAGCAATTTGACTCCTTCGCTGACGGCCTCATCTTCGCCTTAAACGATCAGCACGCCCAAGGAGCGGGCCAGTCGCTTTTTAGCGAAGTGGAGGCCACGACCTTAATCTCCAACCGCTCCTATTTGGAAGTGGATTTCCCAGGGGACGACAATGGCCTCCGTCTGGCCTCCTGGGTGCCTCATTTGGCTTCCCAAGAGCCTTATGGGGCTTACAATGATCCGGACAATATTTCCATAAAATTCGTCAAAGGCCAAAGAGACTCCTCGGAGATTATGTCGGAAGTCAAATTCAATGACGATCCAGCGGTTATGGGCTGGGAAATCACCGTCACTTTGCCCGTGGATCGCAATGGGGCTGTTTCGGTGACAGCCGCGGATCTGGCCGAGTACATAAATTCCGAAAGATCCTCGAGCCCCTTAAATGGCGTTAATTATCTGCCCCCCAGAACCAGCCAATGGAAGATTGGCGATTTTATAAACGCCGAGGGCGTGGCCAATGACGGGATGACGGGCCTAATCAGTTTTGATAACCCGACCTACCCGTCTCTTAAAAATGAATTTTTGTCCTTTAGCCGGGATCTTCAATATACCTTGCCCCAAGGCCACCATCTCTCTTACGGCTTGGAATACGCCCAGTTAACGACCACCTTTAAGCATACGGACAATGACATTATATTCTCCTCCATCGCCAAAGGCGAGGCTGGGGAAAACTTGGCCGTGGAGTTTGTCAATAACGGGGCCAACCAACCTTTGCGCGTTTATGTTATGGACGCCGAAACCGGGCATATCGTCACCGATCCCAACCAAGTTCCCGACCATAAGCTGACTTTATCGGTTCAGCTGGCCACGGACGCTAACGGGCAAGTTATAACGACCGCCGGGGACGTGGTGGCCGCCGTTAACTCCCATTTTGTGGCTAGAACTCTGGTCGCCGCCCAAACGCCCGCCGAAGAGACGGGTCTCGGTTTAGTTATGGAGATGGACAAAACATATTTGGATAGAAGCGGCCAATTTACCCTCGTCACCTATCCGGAAGATGGAGAGCCCTTGTTCCATAAAATTACGGTCAACCCCACCGATACCATTGAGGATGTCATTGAGCAGATAGGCCTCACCTTTGATAGCGGGGTGCCCGGCTTAAGGCTTGAGATGGCCACCGATCGCCATGGGCAAGACAGCTTAAGGATCATCGCCGACGATAATGTCAAATTTGGCTTCGCCGGCGATACCTCGGGGTTTTTGGCGGCTATCGGTCTCAACACTCTCTTTACGGGCTCTGACTCGGCCGACATTGGGGTCAATCAAACCGTCATCGTCAATCGCGATTTTTTAAACGCCGGGCATATTGACTCTAACGGCGTCATCGCCGAGGGCGATAACACCAACGCCTTGGGCATGACGGACGTTAAAGACCGGCGGTACGCCTTTTATCACCAGCCGCAAGCCACCTTAGGAACGGAATTTAACGCTATTTACGCCAATATTGGCTCGGTCACCCAAGCGGCCACCCGCGACTATGAGTTTACGGAAAACCTCATGCAGGGTCTTCAAGATCGCCAAGACTCCATCGCCGGGGTCAACTTGGACGAGGAACTAGCCGATATCCTCCGGTTTCAGTATATGTACCAAGCCTCGGCCAAGATCATTAGCACCATTGACAGCATGATGGAAACCCTCTTGGCCATGAAATAGGCCGCCAAAGTCTTTACTATTTTTTAAGGGCTAACTGGGAAAGGCTCAAATTATGATCTATCGCACCTCCCAACGGGGAACCTATAGAGCCATTAATGGCAATCTGGATCTCTTGAGTTACCGGATCGCCCAGCTCTCCAATAAGATCGCCTCGGAAAAAAGCGTCAATAAGCCTTCCGACAATCCCTCGGGCGCGGCGACTATTTTGCGGACGCGCACCACTCTTTCCCAAATCGCCCAGCACACGGACAACATAAATTACGCGAACACCTGGCTGACCAATACTGGCAATGTCATGGACAGCATAAAAGGGGCCTTGGACGAGATCTACGCCAAAGCCGAGCAAGGGGCCACGGACACCTACTCAGCCGAGCAGAAGAAAATCATCGGCACCGAGATTGACGTTTTGTTTCAATCCATTGTCCAGTTCGCGGACAGCAAATTTGGCGACAATTATCTTTTAAGCGGGCAACAAGTGGGGACTCAGCCTTTTGGCTTAAGTCTGAGGGCCCAAGGCATTGTCGCGGGTTGCGACAATTCCGATTTGTGGACCGGAACCGTCAAAACGGCTTCTAGCCTTTATAATCCTCGGCCAGATTTAGCCGTGCAGAGCGAAAAATACCTGGTGGAAGTCGTCCAAGCCGGAGGCATTGATAGCTCGCTCTTCGCCAATCAAAGCCAATTAGCCACTTTAAAAATCTTGGGCCAAAATACCCGGGGAGAATATGGCTTAACCTTAACGGCCCAAAGTCCCGAATATAACCAAACCCAAATTCGTATTGTGGCCGGCCCCACGGACGAAAAGGCGACCGGAACTTTAGCGGCGGACAATCTCATAACTTTTTACGCTAGTTCCAGCCAAACCCCGGCCACGAAAATTGTTTACGACTATGGCCCGGACTCGGCGACTCCTGTGACCGCCGCCTATAGCGCGGGCGCCAACACTATTACGGTCTATTTACAGCCCAATCAGGATCCGCCCCAAGGCTCGAGCTCCTATTCCCTCTCCTCGGCCTTCCAAGTCGTTTCGGCCATTAACGCTCTCTCGGCCCAAACGCTCGTCACCGCCGCGGGCTCAGGTTTGGGCCTCGTGGATCTGAAAAAGGACGAATTAGGCCAGCCGCAAAGAAACATCATTAATTTTCATCCGCCCATTGAGGTCACGGTTAATGGCTCGCAAATTACCGTCTATGTTCCAGCCAACGCGAGTGGGGAGATTACGGCCACGGTCTCGGCCGTGGTTAGCGCCTTAAATTCGGATCCCGCGGCCTCGAAAATGGTCGCGGCCGCGGCTTATAACATCACTATCCCCTCCCCCTATTACCCGACCCCGGTGAACGGGGCCATCAATCTTTCCACTAGCTTCCAAACGCTCGTGGCCAGCGACCCTTATACTTTGGCTTCCATTGAGGCCGAGACGCCGGGGACGCACAATGACATCATTTTTTCCGTCAAAAATGAGCCCGGGGCGCCTTTAGGATCGGCGGGGAACGATTATGAGGTCATCTATAAGTATTCCCTCGATCCCACCCAAACGACCACGACCACGGCCAGCTATAACAGCGCGACCCACTCGATAACCGTCTCCATTGGCAACAATGGGCCAGTCTATGTGGCCGCCTACGCCCAGTATTACGCGGATCCCAAAAGCCCGGCCTTTCTAAACGCCGCGGAGGCGGATCGCTTAGCGCGCCTTTCGGCGCGCACGGGGACGGCCTTGGAAGTGGTAAACGCCGTTAACGGTTTGAGCCAAAACGCTAATCTAGCCAATATTCCCCATATTGAGGCCAAACTGGCCGAAGGGGAAAGTGGTTTGGGCAAGGTTTCGCCAGGCGGGCCTTTTCAGCTCCAAGGAGGCTATAGCCAAGCCGCTCTTTTCCGCGTCTCCCAGGATGGCGGCTTAACTTGGGGGCCGCCCCAAGCTTTTACGCCGAGCCAATACGCTAACGGCCAACTTTTCTACAATAGTCAGCTCGGTCACGCCTCTTTAACCACCAATCTGCCCGGCGGAGCCAATGATCTGGTTTTTACGGCCAATTATCAGGGCACGTGGGGCGACGATTTGCGCGTGGAGTATAAAGAGCCCCAACCCGGAACGCCCAACGCCCCTCTCTCGGTCACCCTGGGCCCGAACTCCTGGAATATTTGCGTCAATCTAGCCACCAATAGCGCCGGCCAAGTGATCACCACGGCCAATGACGTCATGAAGGCCATCAATAATCATCCAGAGGCTAGTCAATTGGTCACCGTGGGTTTAGCCAATTACCACGAAGGCGGCTTAGGGATCGTCAAAGGAATGGATTGCCTCTCTTTAGTCACAGGCGAGCCCTATGAGGTGGCCAACCAAACCCAAATTACGCCTTTGGGTCACGCTAT
>JAISWW010000108.1 GCA_031270705.1 Deltaproteobacteria bacterium
CGGAGGGTCAAACTATCTCGGTCTTGGTCGATAATGACATCGCCGTCCAAAACCTCAGCAAAATGGCCAAAGGTTTAGGCCATTCCGCCCAAGTCGTTCCTCAAGGCCCCAATTTTGAGGTCATTATTACGGCGGGAAAAAAGACCGCTCCCGAGCTAGACGCGGGGCTCGTGGTGGCTATTGGCCGCGATCAATTGGGCCAAGGCGACGAAAAGCTCGGGAAAAACCTCATGAAGGCTTTTATTTTTTCCTTGACCGAGATCGAGCCGCGTCCAGAGAGCCTTTTATTTTTTAATGGCGGGGCCTTTTTAACCACCGAAGGCTCCGATAGCCTCAAAGATTTGCGAACCTTAGCCGATCGGGGCGTGGTCATCGGCACCTGCGGAGCTTGCCTTGATTTTTATCAGTTAAAAGACAAGTTAGCCATTGGGGCGGTCACCAACATGTTCGCCATCGCCAGCTCCATGGGTCAAGCCAAACGCCTAATTAACATTTAACTTAACTTTTTCCTTCGCGGGCTAGCGACATTCTAGGAGTCTTTAAGTAGATTTTAGCCTAGGCTTTTTAGTAGCCTCTTTGAGTGGCGCTAAAATTGTCATAATTAATTGACAATTATTTTACAAAGGCCATCTATATATCAAACTTTAGGCGCCTAAACTCTTTAACTAGCCTGGCTTTTAAAAAACCATATTTTTTGGCTTAGCCCAATTAAGGCTATAATGGATCTCTGACTTTTGGCTTTTTGGCTAAGTCGAATAAACCGCGTTGGGGGCGTCAATCCCATGTCTCAAGCTAGCGTTTTAAAAAATATTCCGCAGGTGGAAAAACTGCTCGCCTCCTGTTTAAGCGAGCCTACCTTACAAGATCACCCGAGGTCGCGACTTTTGAAGGCTATCCGTTTGACCTTGGCCGAGCTAAGGGCCGACGTATTGGCTGACCGTTTGCTAGCCATCCCCGAGGAACCGGCTCTTTTGGCTCTCATCAAAGCCCAAGACCAGGCTTTAAGCCGAAATCGCTTGCGCCCAGTCATTAACGCCACCGGGATTATCCTCCACACCAATTTGGGCCGAGCTCCCTTGGCGGCGGAGGCTTTGGACTGGGTGGCCAAAACTAGCCGCTCCTATTGCTCTTTGGAGTACGATCCCGCCACTGGCCAGAGAACGGATCGCCTAAAACGTTGCGCCGCCTTATTGACGGAATTGACTGGGGCTGAGGACGCCTTCGCGGTCAACAATAACGCCGCGGCTTTGTTTTTATTAACGCTCGCCTTGGCCAAAGGCCAAGGGGTCGTGGTCTCCCGAGGCGAATTGGTGGAGATTGGCGGCTCTTTTCGCTTAAGGGATATCATCCTGGAGGCCGGGGTCACCTTGATTGAGGTGGGGGCCACCAACCAAACTCGCTTAGCGGATTATGAAAAAGCCTTAGCCAATCCGGAAGCCAAGCTTATCTTAAAAGCCCACGCCTCTAATTTTCGCCAAACTGGTTACGTGGGCCAAGTTGAAATTGGGCCTTTAGCCAAGTTAGCCCACGCCCATGATCGGCCTTTGATTGTGGATTTAGGTAGCGGAACCTTAACTGATCTAACTGGTTTCGGCTTAATTGACGAGATCCCGGTCAAAAAAGCTTTGGAGTTAGGCGCGGATGTGGTCTCTTTTAGTGGCGACAAACTCTTGGGTGGGCCGCAAGCGGGTCTCATGGTGGGTCGAAAAGCCCTCATCAGCCAACTGAAAAGGCAACCTTTAGCCAGAGCCGTTCGCTTGGACAAAATGGCCCTAGCCGCCTTGGAAGCCACTTTGCTTTTAGGTCAAGAGCCAGAAACCGCCCAAAAAACGCCTATTTATCAAATGCTTAACGCTACTGACCAAGAGCTGAGACAAAAAGCCTTAAAACTCAAAGACTTCCTCGGCGCGCCTCTCGGCTTAAATCTTGACCTGATCCAGGTGGAGAGCCAAACGGGCGGCGGATCTGGCCCCGAAATAGGTTTGGCTTCCTGGGCCGTCTCTTTGGCCAACCAAAATATTAATATCGCTCTCTTGGAAGAAAACTCGCGGGCCCAAGAAATTCCCATTGTGGCCCGGGTCAATCGCGATCGGCTTTTATTGGACGTTCGAACCATCGCCGAAGAAGAATTTCCGGATCTGAAAAAAGGCCTCCAAGCGGCTTGGCGTCAACTAGTCGGCCCGGATAGCTGGCCAGAAAGCGCTCAAGCTAGGGAGCCTAAAGTTGTCGCGCCCGAGCCCGTTCTCCTGGAAACCAGCCCCGCGCCTAGCCTTCTGGAGACCAAGGTAGCTCCGCCAGAAATCGCCGCCCCAGAAAAGGTCGCTCCAGAAATCCCCGAGCCAAGCCCAGCCCCGCCGCTGAGTCTAGTCCAGCCGGAGGAGGAAGCTCCACTCTTGGCGAGCCTAGAGGATCTGGAGCCCGAGTCCGTCCTCCTGGAAACTAGCCCTGAGCCGAGCCCTTTGGAGACCAAATCAGCTCCGCCAGAAATCCCCACGCCAAGCCCAGTCCAGCCGGAAGAGGAAACTCCTCTCTTGGCGGGCCTAGAAGATCTGGAGCCCGAGTCCGTCCTCCTGGAAACCAGCCCTGAGCTCACGCTAGCTCCGCCAGAAATCGCCAGGCCAGAAATCCCCGAGCCGAGTCTAGACCAGCCGATCCCGGAAGCTCCTCTTTTGGCGGGCCTAGAGGATCTGGAGCCTGAGTCCGTCCTCCTGGAAACTAGCCCCGAGCCCAGTCCTGAGACCAGTATTGAGGCTGATTGGCTGAACGACCAAGAGCTTAATTTTGAGCATGACTTCGATCTTTTCGCCGCCAACATAGACGCCAATATTGACGAGGATCCGGCTGGTACCCTAGTCGATAACTTTAGCGACGGCCTGAACGACTTTATAGATGACCAAATAGAAAGGCGCTTTGACGGAGGCCCTGACCTAAACTTTGATCCTCATCTTGATCCTCAACTTGATCCTAGCTCGCTCCCAGATCTCGACCTTGACCCCTGGCCCAATCTCTTTCCGGACAAAGGTTAACCGACCGCCATGACCATAGCCAAACCTAAAGACGCCAAGCCTGATTGGCGGGATTATCTAGACCGCGCCCTGGAATATCACGGTCATCTGTGTAGTGGGCAGATACTGGGGCTACGGGTGGTCTTAAAAGGTTTGGAGCTTTTAGGCCTCGATCCTCTTCAGCCGCAGAGGGATTTGGCTCTTTTTATCGAAACCAATCGCTGTTTGGCTGACGCGGCTTTTGTGGTCACCGGCGTTACCTTAGGACGGCGGCGGGTGGCTATTTACAATTTTGGCAAAGCGGCCATTACTTTTTTGGACTTAAATACCCAAAGAGCTTACCGCGTGGCGGTCAGCTCAGCCATCCACCCTAGTCGCGAGGTCAAAGATCTGGTGGCCTTTTGGAGTCAATATACCGATGAGGAAATTTTAGTCGTTCAAAAAGTCACGGTGCCTTTAAAACCCGAGGATTTGCCTGGTCGCCCCTTAAAGCGGATAACTTGCCCCAAATGTGGGGAAGAAGTCTTGGATGGCCGCGACGTTGTGGTCGAGGGAGTAGCCTTGTGCCGTTCCTGCGCTGGCCAAAGTTACTATCAGCGCCTTTAAAAAATTTTATTTAAGCTAATTTATTGACAAATCCTGGGTTTGCCGGTTAATATATAGAGCAAGCCCTAAAAGACCTAAGGCGCGAAATATGGTCACCCTAAAAATAGTAGCCCTAATATGGTAACTCAAAAAAAGGCAACCCATGATTCGCGAGATACCGCTGGACGAATCTTAAGCGTTAGCCTCAGCTCCCAGCCAGGGCCAAAACGCTCGGTTGGCCAAGCTCAGCTAGTCAAAAACCATGGTTTGAATGGCGATCTAGATAGCCGAAATCACTTTTTGACCCTTTTGGCGGAGACGGATTTTTTGGCCCAAAAAGCCTTAAAGCCAGATTTAAAGCCCGGAGCCTTAGGCGAAAACCTTTTGGTGACTTTAACCCTCAATCATCTGCCCCTAGGCCAACGCCTCAGATCCGGCGACGCCCTCCTGGAGCTGACCGAGAGCCTTAACCCTTTATTTAGGGCCCGGGTCATCTTAGATGGCATCGTGACCGAGGGGGATCAAATAATTTTGGAGTGATTTGGCCAAAAGCCTTTTTAGGCTTTGGCCAATCTAGTTTTTAGGTTTTTTCGCTTGTTTTTTTGAGATTAGCTGAAAGACTTGCGGAAAGAAAGGAAGAGGCTTATGCCCATTAAGGAAGTCCAAACCACCTGCGCCTATTGCGGGGCCGGTTGTCAGATCTTATTTACGGTCGACCCTGACCAAAATAAGATTCTGGAAGCTCGCCCGGCTCATGGACGCACCAACGAGGGAACGTTGTGTCTGAAAGGACATTACGGGTGGGACTATATAAACGATCCCCAAATCCTCACCAAAAGGCTCAAAAAGCCCCTCATTCGTCGAGGCGGCAAAGGGGCTTCTTTGGAAGAGGCTAGTTGGGACGAGGCCATTAATTACGTGGCCACGCGCCTAACGGACATCAAGAAACAACACGGCCCTGACTCAATCATGTGCACTGGCTCGGCTCGAGGGCCAGGCAATGAGGCCAACTATATCATGCAGAAATTCGCGCGGGCGGCCATCGGCACCAATAACGTTGACCACTGCGCCCGAATATGACACGCTCCCTCAGTAGCGGGTCTACTGTACTCATTAGGATCAGGAGCCATGAGCAATGGCGTTCACGAAATCGAGGACGCTAAGCTTTTATTTGTTTTTGGTTACAACGGGGCTGACTCCCACCCCATCGTCGCTCGCCGGATTGTGCGGGCCAAACGCAAGGGAGCCCAGATTATCTGCGTGGATCCAAGGCGCATTGAAACCGCTCGGATCGCGGATTTACATCTCCAGCTAAAAAATGGGTCTAATCTAGCCCTAGTCAACGCCATCGCCCACGTCATTATTGAAGAGGGCCTAACGGACGACAAATTTATCGCCGAGCATTCCCACGGCTTTGACGAGTTTAAGGATCTTTGCCAAAAATATTCGCCTGAGGCGGTCAGCGAAATTACCCAAATTCACCCGGACGACATTAGAAAAGCCGCCCGGATGTACGCGACCAGCGGTCAATCCATGATCCTTTACGGCATGGGGGTCTGTCAGTTCGCCCAAGCGGTCAACGTGGTCAAGGGTTTAGCCAATCTGGCCATCATGACCGGCAATTTTGGCCGGTGGGGCGTGGGCATTGGGCCGGTGCGCGGACAAAATAACGTCCAAGGGGCTTGCGACATGGGGGCTCTCCCCAACGCCTACCCTGGCTACCAAAATGTCACTGTCCCGGAAATCCAGGCTAAGTTCGAAAAAGCTTGGGGCGTCCCTCTCTCCAATAAGGTCGGCATTCCTTTAACCCAAGTGCCCCATTACGTTCTCCATGAGCCGCCGGAAAAGAAGATCCGGGCTTATTATGTCTTTGGCGAGGATCCGGCCCAATCGGATCCCGATTTGGCCGAAGTCCGGGAGTCTTTGGAAAGCTTAGAGCTGGTTATCCTCCAAGACATCTTCATGAACCGCACGGGCCAATACGCCGACGTGGTCTTGCCTTCCACGGGCTGGAATGAGCATGACGGGGTCTACTCCTGTTGCGACCGCGGATTTCAAAGGATTAGGAAGGTCATTGAGCCGCCCGCTGACGCGGACGTCTTAACCGACTGGGAGATCATCAGCCGAATTTCCACGGCCATGGGTTATCCCATGAAATACCATAACACCGAAGAGATTTGGAACGAGGTCATCGCCCTCTGCCCAAGCTTTGTCGGGGCCACTTACGAAAAACTGGAAAAATACGGCAATATCCAGTGGCCCTGCCGCTCAACGGACATGTCCGACCGCGGGACGAGTTTTCTCCACAAAGATGGGAAATTCGCCAACCCCGATGGGAAAGCCAAGTTCTCTTCCATTGATTGGCAACCGCCCACGGAATTGGAAAACTCCGAGTACCCGCTCATCTTTTCGACCTTTAGGGAAGTGGGCCATTACTCGGCTAGAACCATGACTGGCAACTGTCGCTTACTGAGAAATCTCGAGGATGAGCCGGGCTGGATCTGGATGCATCCGGATCTTTGCCAAGAGTTAGGGGTCAAGCATGGCGAGCTAGTTAAGGCCATCTCCAAGCGCGGCTTCTGCCTGGCTCGGTGTCTGCCCACGGATCGCGTCAAAAAACAAGCCGTTTACATGAGCTATCAGTGGTGGGTCGGGGCCTGCAACGAGCTGACCATCGCCGCCTTGGATCCCATTTCCAACACGCCGGAGTATAAATACTGCGCTTGCCGGGTGGAGAAGATCAAAAACCAGCTCTGGGCCGAGAAGTACGTCCGCGAGGAGTACGCTAAAATTCGCCAGTCCATGGGCATTGATAATAAGAAAGGGGGTAAGGCCGCGTGAACGGTTTTGTCCAGGGCGATCCCCTGTTGTGCATTGGTTGCCGAACCTGCGCCATCGCTTGCGTCGTGGCCCATGAAGGCAAACGTATTTTTGAGATAGATCCTGATGGCTACGATTTCCATCCGCGCCTGAAGATCGTCAAAACTTGGGCCGTTAGCGTGCCCGTCCAGTGCAAGCACTGCGAAAATCCAGCTTGTCAAGCCGTCTGCCGCTCGGAGGCCATTACGAGAATAGACGGCAAGGTTTTGGTGGATCGGGAGAAATGCATTGGCTGCAAATCCTGCGTGGAAGCTTGCCCGTTTGGGGCGGTCAATATGGCCCCTTTGGGTTTTGAGCGAAATCCGGACGGCTCTAATAGATCCGTGGCTCATAAGTGCGATCTCTGCCACGAACTCGACGGCGGGCCAGCCTGTCAAAGGGTCTGCCCCACCGAGGCTTTGCGCCTAGTGGAGAGAGAAGATCTCGAGCGCATCCTTTTTACCAAGCGCCAGGCCGTGCTCGTGGCCGCTTCCTCGCCCGAGCTCAGTCGGCCCAACTTTTTCTAACCCTTTTTTGGCTTAAAATAAAACCTAAAAGCCCGCCAAGATTTGGCGGGCTTTTTCTTTAAAGGCCTTTATATTTTAACGACTAGAAGCTAAAAAAACCAAACCCCCAAACCCTCTTTAGGAGAGTCTGAGGGTTCGGCGCTGGAAAAAGGCTGATTTCGCGTGGTGAAAAATCAGTTTTCCCCATCAAGGCCCTAAGCCCAAAAAAGTGGCTGGCTACCACCTCTAAGTCGCTTAGTGACTATGATGGCTCTTAGCGTCCCCACAATAAGTGGTGTGCAGCAATTTGTGACTTTCCTCGCCCAAGGGCTTTTTGAGGAAGGTGTCGTAAAGTTTTTTGACCGAGGGGTTTTCGTGAGATTTCCGGATCGGGAGCTCTAGGTCGTGGGCGTAAGTGGCCGCCGCCCTATTTTGATAAGCCTCGTCAAAATCTTTGTCCAAAACGAGTTTGGGTTGGCCGCCGCCGGTCACGCAACCAGCTGGGCAAGTCATGACTTCCACGAAATGGCGATCGAGTTTACCGGCTTTGAGGGCCTCCATAACGGGTTTGACGTTTTTGAGGCCCGTCACGATGCCAATTTTTAAGGTTAAGTCGCCGACTTGGATGTCCGCTTCCCTATAACCGTCAGAGCCCCGCGCGGCTTTAATGTCCACGGCCGGAATGGCTTGGCCAGTAATGAGCTCGTACCCTGTCCTTAAAGCCGCTTCCATGACGCCGCCCGTCACGCCAAAAATCTCCGCCGCCCCAGTGTAATCGCCCATGGGCAGATCATACTTCTCGTCCGGCAAGCTCAAAAAGTCTATGCCCTTAAGTTTTAGGAGATAGGCCAATTCCCTGACCGTAATGACCACGTCCACGTCCCGATAGCCGCTATCGACCATTTCCGGGCGACTGGACTCATATTGCTTACAGGTGCAGGGCATGATGGAGACCGAAAAGATCTTCTTGGCCTCGACTTTTTGGGTCTTGGCTCCGTAAGTCTTCAATAAGGCGCCTTGGATCTGTTGGGGGCTTTTGGTGGTGGAGAGGTGATGGCGCAGTTCTGGGTAATTGAGCTCTAGATAACGCACCCAGGCTGGACAACACGAGGTAAACATCGGGAGTAAGCCTTTGTTGGTGACCCGATCGATGAGCTCCGAGCCCTCTTCCATGATGGTGACGTCCGCGGCGTAGTTGACGTCAAAGACTTTGTCAAAGCCTAGCCGCCTTAAGCCAGCGGCTAATTTGCCAGCGGCCAATGTCCCTAAGGGAGCCCCAAAATCCTCGGCGATGCCCACGCGCACGGCGGGCGCGCTCTGAACCCAGGTCTCGACCTTGGGATCTTCCAAAGCCCTTAAGACCTCGTCCAAATGCGTGACATTATAGGCCGCGAACAAGGGCTCCACGACCGTCTCCGGCAAACCCCTCTCCTTACGGATTTTCGCGTGGGAGCCAAATCCATGCTCAGCCACTGAGACGTAGGATTTACACTTTTGGACGCACTGGCCACACATGACGCATTTGGTCTCATTGATCTTTTGGGGTTGATGCGGCAGTCCCTCAATGGCCAAATTAGGGCAAACTTTCGAGCATTCCTGACAACCGGTGCAGAGTTTGTCATCAATAGCGATAACCGTGGTCATGACAAAAGTCTCCTTTCCGGAACCCCAGCGTTAACGACCATGAGAGCCTCAGCCGCGGCGATGTTCTTCTTCTTGCGATCCTCGTTAATGTCCGAGACGCGCAGAGCCTCATTGGGACAATTCCTGACGCAAGCGGGGCCATCGGGATCATCCAGACAGAGATCGCACTTGGAGGCGGCTACTTTGTTTTCCGTGGAGCCAACTTGCTTGATTGGCTGTCCTTTATCGTAATAGGGCAATAAAGCGATAGCCCCAAATGGGCAGGCCACCAAGCAATCTTTACAGCCAATGCATTTGGACTCGTCAACCACGACCTGCTGGCCAAAACGGATGATGGCTCCTTGCTTGCACACGGCCTTACAGGGAGAATTTTCGCAATGCTTGCACTGGATAGGCATGCTAGCGGTCTCAATCACCGTCACATACAGTTTGGGCGTCACCGGAGTGGTAATGGTCCCAATGGTTTTCCCCACTTTGTTTCGCTTGCTGTTATGCGATTGGAAACAGGCTATTTCGCACGCCTTGCAACCAGTGCACTTGGTTGTGTCGGTCGAGACGAATAATCCAAAATCAGTCGTCATATATATATCCTCGCGTCCAGATCAAATCTGGCTGTCATTCATGCCCTCGTTGGAGCGCCAATTGGCCTGGAGCTCGTTTGTCCACCCAGGATCCGTCAATTTTTAAGGGTTTTTCGATTTTTTGGCGCGATCGGCCCCTGGCTTCGAAAAAAACCTTTAAATCATCACACTTTTAGCCTCTTAGGCTTATGGCCCCCTTGACCGTCAATTTTCTTTTTTGTCTTTATTTTTTGAATCTACTCTAGCGTCTAGGCCTTGTCAATAAACTCTTATAAAAAAACCATCTTCAAAAGCCTAGTTATAACAAGCGTTTAAAGGATTGAGTATATGTTTTAGGAGAATTTGCGGTCGAAAACAGACCTAAAAGGGGATTAATTATGCGTGAATACATTTAAGATTCAAATTTAAGCTATAAGAATTTTTTATAGATAAACTTAATTTTTTACAAATCAGCTGGATTCTGGAAACTACCGGGCTAGTTTTTGGCCGACCCTCGATTCGGGCGCCTAAATTCGGGCTTATAGATCGGCGACTATGGGCTCTAAATTAACCCTAACCTAAAAGAGCGCTATAAGGCTATTTACTAAGTCTTTTTACGTCTTTTTGTGGCCAAAGTCGTAAAACGGAGCCACTCTCATAAGAACTTAGGGCCATATGGTCTTATCATATAAGTTTTCCTAAGGAGATCGCGGCCCAGGCTAAAACTAAACTGTCAATAAATTAGCTTATTTTTTCAATTCTGTCAACATAATTATTTGGCGGAATTAGGCCCACCTTTGTGGCCATGGTTTTAAGCGGGGACGAGCTAGGTCGGAGCCATAAGACTTTCTCCCTTAACCGAAGAAATCAATGATCCCAGACGTCAAAGCCTCTCGCCGGATCTCCACTAGCCAGGTCTTTCCATTTTTAAGGGCTGGTCAATTTAAGATAGCTCGCGCCAAGTCAGCGATCTCTAAAAAGGACGGGTGATGGACTTTTCGCTCAAAAACCCATAAGTCCAGCGGATTCGCCCGCTAAGTCGTTTCATGACGGCCATTTTCCTCGACTTTAGGCTCTAGCCCTAGGCTACGCGTCCATATGGGCGCCCGAGAAATCTTTTTTAGTTTTTAAAATTGGAAAAAGGGAATTTTGACAAGGGTATTTATGGATCTATTTAGCAAAATACATTTATTTATATAACGCGTATTTATCTTTTTTATTATTTAGATAATAATAGACTAGTTCTTCTCCGGGTTAGCCTTTAGATTTAGACTCTCTTATCAAATTCTCCCAAACCGCGAGCGGAATTTCCTTATAAACATAACGACTTTCCGGATCCAAAAACATGTCATAGACCCCGCGGATGGTCACCCGCCCCAAAAGCCGCCTTAAGCCTAAAAGCCAAGTTTCGGGATCCAAGCGGACGCAAAACCCACACTCCGCCCCTAAGCTATTGGGCCTACTCATGATCCGAACTGGGATACCCTCGGCCTTTAAAATATCCTCAGCTCTTAAGGCCGCGTTGGTTCCATCAAAGGTGAGGATCTTTTCCATTTGGCCAAAACCCTAAAACTTTAATGTCCACTCCAGATCTTGGGCCGAAACGTCAAATTTGGCTTTATGGGGCCCAACCGACTCCTGGCTAAAAAACTCTGGCAAGCGATCAGTAGCCTCGGATAATCCCGCTCGCCGATTAAAATCCAGCTCCAAGCTTAAAACCTTTTGGCCTAAGGCCTCCAGGTTTTGGCGAGTCAAAGGCCAATCAAAGCGGGCCGAAAGCATCTCCACCACCGCGTCCAAAGCTTTGGGCGACTCAAAAAAAGCGAAAGAGACAAAAAGACATAAACCTAAGGTATCCACGGCCGCCGCCGTGATCTGGGCCCGCCTAGAAAGCTCGGCTTGCCCTTCGGGCGACAAAGGATCGACGTCCCCGCCCAAACCTAGGATATTGGCCGCGTAACTAGGGCCCGCCGTATGATCGGCTCCTTGGGGATTGGTGGCGAAGGTGACCCCTTGGCCTTTCACGCTCCGGGGATCAAAAGCCGGCAAAGCCTGGCCTTTGACCTCGGCCACCCGCCAAAGGCCATAAACCCGGCCACAAACCGCCACCCCTGAGCCGAGGATCCGCCCCATGGGCGTTCCGTCGCCAATCTCGGCCACTAATTTTAAAACCGTCTGGACGTCGCCATATTTAATGATCCCAGCTTCCATCAATAAGGCTAGACAGGCCCCCACCTCAATGGTGTCCACCCCGATGTCGTCGCACAACCGGTTTAAGCGAGCCACCACGTCCAAATCGCCAATGTCCGCGTTGGGCCCAAAAGCCCACATGGTCTCGTAATCAGGCCATTTGCCCACTTTTTGGCCCGCGCTATCGGGAAAAACGCCTGAGCAGCGCATCACGCAACCCGACATGCAACTTCTGGCCACTCGCCCTTCCCCGCCCCGGGATTTGGTCAAAGCGTTAAGCGTCTCCCCCGAAAGACGCTCAAACTTATCAAATTGACCTTCGGTGAAATACTTGGTTGGCAAAGCCCCGGCCTCGTTAAATAGGCCCATCATGGCCGCGGAGCCGTATTCGGCTAGACTATGCCCGCAAACCGGATGATTGATTAAAGCCTCCCGAAATTCCTTGGCCGCTCTCTGAAAATCTTTGGCCCGGGCGATGGGGAGCTGATGGTGGCCCGGCTTTATAATGATGGCTTTAAGGCCTTTCGAGCCCATAACCGCCCCTAAGCCGCCCCGCCCGGCGTGGCGAGTGGGGTGCCCATCCAGGTCAGTCATGGCGATGGTGGCCGCGGCCAAACGCGCTTCCCCGGCTCGGCCTATAACTATAAAACTACATTCCGGGCCAAACTCTTCCCTTAATTTTTCCACCGCCGCGTAAGAATCTAAGCCCGCGACCTGAGTGGTCGCGAGCTTGGCTCCCTCGGGAGAGATCTCCAGTTGTCGCCATTCCGAAGAACCCAGATCTTCTATGATAACGGCCAATATGCCCAATCTAGCCAAATGACCGCCAGGTTGTCCGCCGCTATTGGCTTCCTTGACGCCGTAAGTTAAGGGACTCTTGGCCCCCACCGATAAGCGCCCGGAACTCGCGCAAGAAGTCCCGCCCAAAAGACCAGGGGCGAAAACCAGTTTGGCCCCTGGGCCTAGAGGATGAGCCAGAGGATCGACCTCCTTGGCCACCACGGCTGAAGTCAAACCCCGACCACCCAAGCCCCAAGCCCAGTCTGGGGCTGGCTCATAAGCGCAGTAGCCGGTGGCCGCGTTTACGCGCAGGAAACTAAGCCTCATTTTTGCTTTTGACTCGGCGCTGGGCAAAGGGCATTTTTCCATCTCTTTTCAGCTCAAAAAAGATATCCACTAAGGCTTGAGCCACTTGGGCGTTAAAATGGTCTTTGCGGCGAATCAGAAAAAATCTCCGGCAAGGCCCAAACTCTAGAGGCCAAGCCACTAAGCCAGTCATGTCAAAGGTGGAGACAATCATGTTGCTGACCACCGCCGCCCCAAAGGAGGAACGGACTAGGTTCATGGTTGGGCCCACCCCGGCCACTTCGGCTTTAAAGCGAAAGCGACTGACCTCATCGCCTAAGGAGGATAAAAAAGCCGCTCGGGTGCCGCTGCCATCTTCCCTTAGGATGATGGGCCAGTTAGCTAAATCGGCTGGGGTCTTGGGTTTGTGGCCCATTTTGTGAGCCAATTCCACGCTGGCCACTAAGACCAGGCGATCGATGGCGTAGGGGCGAGCCCAGATCTTTTCCGTCTCCGAGACTACTGTGCCCACGAGGCCCAAATCCAGATCGCCCTCTTGTACCAAGCGGGCGATCTCTCGGGAATGACCCGAGGTCAAAGTCAAAAAAACTCTGGGGTAACGCTGGCTAAAAAGCTCGACCGCCGGCGGCACCAAAACCAATGACGGCACCGAAGAGGCGCCCACGGCCAACTTATCTTGGGCCACGGCCATCTGACGATTGACGGCCCAAGCGGCTTGACCAGCCGTTTCCACTATTTTAATCGCGTAAGGGGCTAAAACCAAGGCGGCGGGCAAAGCCTTGACTCTTCTTGGGGTTCGCTCAAATAGCTTCTGACCCAGAAACTCTTCCAAGCTTTTCAGGTTTTGGCTGACCGTGGGTTGGGAAAGGCCAAAAAACTGGGCGGTCTGGGAAAAACTACGGGTATCCAGAAGCTTTAAAAATATTTCCAAACGCTTTATATCCATAAAAATCCATCAATTAACTAAAAACTAGTCATCGCCTTAAATAGCTTTCCAAAAGGTCAGCCAAACCCTCATAATCATCCATCTCTAGCCTCGGAGCCCCGGTCAATTCAAATTGGCCCGACACGCAGTAAGCCAAATGAGGCGGCCTCCCCACTAACCCTTCGGAAACTCCTTGACGCAAGAGCTCTATCTTCGGATAAGGAGAGTTTTTTCCCCCTTCCAAAAGGATAAGGTGACAATCGGCGAAACGCGGGGCTAAATCCTCAAGCCCCACGGTCATCTCCCGGACGATCATATATCTATATGGAGAATAGACGGCCACGCCCGCGGCGCCAGCCCGCGTTAGCCGGTAACTATCGGTTCCTGGGACATCGGGCTCAAAATCATGACCATCGCTCTTAATAACCGCGACTTTTAGGCTCCTAGCCCGTAAGGCGGGAATCAAGCCGCAAAGCAAAGTGGTCTTGCCAACATTCTTGACCCCGCAAAAGGCCACGACTGGGGGAAAAAGAGCGTTTTCGATGAGCTACCCGCCTTTTACCAGAAAATCGTCAATTTTGGACGAAAGAATTGGTAAATAAATTATCGCGCGTTTAACTAAAAATTGAAAGTTTTTTGATTTTTTGTATTTTTTGGTCTTGTCCTCTGGCTAAGGGCCCGTTTGACGCCAAGGCTCCTGGTAATATAAAATTTCTGTGGGGATATATGGGTTCTGGTGGGCTCCTTGGTCTTCAAAACCAATGCTGGCGATTGACCGTCGCCTAGGTGGGTTCGATTCCCACATATTCCCGCCAATTTTCTAGTTAAGTCACAAAACCAACCTTTAAATTAGCCAAAACAAAATTTTCCGCGCTATTAAATTAAAAAAATTAAATAATATTTTTTTATACATACTTTTAGCTATTAAAAATTAATTTTTTAAGTTGACAAATTTTTAACAGTCAAATACAAAATCATAAATAATTTCGTCAGGCCTAATGTAGAAAGCCAAAGGGCAACTCCAAGGACGGCTTCAATCTTTTCAATATCTAAAAATGTTAGGAATGATCTAGGGTTTATGGAAAATTGGCTCTAGCCTCGCTTTGCCTAAATTTTATTTTCTCTCCTTAAGGCTGATAAAAAGTTTTAAAACATAAAAAATACAATCGCTTTCGCGTTTTGGCTAAAATAAAAATATTTATTTCTCAATACTGATAATTTCCCACCGCTTTTTTGGGCGGCTCAGTAGGTCTCAAAAAATTTTAGCTCGCGACAATAAAGACTTGACTATGATTCTTATAAGAATAGTCAATTAATTAAGTTAACAGTTTTGGTGGCGAAAAACTCTGGTCATTCATAGCGCTCAAATCAAATTTCGGAGAGTTTCAAACGCGGGGCTGATTATTTAATTTTACATAAAATTATGCTTGACACAAATTTAGATATTAAAATAATGAATATTATAAAAAACTCTATTTCCCGCGCTAAGAGCGTCAATTCCCCGGATGGCCTTAGTGGTTTCAAACGCTCCGAGGGTTGTTCTGGGGCTGGCTCGCTCCAAATTCGTTTGGGGCCTTTTCGACTCTTCTCCTCGTCCCGACGTTACGCCTCAAAAAATTAGGCTTGGCTCTAGTAAATCATGATTTTATGTTAATAATATTGTCTATATAAAGCAAAGAATCATTTTTATACCCAGCCATTCCAAGAAACTTTAAAATTGTTTCAAAACAGCCTATTTTTTTACTTGCTATTCTAAACTTTTAAGGTTATCTTTGAGGAGACTTTTTTTTGTTACATCTGTTTTGTTTGCCCAAGCTGTTGTCGGGATAAGGTTTATTTTATGTATGTCGCCGATAGCCATGAGAGTCGTAATTTAGACCGCGTCGCCATGGACTTTGGCTTAGCTGGCCTGGTTCTCATGGAAAACGCTTCCCGATCCATCTTCCAGCTGGCTTTAGATTTTTGGCCTCCGCTAAAAAACTCGAAAATTCCGGTTTTTGTTCTGGCTGGGCCAGGACAAAACGGCGGGGACGGCTATGTTCTGGCCAGATTATTCGCGGCCCAAGGCCATCCGGTCGTTATCGCCCAAGTTGGCTCCGCGCCCAAAGGCGACGCGGCCATAAATCTGGCTCTGGCCAAAAAGCTGGGCCTTAATATTACGCCCTTAGGGGTTTCAAGCGATCCTTGGCCCGAACTCCCGCCCCAAGCCCTTTTGATTGACGCTCTCTTGGGCACTGGCCTCGATCGCCCTGTGACTGGCCTCTTCGCGGAAACCATCGAAAAAGCCGCCAACCACCCTGGCCCCAAATTGGCCGTGGATCTGCCTTCTGGTTTGTCGGCGGACACTGGCCTCGCTTTAGGGCCGGTTATCCCCGCGGATCTGACGGCCACGGTTGGAGTTTATAAAAAAGGCCTTTTTTTAAATGATGGCCCTCGGCTTTCGGGTCAAATCCGGGTGGCTGATTTGGGTTTTTGCCCCCAGATGATCGAAAAAGCCCGGCCTCAAGGCCTTTACCTGGACGCGGCCCTAGCCAGATCCTTTTTGCCCTCCAGAACCCAAGATGGCCACAAAGGGACTTTTGGGCACGCCTGCGTCATGGGCGGCGGGGCTGGCAAAACTGGGGCCTTGGCTTTAGCCGCTTTAGGGGCTTTGCGCTCTGGCGTAGGCCTAGTGACCGCGGCTAGCCCAAAAAACTCGCCCCTCCTTTTAAATTCGGATCTCATTTCGGCCATGACCTTGCCTCTCCCCGAAGAATCGAGTGGCCATTTCGCCCTAGAAGCCTGTGAGCCTTTGGTGGCCTTTATGACCCCGAAAAAAAAGGCCTTGGGTTTGGGCCCGGGTCTGGGTTTGGGTCAGGGAGCCCAAGAGCTAGTCCGCAAATTAACCGTTTTTTTGGAACGGCCCATGTTATTGGACGCCGACGCCTTAACCGCTTTGGAAGATCGCCCTGAGCTGGTCTCCAAAGCCATGGCCCCCCGCCTCTTAACCCCTCACCCTGGGGAAGCGGGTCTCCTTTTAGGTCTTTCCCCCAAAGAGATCCAAGTGGATCGCTTTGGGAGCCTTTCGACTTTAGCCAAGATCACCAAAGCCACTGTTTTATTGAAAGGCCAATACACGCTCATTATGGAGCCAGAAACTGGTCGCTATTTGGTCAATTCCACCGGCAACCCTGTCTTAGCCGTGGGCGGCTCGGGGGATATCTTAACGGGCTTATTGACGGGTTTCTTGGCTCAAGGCTTAAGTCCTTTCGCGGCGGCCGGCTTAGGGGCTTTTGTCCATGGCCGAGCCGCCGATCTGGCCGCGAGCCGGCTCGGCTCGCGCGGTATTTTGCCCCAACAGGTCGCGGCTTTTTTGCCAGAAGTATTAACGGCTTTAGCCGATCCAAATTATGTTTAAATTAGTTTAAGGCCAACATTGCCCATGAAACGCTCATTTTGGAAAATTTTTCTCATCTTGATCCTCATCCTCGGTGGGGCCACGCTCTTCGTTTTAAAGCCCTGGCAAGACAAAACCCCACCCAATTTCTATCGTCTCCAACGCGTGGCCAAAGGGCAATTGCGCTTAGCGGTCAGCGCCACGGGAGCCTTGAACCCGGTGCGCTTAGTCAATGTGGGCACCCAAGTTTCGGGCACTATTCGCGAATTAAAGGTGGATTTTAACGATCAGGTTAAAGCTGGGGATCTGATGGTGGTCTTAGACGACGATCTTTTTCAAGCCAAAGTCAACATGGCCAAAGCCCATGTGCGGACAGCCGAGGCCCAAGTTCGCTTGGCTCGCATCAAGTACGATCGCCTGGTGAAATTGCGGCAAGCCGGAGCCACCCCCCAAGAGGAGCTGGACACGGCCAAAGCCAATCTCGATATCGCCGAGGCGGGTTTAGAGCAACAAGTCGCCTCTTTAAACCAAGATATCTATAACCTCAATAACACCAAGATCTTGGCCCCCATCGATGGCGTGGTCATCAATCGAGCCGTGGACGTGGGCCAAACTGTGGCCGCGAGCTTTCAGACCCCCACCCTCATCGACATCGCCGGGGATCTGACGGAAATGCAAATCAACGCCAGTTTCGCCGAGGCGGATATTGGTCGCTTAAAACCAGGCTTAGCGGCCTCTTTTACCGTGGACGCTTACCCTGGCTCCACTTTTAAGGGCGTTTTAAGGCAAATCCGCTTAAATCCCACGACCACTTCCAACGTGGTGACCTACGACGTGGTGGTGGACGTCAATAACCTAGATGGCCGCTTATTGCCGGGCATGACGGCTTACGTGGACATAGAGCTGTACCGCGAGGATAACGCCCTCATAATTCCGAACACGGCCCTCAATTATCGGCCCTCCCAAGCCCCCTCGCGCGAGAATGGCTCCTTAGCCTCTCAAGCCGTGGTCGAGGCCAACCCCGAAAACGCCCCGACCGAGGGGGAAGCTTATGTTTTGGATAAGGGTCAGCCTCGCCGAGTCCCATTGACCTTGGGGGCCACGGATCTGCGCTCCACGGTCGTTAAATCAGGCCAGCTGGAACCAGGGGATATGGTCATCATTGGCGAAAACGTCCAGTCCACAGCCGAAAGAACGCTATTCTCTCGGCCCGCTGGCCAAGGCGGACCACCTCCAGGTGGCGGCGGCGGTGGCGGGGGACGCCGAGGTTTCTAATGGGCGTGGTCATCGAAACCCAGAACCTCACCAAAAGCTATCCCACGGGGGCGGGAGATTTGCCAGTTCTGCACGGGGTGGATTTTACCTTGGAGTCCGGCGAGTTTACGGCCATCATGGGTCCCTCTGGCTCGGGCAAATCCACCTTCATGAACATCCTCGGTTGCTTGGATAGGCCGACCTCAGGGGTTTATAAGCTCTTAGGGGAAGAGGTGGCCAAACTGTCCCCGGATCAGCTGGCTCACCGGCGTCTCCACTATATTGGCTTTGTCTTTCAGGGTTTTAATCTTCTGCCTAGAGCCGATCTCTTGGAAAACGTCTCCTTGCCCCTTTTATACGCTCGTCTGCCCGCCCAGCAGCGGAAAATCAGGGCCATGGAAATGCTGGAGCAAGTCGGTTTAGCTCCTTGGGCCAAACATCGCCCCTCGCAAGTTTCTGGCGGCCAACAACAAAGAGCGGCCATCGCTAGAGCTTTAGTGGCCAAACCCTCTCTAATCTTGGCCGACGAGCCCACCGGCAATCTCGACACCCAGACCTCCGACGAGATTATGGCTCTTTTAAGTCGCTTAAACGACGAGGGCATCACTTTGGTTTTGGTGACCCATGAGCCAGACGTGGCTAGATACGCCAAAAGACTCACTCGGTTTAGAGATGGCTTATTGGTGGAAGATAGCCCAGTGCTCGATCGACGGAGACCATAATGTTAGCTCCTTTAACAATAGAAGCCATCCGGGCCATGATCGCCAACCGCTTAAGAACCTTTTTAACCATGCTGGGCATGGTGATTGGGGTCGGGGCCGTGGTCTTAATGCTCGCCGTGGGCGAAGGCACCAGGATCACCATCCGCAAGCAAGTGGAAACCCTTGGCACTAACTTATTTATAGTCTTGGCTGGTTTTCAACAAGCCTCGGGAGCTCGCACTGGCTCAGGCAGTCGGCACACTCTGACCGAAGCCGACGGCAAAGCCTTATTGGAATTGGAAGGAGTGGCCTTAGCTTCCCCGGTCGTCAATAACAACCTCCAATTAGTGGCTGGGGGGCAAAACTGGAACTGCATGGTCATGGGCGTCAATGAAATGTACCTCCCCTTAAGGGATTGGGAGGTGGCGAGTGGGCGGCCCATGGACGCTTTGGACGTCTCTTCGGCGGCGAGGTTAGTTTGGCTAGGCAAATCCACGGCCAAAGAGCTTTTTGGCTCCATGGAGCCGGTGGGTCAAGGGGTGAGGCTGGGTCAAGTGCCCTTTACCGTGGCCGGAATTTTGGCCACCAAAGGCCAAAGCCTGGATGGTCGCGACCAAGACGACACGGCTATCGTGCCCTTAAGCGCCTCCCAACGATACCTCGTTGGTAGCCGTTTTCGGGGTAGCATTCGGATGATCATGGTGCAAGCCGATAACCCCCAGATCATGACCTCTTTACAAGAGGATATGCGCCGCCTCTTGCGGGAGAGGCATCATCTTATTGACGCTTCCCAAGATGACGACTTTTTTATCAATAACATGTCTTCTTTAATGGAAACCGCCGAGAACATGGCTAAATCCATGACCCTTCTTTTGGGGGCCATCGCTTCCGTCTCTTTATGCGTGGGGGGCATCGGCATTATGAATATTATGCTGGTCTCCGTTACTGAGCGGACAAGGGAGATTGGCATTAGGCTCTCCATTGGGGCTCGGCAAAGGGATATCTTAACTCAGTTTATGTTAGAGGCGGTTTTGGTCTCTTTGACTGGCGGGTTACTCGGTTTAGGGGCTGGAGCCATTGGGGCTTGGTTGGTCTCTTATTTTTTACAGACCAGCGTCTTTATAACGCCCATGTCTCTCATTCTCTCCTTTACCGTCTCGGCGGGCATTGGGTTATTTTTTGGCTTTTATCCAGCCTATAAAGCGGCGGGTCAAGATCCCATAGAGGCTTTGCGCTTCCAATAATAGCCGCTTTGCGTTTCCAATAATAGCGGCTTCGCGCTTCCAATAATAGCCGCTTCGCGTTTCCAAAAAAAGCTGAGACTAAGAAAGATTTTCGCTCAGCTCCGCTAGATAAGAATCAAGGAAAAGAAAAGAGAGCGAGGTTCTTTTATGAGCGAGCCCCAATAATGGGGCTCGCTCATTGTATCTAGATTCTCGCCTAGATTTGTTTCAAGCCAAAGGCCTTATTAGAAGTTAAAGCCAAGACCTAAAGCGGCGTTGTGGCTGATAAACTTACTAGAGGCGTCTAGATCGTAGTTAACGAAAATATCCACCCGGTCGCTAATATCATATTTGAGCCCAACGCCCACTTGCGCGCTTCCCCGAGCCGGTTTAATCCCTTCAGGATTCATCCTCCTGTTGTGTTGCCACCCATTGGAGTTTATCAGGCCGTCGCGTAGCGAGCGACCGGGTTTTTGAGCCACAAAGGTGTAACCAGCCCTAAACTCAGGGGTAATCTTGCCCGACCCAGTCTCAAAAGAGCCATTAAGCTTTAAGAGAATTGGAATCTCCACAATATGATCTGTTTTCTTGTCGAAATAGTTGGCGGTGGCCTGAGAGTTAACTACCCGCTCAGCGAAGGCGTCTTGCTGAACGCTTATGTATCTCAACCCCACGGAGGGAGTGAATTTAAGGTTACCAAAATCAAAGATCTTGCCCACCCGGGCCCCAAACTGCCAAGTATCAATATCAAAGTCGCCGGTTTTATAGCCGCCGTTCCAGGTTAAGATTTTGGAGTCATTTTTGGAATGAGAGTAGGCCACATTGGCGTCAAAGAAGAAACCATTGTCTAAAAGATAGCTACCGTAAATCCCGACTCCCGCCGTATCCGTATCCACGGTCGAAAAACCGTCATTGCTCTCGATTTTGCCAAAGGAGAAGGAGGTCACGATACCAAAGCGAAGACCTGGGAAACCCTCGGCCCGGCGATCGTAACCCAAGCTAAACCCACCCGCGTTGTAATCGTAACCATCAATCCCGTCGCGATCCTTTTGACGGGCCCAAGAACCGAATCCGCCAACCCAAGCCCGATTAAAGGCGTCCGCCGCGCCAGCCGCTGGAGCCGCCGAGTTTAGGGACTCATGAATTTGATCCAAACGCTTAAAGACCACGCCCTGAACTTTAACCGTCGTTTCCGCGACGCCTTGGGAGACGCCCAGAATATATTCGCCCGTAATCTCTTTTAAGACTCGATTTAAGACGCCCTTATCGCCAGTCTTAACGGCGTCGGCAATCCTTTTGTTAACCTGAGCGGCCAAAATGATTAGTTCTGGGCCGCCAAGACCATTTGATATGTCTTTTACAATATGGTCTGATAAGGAGAGAAACTCTTTTTGGTTATGAGTGGAAGAATCTAAATCTGTCCCACCCTGAGAGATTATCTGGCCCGCGTCTTTATATCCATTAATATTGATAGCGATTAAACCAGATACTGAATTATCAGAGACAATTGTAAATAGATCGCTATTAAAATTTTCTTCTGGATTTAAGTTTAAAGCGCCAGCGCTAGTATCAATTTCAATAATTTTTGAGCCAAGAGATACTTCATCTGGATTTTTCGCTTCTATACGCGCTACTTCATTTGTTGAATTAATGTTAAGATCTCCAACTATATGAAGAAGTCCTTGGGCGGTAGAATTAGTATCAAATCTAAAAGTTGAGGCGTTATAAAATGTTACATTGCCTTTGACTTGAAGTTCATGTAAGCCAACGTCTAAGATTCCGCCAAGTTCTAGGCCTGCGGCGTCAGTAATGGTCAAATTAGCGTCGCTTACAAGATTTATAGAGCTAGGAGAATTTAGAATCAAAGATTTTTGAAATATGATATCGCCACCGCCAGCCCCAAAATACAGCTGACTATTGTCGACTTCAACGCCTTGGCTGGTAAATATTAACTGATCAGTAGTCGAGTTAAAATAGTGCTCGCCTCCACCTAAAGTAAATTTATTGGCGGAAATATTTCCGGCGTAAGTTGTCTTTACGCCA
Organism: Deltaproteobacteria bacterium; assembly: GCA_031270705.1. Taxonomy (GTDB): domain Bacteria; phylum Desulfobacterota; class Desulfarculia; order Adiutricales; family Adiutricaceae; genus JAIROO01. Next base: position 21,958 of record JAISWW010000108.1, read on the forward strand.
GAAATTGATATATTGCCTAGAGTGTTAATATAATTAAATGTGTTATTGCCACCCGTGACTTTAACGTCGCCGCCAATCAAGTTTAAGTCGCCTTTGAACTCTGTGAGGCCACCAGTAATTGTCAGATTTTGACCCGCGCCCAAGACTTTAACATTGGCGAATGTATTTTCGCCGCCAGAAATTAAAACTTCTCCTAGCGTTACGCTAAGGTCATTTTGAAACTCTGTGACGCCCCCACTAATCGCGACGCTGTTATTAACAATGGCTCCGTTCTTAAATAGAGTATCTCCTCCAGTAACGCTTAAATTCCCCAGATCGGCTGTTTGATTGACCGTGTTTTCGCCACCAGCAATTAATAACTCGCCACTAATATTTACGGTTCCATTGACATAATTTGGAACTGAGCCAGCCTCAAAGACTACTGAGTTATTCGCGCCATTATCCCCTAAAATTGAGCCAGAAATATTAGCTCCCCTTAAGATTACTCTGTTATGGTTATTATTAGTCGTTGAGCCAGAATAGCCACCGGTGACATTGCCGCTAACGTTAACGCCTGACAAAATCACCAGGTTGTTTGAAGCGTTGCCGCTAGAGGAGAAACCGCCATAAACATTTTTCGAGACGTTAACCCCAGACAAAGTTACCTGGTTGTTTGAAGCGTTGCCGGAACTGGAGTGACCGCCATAAACATTGGTGACGTTCACCCCAGACAAATTAACCTGGTTGTTGGAAGCGTTTCCTGAACCGCCGGAGTAACCGCCATAAACAGAGGAGGCGTTAACCCCAGTCAAATTTACCTTGTTGTTTAAAGCGTCGCCATAACCGGATAAACCGCCATAAACATCATACGAGACGTTCACCCCATTCAAAGTTACCTGGTTGTTTGAAACCTCACCTGAACCTTCGGAGCGACCGCCATAAACATAGGAGACGATAACCTCAGATAAAGTTACCTGGTTGTTTGAAGCGTTGTAGGCGGCGCTACCGCCATAAACCTTGCCCGTGACGTTAACCCCAGACAAAGTTACCTGGTTGTTTAAAGCGTGGCCGTTATGGGAGTAACCGCCATAAACATTGTAGGAGACGTTCACCCCAGACAAAGTTACCTGGTTGTTTGAAGCGTCGCCTAAAGCGGTATTTGACCAACCGCCATAAACAGAGGAGACGTTCACCCCAGACAAAGTTACCTGGTTGTTTGAAGCGTTGCCGAAAGCGATATTTGAGCAACCGCCCACAACATCACCTAAGACGTTAACCCCAGTCAGATTAACCTGGTTGTTTGAAGCGTTGCCGGGACCGGATAAACCGCCATAAACAGAGGAGACGTTCATCCCAGTCAAAGTTACCTGGTTGTTTGAAGCGTGGCCGGAACCGGAGCTACCGCCAATAACATAGGAGACGTTCACCCCAGTCAGATTAACCTGGTTGCTGGATGCGTCGCCGGAATCGGAGTGACCGCCACAAACATAGTCAATTGACTTTAACGTGTTGGAAATCTCAACTATATTATTATTAGCCTGGCCCAGGGTGGCGTAACCACCATAGACTTCACCAGTCACATTGCCGCCCGTAATATTAACCAAGTTATTGATCACATTCGCGACTGAGTTAGAGCCCGCGTAACCACCATAAATATTGACCGCGTCGGCCCCCGAAAAATGGACTACGTTATGGTGGACATTTCCACCTTCAGAATTGGCTCCTGTACTACCACCAAAGATCGCTTCTGTAATATTTCCACCAGTAACAGTAACATTGTTAGAAGCCACGTCTCCGGTAAAATTATCCAAAGCGTATCCGCCCGCGACTATCTTTGCGGATCCACCTTTATAGGTAACTTTATTATCGCTAATTGTTCCATTTGTGTTGTGGCCCGCTTGACCACCGGCCACAACACCATCCTCTGAATGATATTGATTGGGTTGAGAATGATCTCCGATAAAGCCACCTTCATTATCTATAATTACTTCATTAAATCTTACGCTACCATTTTGAGGGGAACGGCCTGATGACAGGACGCCACCACTTACTTCACTCCGATTACCGGTTATATTTGATGAGCCGTTAATTGTCACAGAGTTGTTTTCCGCGTAAACTCTAGCGTTAACATCACCGTCAACGCCATCCGCTTTGCCGCCAATCACGTCGCCATCACCGCTATTGCCACTAATATTGCTGTTAGTGAATATAATAGTGTTGTTAGAAGCTGAGGCGCCGACACCAGCCCAAGCGTGTTGACCGACTTTAGCGTCAGTTATTTTTACAGTATTGTTAAAGGCTATGCCATTTTGAGAATTGCCACCATAAACGTCCCTATGAACTGTCCCGTTATCTATAATCACCTGATTATTTTTAACAGTGGCTTCAGCGACATCGGAGAGACCTCCAAAAACAGACCCTTTCAATCCTTCTACATCAGAGCCAATTACAGTTCCATTTTTTATAGTTACTATATTATTACTAACATTGCCACCATCTATAGCTGGATTCAAATTGACTCCACCAATAACAGAAATATTTAAATTCGCTGGATTTAATGATGTTATGGTTATTCTGTTCCCTGAGGCGTTATCGCCTGGGCTAATAAACGCGTTCATGCCACCAGACACGATAATTCCCTCCGTAGCGTTACCTAATTGTTCTAACGTGCCAGTTGGGACCGAAAATGTAATAGTTAGAGTAGACTCATTAATAAAAAATTCAAAATCGCTATCCGCCGACGCGGGATTTAAGTCGATGGTATTATTGATGTATTTGTCTAAAGCCGCTCTGGCCGAACCGACCCAACTAAAAAGAGCTATTACAAAAACCCCAAGCCCTAAAATGAAAGCCCCAGCCTGACCAACCTTATTAAGGCTAGTCGCTGGAAAGGCCCTTTGCCCCCTCATCCGTTTTTCCTCCATTCAAGAAAAACCCAAATAGGTTAAATAAAATTAGGAGTGGGCAAAGACACCATCATCAGTCGCTAAATCGCTTAGAAATGGGCTGGAGCTGGATTGGTCTTCGTCACCACCCGCCGGACATTTGTTTTCCGCCTCGCCCGACGTTCCCGTTAAAATATAAATGGAAAAAGGCTCTGCCTCGCCTCCATCAAGCGCTTTGTTTTTACAACAACGCTTGACTGACTATCTTTTTGACATTGAAAACTTCTTAGGCCACCTCACTACTTGACCTCTCAGCGCGGTCAACAAAATACTTATAAAATTTCAAGAACATCGTCTTTAAAGTTAGCGCAAGAGATATAAAATAATATATAGACGAACTGATATGGTAAAAGTTTAGCTAACTTAATTTTTATTACTACATTTAATAATCAAGATATAATTAATGAGGTAAAATATTTAAAAATATTTTGCTGACCTACCATCTACATGAGTCGCTCGAAACAACAGTTTTTTTATTTTATACCACAAATCTTATTTTGTCAAAATTTTGGCGTCGGAAATACATAACCTATTGTTGTTTTTGGGCTGTAATAGTCAATCAACTTAAGATGTTATTGGGCAAAAGAGTCAAAAGTAGGAATTTTTTTAGGTCAAAGTAGACTTTTCCTGGCCATATTAGTGGCTATCAAATCGCGATCACAATATTATTCACGATTTTTGATAAAAATTAAAAAATTCAATATTAATTAAAAAATCATCTATATTTAGAGTAGATTTTAAAAACAAAATTTTAAAATATTTTATCAATCTTATATAATAATTAAAAAGTCAAACATTAGTTAAAAAGACATAGTATAGGCTTAAAGGAAGACAACTTTTTTATAATGGAACTTTTAAAAATATAATAGATCTTTAATATCCTAAAATATTATTTATATATATTTTTCTTAAATTCTCTCTTTTTACTTTTATATTATTATTTTATACTATATATTTATATTTTACTCATTTTTATATTACCAATCACTTTTTATTTTTATTCTTTATTTTATTTTTTAGAATATTTTCTTGACTATCTATTGATTTATTATTTTTTAGCCCTAAAAAAGTTGGCCAGGCGACGGTTCTTAAAAAATTACTGGCCATTAGCCAAAAAAAACTGGCCAACCAGAGTCGCCTCCAGTTGGCCAGGCAAATTAGGCTTTTTGGCCTAGATTAGGTCTTAGAACAGACCCTTGACTTTGCCAGTCGCGGTATCCACGTCCACCCGACGATAGGCCGGATCGGAAGCGGTGCCAGGCATCAAGGTGATAGCGCCAGCCACCGGCACCACAAATCCCGCGCCCGCGTAAATCAAGACATCGCGGACAAACAGTCTCCAGCCCTTGGGCACGCCCTTGACCTGGGGATTGTCGGAGAGGGAAAGGTGGGTTTTGACCATGCAGAGACCCAACTTGGAAGTGGCGGGATCTTTTTGGAAACCTTCCAGCTTCTTAGCCGCGTCGGGATTGTAGTCTACGCCATCGGCGCCGTAAACTTGCTTGGCGATGACCTCGATCCTATCCTTCAGAGGTTGATCTAGACTATAGAGGAACTTGAAGTCAGGTTTGTCGTTGCAAGCGTCAACAACGGCTTCGGCCAACTCTCTCGCGCCTTCGCCGCCTTTGAGCCAGTGATCGGAGACCGCGACCCGAGCGCCAGCCGCTTCGGCCATGCTCTTGATCTTCGCGATTTCTTCTTTGGTGTCAGTGACAAAGGAGTTAATGCAGACGACGGGGCTGATGCCGGAGCTCTTAACCGTCTTAATATGATGAATCAAGTTCGCCACGCCTTTTTCAACTTGACCGACGTTGGGGATCTTGTACTCTTCGGGTAGGGGTTTGCCAGGAGCGGGAATGGGCGCGCCACCATGGCATTTAAGGGCCCGCACGGTGGCCACGATAACCGCGGCGTTGGGGATGAGGCCCGAGTAACGGCATTTAAGGTTCCAGAACTTCTCAAAACCTATGTCAGCCGCGAAACCAGACTCGGTCACGTGGTAGTCAGCCAGCTTCAGAGCTAAGCGGTCAGCCACGATGGAGCTTTGGCCAATGGCGATGTTGGCGAAGGGGCCAGCGTGGACGAAGCAGGGTTGACCCTCAAGAGTTTGCAACAGGTTCGGGTTCAGAGCCTCAACCATCCAGGCGGTCATGGCCCCAGCCACGTCGAGGTCGCTGGTGGTGACGGGGTTGCCCTTCTTGTCGTAAGCCACCACGATTTTGCCCAGCCGCTCGCGCAGATCTTTTAGATCGGCGGCCACGGCCAAAATAGCCATGATTTCCGAGCTAACCGCGATGCCGAACTTGGACTGCATCAGGTAGCCATCTTGCTTCCCGCCCAAGCCAATAATAATGTTACGAAGACACTGGGCCGCGAAGTCCATGATGAAGCCGTACTCCACCCTGGTGGGATCCACGTCCAGCCTCTTTAAGCCGCGTTTGGCCAAAGTGGCGTCATCGTAATTGCGCTCATGCTGCATGCGGGAGTTCAAAGCCACCATGCCCAGGTTGTGGGCGTTCATAATGGCGTTGATATCCCCGGTCAAGCCTAGGGAGAAGGGGGTTAGGGGCACGCACTGGCTCATGCCGCCGCCGGCCGCTGAGCCCTTGATATTCATGGTCGGTCCGCCAGAGGGCTGACGAATAGCCGCGCACACGGTCTTGCCCAGTTTGCCAATGCCCTGGACTAAACCCATGGTGGTGGTCGATTTGCCTTCCCCTAGGGGGGTTGGGGTGATAGCGGTCACGTCGATGTACTTGCCATCGGGCTTGTTGCTTAAACGACTAAGGGCCCGGGCGTAATCGATCTTGGCGATGTAATGACCGTAGGGCAAAACCTCGTCATCGGTTAGGCCGATCTTGGACGAGATGTCCTTGATCTTGAGTAGTTCCTTCTCAGCGGCCTCGGCGATTTCGTAATCCTTGGCGCCTTTGGCGGTGTAATCCTGCCAATTCAATGCCATAAAAAGATCCTCCATTTTCATTGGATGGTAAGTTCGCCCAACCTGGGGTTCATCAACGGTTGGGCGGGATTAAAGCTTTGCCCAGTTGACCACCTTTGGCGAGAGTAGTCAAAGGCTAACCCACAAAAAGCGAGTATTTGGCAAAATATTGTCATTTTAGCCTAAAAAAATAGGCAAAATTAGACAAAAAAATTAAAACAATTAGGGTTCCCAGGGAACGCCAGATTTTTTGTTTTCCTGATTATACCAGAACTTTTTCTGGGTCAAAGAGAAAAATGACTCGCGGCCCAAAAAAATATTTTTACCTAAACCAAAGGACTCTCAAAAGCCTTTAAGCCGCTCTTTTGGCTTTGGTGTTATTGGCCCAATAGTAGAACATAGCCACAAACAGGGCGCCACCCACGTAATTGCCTAAAATAACGGGAATTAGATTTTTGATAAACAAAGCGCCCCAAGTGGCTGTTAAGACCGTGGCGTTGGCCGTGGCGATATAAGTCGGATCCGCGCCAATGAAGAGACCTAATGGCACGAAGGTCATGTTGGCCACGCTGTGTTCCATGCCCATGGCCACGAAGGCGGTGATGGGCGGCCAAAGCAAAATGGCTTTCGAAACGCCGTCGGTGCTAGACAGGCTCATGTAAATGGCCAAACAGACTAGCCAGTTACAAAGAATCCCTCGATAAAAAGCCACGTCCCAGGCTAAGACGCATTTGCCGTTGGCTATGGCCACGGCGTAATTGGCCAATGGTCGGCCCGCCGCTGAGCCATCCATCAATAAGGTGCCTTTATAAGACAACCAAGCCACCAGAACCGAGCCAATAAAGTTGCCAATGACGCTTAAAATGAGGATTTTAAAGAACTTGCCCCAGTCGATTTGCTTGTGAGCCAAGGCTCCAGTCATGAACATGCAATCGCCAGTGAAGAGATCCGCCCCGGCCAATAAAACCAACAATAAGCCCACCGGGAAAACGCCGCCAAAAACCAGACGAACAAAAGTGCCCCAAGTTTCGGCGGGCATCCCCCCAGCCACCTTAATCGCGAAAACCGACCCAAAGCCAATATAGGCTCCAGCCAAGAGAGCCAAAATCATCTGACTTTTGAGGGTCATTTTCGACTTGGCCACGCCAATGGTGATAGTCGTGTCCATGATTTCAGCCGAATTTTTCACCACGCTCATAAAAAACACTATCCTCCATCCCTCCAAATACGCGTTTGGCGCGTTTGGCGGGAAATAATAGAATGTAACTCCAAAGGCTTGAGCCACCGACGCCCGAAAAAGGGCAGCCAGTATCGGTAGCGACAAGCGACGCGAACGTAACTAAATATTTTTTTAACTAAGCCATCGCCGGGGATCAAAAATAATAAAAATTTTCGATTAAAGCAATTTGATTTCCTTATAGATAGAACCCATAGGAAAACCTACTGGCTGGAATTACTACATTTTTTTATTTTTAAATTGCTAGTTTTTATAACTAAATCACGCGCTAAATATACGTCCAATGCTTTAAATACTTAAAAAAATATAATCTTATAATTTTACTTATAAGATTTATTGAAGGTATTATAATTATTTTACTACTTATTGAACTATATAAAAATACCAAAAACCCATAATTATATTGAAATTTATTTTGGCCTCCCTGATGACTAATATCGAATTTTTCTATTTTAAGCGAAAAAATATTTTAACTTTTTCTCGCCAGACCGCGTTGGCCAGCCAATTTTGGGCTGGTTTGGGGGGTCTTTGGGGGCACAGCTAGCCTTTTGGGGGCCTTTAGAAGAAGCCTCATGACCATTTTTTTCTGGCCCTGGCCTCTCAAGCTGGCTTAAATCCAGAGTTTACCCCGTCCAAAGACTACACATAAAATAGGATTTAAAATGTTTTAGCGACTAGCTTAGGCTGACTCAAAAGACCACGCCAAAACTTTTAAATCCAAAACAATTTAAAATCTAACCTTGGGCGGATAAATTTTAAATCCCACCACCTAAATGGATATCCGCGCCCAAAAAAATTTTTATTCTCGCTATTTATACAGAGCCCAAAATCATTTGTCAAGAAGACCCTCTTCGTTTTTTTGAGTCAAATCAATATTTTTAAAACTAAATTACGCTATTTAATTAAAAATCTTGTAAAATAACGCAAAGTATGCTCATGGCCCGAAAAATCTTACCCGGCCAATTGAGCGCGGGGGCGATTATTTTATTCGCCTAAGGATTAAGGAGCCCCAAAACCCCAACCATTTGTTTATCTATTGACGGCCATCTCGCTGGCTAAGAGGGGCAACTAAGCCCAATAGGCCAAAAAAAATCCGACTGGCTCCCAAGCCAACCGGGTTTTTGGCCTCTAAACAAGAGGATCTATTAAGTTTTGGCGACTAGGCCAAGCCTTAAACCAGGCCCAAGCCAATAAAATCCAAAAAATGGCCAAAATCCGCCCTTGGGGCGGATAAAGTCCCACCACCCCTATGGATATAGCCAACCCAAAATTTTTTTATACTCAATAATCTACAGATCCCCAAATCATTTGTCAAGAAAAGACTTTTTGTTTTTTTGAGTCGTATAAATATTTTTAAGCCTAAATTATTATATTTTAATAAAAATCTAGTAAAATTTTGTAAAGTATAGTCATGACCATAAAATCTAGCCCAGCCAATTGACTAGGCTTAAAGTAAAAAATTTTTTACCCAAAGGCTCCAACTGGACAAAGAGGGCCGGCTATTAAAACCCTAAGGCCAAAAAAAATCCGACTGGCTCCCAAGCCAACCGAGTTTTGGCCCCTAAACAAGAGGATCTATTAAATATTGGCGACTAGGCCTAAAACCAGGCCCAAGCCAATAAAATCCAAAAAATGGCCAAAATCCACCCTTGGGGCGGATAAAGTCCCACCTCCCCTATGGATATAGCCAACCCAAATTTTTTTTATGCTAGTTATTTTACAGAACCCAAAATCATTTGTCAAGAAAAGGCTCTTTGTTTTTTTGAGTCTAATCAATATTTTTAAAACTAAATTACGATATTTTATTAAAAATCTAGTAAAATTTAGTAAAGTTTAGTCATGGCCCGAAAAATCTAGTCCGGCCAATTGATTAGAGGGGCGATTATTTTTTTCGCTTCAGGACTAGGGAGCTCAAAAAAACCTAAACTATTTGTCTTTTGTTTTTGACGGCCATCTAGGCCAAAGCCCGAAAAAAACCCGGCTGGCTTTAAAGCCAACCGGGTTTTCTAATTATTCCCCCTAAACAAAGCGGACAATGTCTTCCAAAGGTTTTCTAAGCTTCGGCCGAGCCTCTTTCTCCGTTTCTGGGTAACCCACGGCCACGATTAGAAAAAATCTTTGATCTTTAGGCAGATCCAAAAGCTGGGTCAGTTTGGGCCGATCAAAGACGCCTATGATACAAGTCCCCAAACCCAAAGACTCAGCCGCCAAAGTTATGGCGTAGGTGGCCGCCCCCAGATCGCCCTTGGCCCAATATTGGCTATCCAAAACGCTAGCGATCTTGGGCATTAAAACCGCGCGCTCCTCCAAAACAATGACAAAGGACTTCACATTGGCGAAATACTCATTGACCCCAAAATGTTGGACGGTCTTAGCCACTTCTGGGGCGATCTTCGGATCATCGACCACCACGAATTTCCAAGGCTGAGAATTACAGCCCGAGGGCGTTAGGCGAGCGGCCTCAATTATTTTAACCAATTTTTCCCGCTCCACCGGGCGATCGGAATATTTACGGCAACTACTACGTTTCGCGGCCAATTCTAAAAAATCAGACATCTTGCCTTCCTTTTGATCTCCGAGCCAAGGCTCGGGCTAAAAATAGCCTTAAACAAAACGAGCGATGGCCTCTAAAGATTTTCGCTGCTTAGGCCGAGCCTCTTTCTCCGTTTCTGGGTAACCCACGGCCACAACCAGAAAAAACCTTTGACCTTTAGGCAGATCCAAAAGCTGGATCAGTTTGGGCCGATCAAAGAGCCCGATAATACAAGTCCCTAAACCCAAAGACGCGGCTTCCAGAGTTAAGCCATAAGTCGCCGCCCCCAGATCGCCCTTGGCCCAGTATTGGCTATCCAAAAAACAGGCCACCTTGGGCATTAAAGTGGCGTGTTCCTCCAAAATAACGATAAAGGACTTGACATTGGCGAAATACTCATTGACCCCAAAATGTTGGACAGTTTTGGCCACTTCTGGGACGATTTGGGGATCATCGACCACCACGAATTTCCAGGGCTGGGAATTACAAGCCGAGGGGGTCAAACGCGCGGCCTCAATCAATTTGACCAGTTTTTCGCGCTCCACGGGGCGATCGGAATATTTGCGGCAACTCTCGCGTTGGGCGACCAATTCAAAAAAATCCGCCATAAGGCTCTCCTCTTTGTCCTCAGAAAAACCCTAAAAAGGGTCATTCAGGTAAAAAAACTTCGACCAGTTAATAATTACAAGTTAAAATTGTTAAGAAGAGGAATCGCGTTGGTAAAAAAGGCCCTAAAACCTCGTCCCAGAGGACAAGATCATAGGGCCTTACAGTTTGGAAGCAAATCTAAAGGCCGTAAAGAGCTACCTGGCTATCTTCTAACCGTTTCTTTCTTGACGTTTTTGGCGGTTTTCTTGCTCGCGGCGGCTTTGGCCACTGGCTCCGCGGCTTTGGCGGCCTCATCGAGCTCAATCTTTAAGCCTTTGGGCACAGCCACCACGGCCACCGGCAGATCAACGGTCTTATCCAAAGACAGGCCTTCCGGCAACTGAACTTGGCTTAAATGCATGGTCTGGCCTAAGGCAAGATTGGTCACGTCCACGTCAATGGAGGCCGGAATCTTATCTGGCAAGCCGCTAACCCGAATATCCCGCTCGCCTTGTTGCAGTTGCCCGCCTTTTTCCACGCCCGCGGCTTTCCCGACCAAATTCATGGGCACCAAAACGACGATGGGTTTTTCGGGATCGATCTTTAAAAAATCCACGTGAGCGACTTTCCGGCTCAACGGATTTATCTGAGCGTCCTTTAAGAGAACTGGCTGAGGAGCCTGGCCCTCAATAGCCAAGGTAAAAAGGGTCTTAGCCCCGTCCGAGCGCGTGAAGGCGGTCTTAAATTCCGCGTAATCCAAGGTTAAAGCCTGGGATTGATCAGCCCGGCCATAAAAGATAGCTGGCAATTGACCGCTAGCCCTTAAGCGGCGAGCGGCGTTTTTGCCTTGGGGCTCGCGGGGTTTAGCCAATATGGTGGTGTTCAGACCCATGGTCGATTCTCCAAATTCTAGACAAAGAGAGAGCTAATGGAATCCTCGTTGTGGATTCGTCTAATGGCTTCCCCCAAAAGCTTAGCCACGGTCAGAACTTTGATTTTAGGCAAAGCCCGACCAGCTGGGGATAAGGGAATGGTGTTAGTGACCACCACTTCCTTTAAAGCCGAGTTTTTTATTTTTTCAATGGAAAGGCCAGAAAAGACCGGGTGCGTGGAGCAAGCCATGACCTCTTCGGCTCCTAAACTCATGATGACTTCGGCGGCTTGGGTTAAGGTGCCCGCCGTATCGATCATGTCGTCAATTATTAGGCACCTTTTGTTTTTGACCTCGCCAACGATATTCATGACCTTGGCCTCGTTGACGGCTTCTCGTCTTTTATCGACAATAGCCAAAGGCGCGGAAAGATGCTTGGCGAAATACCTCGTCCTTTCCACTCCGCCGGCGTCTGGGGAAACCAAGACAATATTATCTGTCCCAATCGCCTTTAAATAGGACAAAACCACGGGGGCGGAAAAAAGATGATCCACGGGGATATTAAAGAAACCCTGGATTTGGCCGGCGTGCAGATCCATGGCCAAAACCCGATTAGTGCCGGCGGCGGTCAAGAGATCGGCCACTAATTTGGCCGAAATGGGAACCCTGGGCGCGGCTTTCCGATCTTGCCTCGCGTAGCCATAATAAGGGATGACCGCGGTAATCCGCCGAGCCGAAGCCCTTTTTAAGGCGTCAATGATCAATAACAACTCCATTAAGTTGTCATTAACCGGGGCGCAGGTGGATTGGATGACGAAGGTGTCCCGACCGCGGACATTGGCCCCAATCTCCACCAAAATTTCTCCATCGGAAAATCGCCGAACCTGGGCCTCGCCTAAAGGTTGCCAGAGCGTCTCGCTAATTTCCTGAGCTAGCTCCAAATTGGAGTTACCGGAAATCACCACTATATCATTGGGCATTTTAAATCCTAGGAAGCTCGAAATAGCTCAAAAAAAACTATTCGCGACCTAACCCTGGTTTACCTCCGCGAGTCATGGAAAATTTGGCTGGGGCGGAAGGAGTCGAACCTTCGAATGCAGGAACCAAAACCCTGTGTCTTAACCACTTGACGACGCCCCATCGCCTACTTTGAGGACGAGCCTAATCCTCTTTTACCTAAATAATTTATCAAAATTACTTATAAATTATAGTCAATCGCTAGCCAAAGCCGTCAAAATAGACAGCCAAGGTCGCGCTTTTAAGCTAGCCCTAGCTTCCTTGGCCTCTTCATGGGTCGCGAAAAGAACCCAAAAAGTCGGCCCACTGCCAGACAAGCCAAAAAAAAGACCGCCCAACGACTCTAGCTCCTTTTGAGCCTCCAAAAGCCTAGGCTCAAGGCGCAGAGCCGGGGCCAATAAATCGTTCTCCCCAAAAGGACAACCGCCCAAAGGCGATTGTGGCCACAATGTATGATCTTCGGCCCTTTTTGTCAAGGCCAATTCCCGAAAAACTCGGCCCGTGGCCAAAGGAAAACCCGGATTGACCAAAAGCGCCCACTTGGGACAAGCCCCAGACCAAGGGCTAATAATCTCGCCCCGGCCTTCCACCAAAGCCATTTTCGGGCCGAAAAAAAAGGGCAAATCCGAGCCTAGGCTCAAACCCAGGCTAAGCAGTTGGCTCTGGCTTAAACCGAGTTTTGGCCCCAAAGCCAAAAGAATGGCCGCCGCGTCCGAGGAACCCCCGCCTAAGCCAGCGGCTAGGGGAATATTTTTTTGAATATAAACCCCAAAATAGCTCAAATCCGGGTTTAAGGCCCTTAAAGCCGCCAGAGCCTTAAGAGCCAGGTTATTGTCCCGAAAACCTAGGTCAGCTGGGTCGCCAAAACCCTCGTAAGTGAGGCTATCCGCGGCCTTTAAAGGTCGCTCGAGAGGCTCTAAAACCAAAAAATCGGCCAGCTCCAAACGAGCCATTAAGGAATAAAGATCGTGATAACCATCGGCTCGCGGGCCCAAAACCTTTAAAAAAAGGTTGATTTTCGCGGGAGCCCTTAATTCCAGCCGCTCCTTAATGATGGACAACGGTAATAATTTCCGCCGGATCTAGGGGATTGACGACTAGGCCGTTAGAGACCTTGGGATAAAAATAGGTGGCTTTTCTGGGCATCAATAAGCCATCTTCGGTCACCCGCAGGATCTCGTCCAGGGAAGTCGGATTGATGATAAAAGCCGCCCGAGCCTGATCGGCGGTTATGAGCCTCACCGCCTCCGTGGTTGAGGATATATAATGGATCAGATCTTGGTCGTCCATGTCCTCGTCCGACAAACCCAAGCCTTGTTGAAAGACAATCTGGGTCAAAACCGTGACATCCAAGGCGGCCAATTGGCTGGTCGCGGGATCGCGCTCCACTTCCTCTTGCTTTATCCGCTCCCTAACCTTTAATAGATAGCAACTATCGGCTCCGGAGAGATAGAGCCCAAAAACCGATAGACCCTTTTTATTGTCCTCCAGGAGCTTAGCGGATAAAAGCTTGCGGGCCCCCTTTTCGCCGTGAGGGGCGAAGGGGTATTCCTTAATGTCGACCAAAGGCTCCAGGGCTTTTAAGACTTCCGCGTTGGATTTGTCCAAACGCTGGAGGATCCGGTGAGTGGGCAGAACGCATAAGCCGGGATCGCTCATCGGGCACAGATAGGCCATGACATAATTAATGGCCGAGTTTTCGTCCACGCTTTTTAGGGTCTTTTTGATCTTGTTCGAGTAATTTAAGGCCGTCTCGTAACGATGATGGCCATCGGCGATATAAACGGTCTTATCGGCCAAAAACTCGGTTAATTTGCCGATCGTCTCGTGAGTCTGGAGAAAACTAACCGAATGAGCCAAACCTGAGCGCTCATTGATATAAATATCAGGATCCGTCCGGGAAAAATCAAACATGGTCTTTAAAATCTGACCATCGGGATCCGGAAAAAAACCAAAAATCGGGCTCAACTGGGCCTTGGTCTTTTCCATGAGCGAGAGCCTTTCTTGCTTATGGTAGCTAAAGGTCTTCTCATGGGGGCGAACCGTGGAGGTAGGCGAGGGGGTCTCCAAGCGCAAAAGGCAGACAAAGCCGTGCCTGGTCTGTTTGCGGCCCGTGACGGGATGAGTCCAATCCGTATCCATTAGATATATGGCTGGTTGTTCCCGCCGAGTCAAAACCCCGGTTTTCACCCATTCTTTCAGGAGCTTAGCCGAGCGAGCGTGCCACGCGTGCGGATCTTTGTCGCGAGGCAAAACTCGGCCCAGATCCAAATGGAGAAAATTGTGAGGGTGACACTCAAGCAACTCAGCCCTTTGGGCGGGGGTCAAAACGTCATATGGCGGCGAGGTTAATAGCGGCCCGTGATCGGCTATTTCCTCTATGTTATAAACCAACCCTTTAAAAGGGGCTATCTTGACCATCCCAGTGGACCTCCAGAAAAAACTTGTCAATTATGAACCCATAAACTAGAAAAAGCAAGAAATTTTCGTTAAATTTTTATGCCTTGATTCTAATGTATTTAACCTAATTAAGATAATAATTTTATTTTTTAATGAATTTAAAAAATAAAAAAACTTCTTATATTATCGTTTTATCTACTCAAATATTGACAATAATCTTTATTATTGAACTTTATAAAAGTTTTTTTATACTACGTTTTTATTTTATAACTTAAAAAATTGTTAATCGCCTTAGGCCTGTCCCAAAAATAGCTGGAAATAAAAAGGCCTCTGGAGCCAAGAAGTTGGCCGTTTAACCAGCTAGGCCAAAAACTTTTGGCTAGTAACTATTATATATAGCGCTCGCTTAGACTAAAAATCATACTTGGCCTTTGACTAAAAATACAAACCCGATGGCCTTCCGAGGCCCTTAAAGCCTCTGGACAGTCAAGCGGAAATCTAATATATTGGTTCTTATTTATTCATGTTAGATAAAATACGTCATATTAACTATAAAATTAAACTATATTTTATTTATATAAACTATTAATAACATAATTAATAGTTGAGATAAAATTTTAGAACAAAAAATATTATTATTAAAAATTTTATACTAATAAATGAAGTTGTTTAAAACAACACTCTGAAATTATTGAGTTTTTTCATTTTTATCTTCCAAAAAAGTGTTTCTAGCAAACTACCAATCTTCAAGCTCTTAAGCCTATCAACAAGCTTGAGGTAGCTCTATGCCGCGTCGGTTTAGCTGAATGGCCTCAGGCGCCTTTATGTCAAATCCAAAGAAACTCGAAAAAACCGTTTGATTGCTTCGCTAAATTTCATATAATAAACGACACTTTAGTCTGATAAAAGTGAATGGAAGCCAATGTGTTTCTCCCTTTGAGGATCTATGTGTTAAATCGAAGCCCTGAGGCTATTGAGCAATGAGACCAGCCTCCGCGCGAATGTAGATAGCGCTGGCTCTCTGTAAACAAAATCGCGACCTATCTCAGCCTTTATGCTGGATTTGGCTTTCGAAGTGGATTCTCATAAAAATTAAGCGCCAGCGCGTTCCGAACGCGCCTCACCAGGAAATTTCCAAAAAAACGAAGATTGGGTTAAGAGGCGGGGCTGAAAACAATGAACAGGGCCAATCGCCAGCGGCGGGAAGAAATATCTCAGCGAGGAGACTTTGATGCTGAACCTAAAATTACGAGACGAATTCCTCGACTCCCAGACGCCAGGCACCGCCATTATCCTGAGCGGAAAAGATCCCTCTAGACTTGGAGCCGCTCAAAAAGACCCAGACTTCATCCTCTCAATTACCTACCCTACCGCTGACGTTCAGACGGCCTTGCGCGCGGTCAGCGCGGCTCGATCAAAAGGCCCCATTGTCCTTATGGGCGACCGGGGAAGCGGTAAATCCCACATCATGGCCGTGACGCACCACGCGATCGAATCGCCCGCCAAGGTTCAGAAGTGGGCCAACGATTGGGGAAACAGGCTTGACGCGCGGCCTTTAAGCGAGCTTGAGCTTAAGGGTGGATATTGTGTTATTTCGGAGCCGGTTCACAACCAAGAGTACCCTCTATTGTGGGAACTCCTATTCGATCGTCATCCCAAAGGAGATTTTTTTAGAGGCAAGTTCCTTCAGATGGGTAACCCTTTCCCGCCCCGCTCCCTGTTGGAGGATATGTTCAAGGAACAGCCCGTCGCGCTTATTCTTGATGAATTCCAAAAGTGGTTCGAAGGCCTGAGCGATCAGTCTGGATCGGAAGGAGTCAAGTACCGTACCTGGGCCGAGAATTTTATCCAAATTCTATCTGAGCTATCCAAAGAACAACCAGAACATCTGATCCTTGTCGTTTCGTTGCTCAATAACAACACCGAAGCCTTTAGACAAATCCATCGTGATAGTCCAGTCCTCATTGATTTCCGAGGCCCTACGGCGAGGGAAGACCGAAAGAACCTTGTCCTATATCGTCTCTTTGATAACCACCGAAACATCCCGCAAGACGAGATACGCGATCTTCTTGATTCCTACGCGTCTGAGCGGTTCCGGCTGTGTTTTTCGCATCTGTCGGATTCCGAAAGATCTCGGAAAGTATCAGAAGTCATAGCTTGTTGGCCGTTCTCACCGGAGCTTATGGAGTTATTGGAAGACCATATCCTTATGGCTGAAGCCGCTCAGGAGGCGCGCGACCTTATTCGCGTCCTCGCTTCTTCTTTTCGAGCGAGAGGCGAGGAGGTTCCGATCATAACGCCCGCCGATTTTTTCGTGGATGATGACGCGGGCGGCGTTCAATCGCTCCTAGACTCAATCACCACGACTGGAAACCAGGAAAAGCTACGACTAGTGGCCCAACGAAATCTTGAAACAGTCAAGACCATCGGAGTCCCCGCGCCTCACGCCCGCGAGCTGATCAGCGCTCTCTGGTTGCGCTCAATGTCGTCTGGAAGAAACGCTGGCGCGAAGCGATCCCAACTTCAACTCGATATTACTCGGAAGCGGCCTATTGATGACAATTCATTTCAGGATGAGCTAACTCAACTGATTGAGGCTAGCATAAACATCCATGGCGAAGAAAAACCAAACGGTCGCCTGATATTTAATTTGGAAGAAAATCCACGCTCGAAAGTCCGAACCGCGGCCAAGAACAACAAGTTATGGCAACCAGGCGTTACGGCCACTGAGACTGGCCAAACAATTTATCCAGGAGAAGACATTAAGCACGTTCGCGAAACTCTGCGACATATCTTCTCGCCGCAAGTAAAACAAACCGCCTCTCGCGTTATAATTCTCGGCCCTAACTGGCGGAATGACCCTTGGAGCGAGGTCAATGAGGCGGACATGCCCTTGAAATGGGTCATCCCAGTTCTCATTGTCATACCTGAGCCAATACTGAGCGGCGAGGGCAACTTAAATAAAACTCTGGGAACCTGGCTAGCCACTCATGTACCTGAGAAGCGGAACACAGTTCGCTTCCTTCTACCTTCGGACGATACGAAAAGTCTTTATCAGGACATGGATCTTCTTTTCAGCGCGCGGTGCTCCTTTCTTACCAAAAAAGCTTGGAAAGATGATCCTAATTACCACGCGTTACAAAACGGATTCGACGCGCCGCTTCGGGACGCGTTGAAAAAGCGCTTCGACAAGTTCGCGGTATTGCGCCGTTGGAATTTTCAGAGCCCAGAGCGATGCGCGTTCAATGTGGAACGAGTGAGCGCGCAAGGAGAGGATATCCCGACCGCGGTTGAGAAATCTCTTATTGAGGATCATTTCGATCAAGCCTTGTTTCAATCTTTAGTCTTGGAGCGAGCCAAAAAATCACGCCTGGTAGGCGATTTGCTCAACGAGTTAACTGAGCCGCCCTCCCAGGACACCAAAGACGCCATACCTTTCCTTGGTGAAACCCCAATCTATGAACAAATTCTAAAGATCGTCGCGCAAGGCAAAATCGTAATTAATGTCAAAGGAACTTGGATTACTCGCCCTACAGAGCAGACGAACGATGAGGCGGCGCTCAAAAATATACAATCCAAGGCTTTTCTCTCCGGCCAAGAGATGCGGCAAATTCAACTTGGCCTTCCAAGCGTGGTTGGCGGAACAACCGTTACGACTTTAGGGCCTAAACCGCCCAAGCTTACCTCGCCACCACCCACAAGCGAAGATCCACCGCCACCAATCACTAACCCGAATCCGCCTTCAATAGGGCCTACTGAGCCAGCGCCGGTGTCTCCAAAGCCCATAACCACAAAGTCTCACCGGACGGACGAAGAAGCCACCGGCCTTAACCTCTCCGCTTGCTTCGAAAAGTGGGGCGTTGAGTCTAGCGCCACGCTTAACACAGCCAAGATCGAATTCAAAAATCTCAAAGTACAGCAGGTAAAAGAGATTCTCTCGCGCCTGCCTTTGATTATAAAAGCCTCTTTAGAAGTGACGATCACCCAAGAGGGAGACGAATAATGAGCTCCCCTTCCGCCTGGGTCGACATCATCTTGAACTCGCCATCGCCAGAGGACGCGTGGCGCGGTATCTTCGAGCGTTTAGAGACGCTGGTCAAAACTAACATCTCCCC
The DNA here is from genome assembly GCA_031270705.1 of Deltaproteobacteria bacterium. Taxonomy (GTDB): domain Bacteria; phylum Desulfobacterota; class Desulfarculia; order Adiutricales; family Adiutricaceae; genus JAIROO01. The sequence continues at coordinate 40,584 of JAISWW010000108.1, forward strand.
AGTCGAGCTTCATAATCAGACCGTCGCTCCCGACCGCCTCTTGGCCGAGGCCGCATGGGATTTATGGCAGGCTTATCCACAGGACGCTCCCAGAACCGCGCCCCTCTTAAAGCAATGGTGTTCTACGTCACCCAACGATGGTCGCGCCATTTTAATATTGGACGCCTTGTCTCTGCGCGAAATGCCTTTTCTCATAAACGGCGCTCAAAAGCGAAATATCCAGATCGTTAGCGCGCGCGTAACCGGATCTGAAGCTCCCTCCAATACTGACGATTTCGCCCACGCGCTGGGACTACCTTCGCGCGCTTGTCTGGCTGGGAATAACGCGCCTAGTGGCTTTAATCTCTTTTCTTCCAAGGCTTACACGACTGTGATTACCTTGCCATTTGAAGACGCCCTGGGTGATATTCCCCCCGAGGCCAATATTTTCGCGTGGCATAGCTGGCTCGACGATCTCATCCACCTTCACAAAAAAAAACCTGAACAAATCCACAAAGCCGCGAGCGCGACTCTCCAGGGTGATGGCTTCTGGAAATTTGTCGATAGACTAAGGCAAGGCCGAAAACTAGTCATCACGTCTGACCACGGTTACGCGGTGAGTAAACTTTTTTCGAGCGAGGAATCCGATCCAGACGTTATAAATCGCTTGCGCGAGGTATTCGGCGCGTCGCGGCACAAAAAAGCGACTGACCCTTGGCGGGAACGATTCATGCCCCCGATCGCCCTCACCCACAACGAAAACCACATAGTCATGGGCCAAAAAAAATGGAAGGCTCCGGGAGGCTTTCCTGATATTTGTCATGGGGGGCTAAGCCTTCTGGAGGTCGCCACGCCCTTTATTGAATTGCCTCCTAAGTGAGCGCGGAGCGAACGATGAATAACGATAAGTTCGATCTTTTTGGAGAGCGGCCAACGCCAACTGACAAAAAATCGTCCGAAAAAAAACCTCGCGTTAAAGCGAACTGTTACGATCCGCCCAACCTCGCTAAGGCCATCCGCCTTCCGGTAGCCGATTTTAGTAACGCGGAGCGAACTCCAGTCTGCCTGGAAGTGGATTTTCCCATCGCGCCCATAAACGCCCTTTCTTACCTTGAGGGCAACGCGAGCAAACCCATCTATCAGATGTCCAAGTGGTGGGCACGTCGCCGCTCCAGCGTCTTCCGAAGCTTATTGATCGCGGCCGCCACGAAAGCACCCGAAGATCCATCCCTAGCGGCTAAACTAGTTTGGGATCATTACTACTGTAACCACCAAAAAACGGGCTCTTTCCAGAAACTCCAGGTTCTTGACCTATTCATGGGAGGCGGAACCACTCTAGTCGAAGGCTCGCGGCTGGGCTTTCAGATGACGGGCGTAGATCTAAATCCGGTGGCCTGGTTTGTGACAAAAAACGAGCTAGCTCGTAGCGATCCCGAACAAATTAAAGCTCTCTTCGCGGAGATTGAGGCCAAGGTCAAGCCTCTCGTCCAGCCTTTCTACGTCGCGTCCTGTCCACGGGGACACACGGGGAACTGGATAGATCAAGAGACCGGCCAAGTCGCTAACATCGATCCCACCGAGATCTCGCCAGATCAACGCGCCCGATACCACTGGGAAGGCCCAGAGATTATTTATACCTTCTGGGCCAAGCACGGCCCTTGTAACTCGCCTGGTTGCGGTCATCGAACGCCGATATTCCGCTCGCCCGTTATCGCCGAAAAAAAACTGACCGCTTACTTCATCCCCGCAACCTGCCCAAACTGCGACTTTAAATTCAATATTGAGCTGGGCGAAACGCGCATGGCCCCGGGAGTTGAGCGCGTTGTTCTTGAGAATGAGCCCAGCTTTACGGAGACAAGCCAACAGTTCGCCCGAATCCTCAAAGACTATAGCAAAGGCGGTCAAAACGAAAAGAGCGTTCGAATTGATCAAGCCTTGTCTATGTTAGATATGGAACCCGGTTTGCGTTGCCCCAATTGCGACTCCTTCGCCGGGAGCAAGATAAAGACGGTTCTGGAAAAACACAGCGGGGAAAAATACGAATTGGGAGTTCTGTTTCCTTATAATTTCAAAGTCGGAATCGTTAAAAAGAAAGATCTCGGAATTGAAAGCCGACATGTTTACATGTATCTTCTGATTCATCCTAAATGGCTGACGGGAACGCCCGGGTTTGAGGCCCAGGTTGAGTTGGGCGGCTACGCTGGGGCCGATCCAGAGATGACGGCCCGGTGGTTTGAAAGGCGGCTTGAAGAGGCGCGCTTGGTCGAGGTTCGCGGTCGCGTCCGCCTGGCTGACGAAGAGATACCCGAGGAATCGGAAATGGAGGACGGAGAGAACGAGAACGACGCTGGTGATGACGATTCCGAGTCCATGGCGGATCGCAAAAAATTTGGGCTCCCCCGCGAGATAGAACTCGCCGACGGCTCGCGCCTTCAGACGCGAACCGCGACCGTGCCGAGCCAATCCCACTTCATTTGCCAGAACTGTGGGAAAAAACAAGATATACTCGAATCGGTGAGACCAATGGGCCACACCGCGCCCGTGGCGGCCTACGCTCTCCAATGTCACTGCCCCCAGTGCGAAGCCGAGGGCTACAGTTACAATGGTCGCTACTTCAAACCCGTTGAGCTGGAAGACGCGCGTAGACTAATTGCGACTGAGCGGGAATGGGTCGACCACAAAGATACTAATTTGAATGACTATTGGCCGAAGTCTGAACTCCTTCCCGCGTTCATGACCCATAAGCTCAATGGCGGGATTCCAAATTGGGGTTACACGCATTGGTGGAAAATGTTTAACCCCCGCCAGCTTCTGGTTCACGCGCGGCTCACGCGCGCTATCATGGAAGCCAGTAAAGTTCAATGGCCTCTTGATGTAAGGGAGCAGGCGTTAGGCGCGTTGCAACAGTATCTAAGAAACCAAAACATGTTCGTGTTCTGGAATCTGACTTATGATAAGATAGAGCCAATGCTTTCAAACGCGAATTACCACCCCAAACAACAAGTAATCGAAAACTGCGTTTTTCATAAAATTGGGCGCGGCAATTGGGAATCCTGCGCTCAGAAGGTTGTAGACGGGGCTATTTGGGCGCGAACTCCCTGGGAATTAGTTGTCAACACAAAAGATAGCGGCCTCTCGAATTCCGTAAAGGTGAAAACTGAAGAACCGCTACAAATAGGAACCTCCATATTTTGTGGCTCCTCCACCGACCTTTCAACGCTCAATTGCGCTTCTTTTGATTTGGTGATCACCGATCCACCATTCGGTAACAACGTGTTCTACGCTGATCTAGCCGATTTTTTTTATGTCTGGCTACGCCTGCCTCTTCTTAAGTGGTATCAAGGCCTGCCAGAACGCGGATACTTCGAGCCAGCGCGAACTCCGCGCGCCCTGGAAGCCATTGACAATAGTTTTGAGCGTCCTGACGACCGCGAAGCCTATGAACAAAAGCGATTCCTCACCAAGGCTATCGTCGAAAAGGCGCGCGAATTGACCGGCAATAAGGAACTGAAAGTAAATGACCCTAACCCGCTTTATCGGCCCCAACCGTCCTCTGATTTCTATCAGAATACCCTAACCGCTTGTTGGGCCGAGGCGGCTCGACTCCTAAAACCAGGCGGTCTTATGGCTTTCACCTTCCATCATAGCGCTGACGCGCCTTGGGTGGATGTTCTTGAGGCCCTGTTTAGCGCGGGCTATCTCCTGGTCGCCACGTACCCAATTCGTAGTGACGAGACCAAAGGCGCGACCGGCGCGTTCGGATCCCGAAAGATCGAGTACGATATCATCCATGTCTGCCGGAAACGATTAGAAAAGCCAAAAGCGGCGAGCTGGGCGCGGATGCGCCAATGGGTCAAGGACGAGGCGGCGCGACTCAAGGAGCTTCTGGAGATTTCCCATGGAAAAAATCTACCCGAATCGGATCTTCTGGTCATTCTGCGGGGCAAGGCTCTTGAGTTCTACAGCCGCCATTATGGCCAGGTCTTTAAGGGCTCCGGGCAGGAATTAGACGTGCGCGAGGCGCTCCTTGGCATCAACTTGCTCTTGGATGACCACTTGACCAGTAAAAATGGTAGTGGTCAGCGCCGCCCGCCCGAAGAGGCGGAACCGACGTCGCGGTTATTGCTACGCCTTTTCCAAAGCCGCCGCTCCATACCCCGGGACGAGCTACACAAGACCCTACGCGGCACGGGTATTTCCCAAGGAGACATTGAGGCGCGCGGCTGGATTCGCGTGGTTGGAACTAAGGTTCATATGATACCTATCGCGGAGCGCTTTAAGTATTTAAATGCTCCGGGACGCAACCGCAAGGTTCTCGCGACTGACCTAGATCAAGCCCATTTCCTCATTGGCGCGGCGACGCCCAATAGCAAAATTGATATCACGGATGAACTCAACCGGGAATCCTTTAAAATCAAGAGATCGGTCGATTCGATTTTAGACTGGTACGCCCAGACCGATTTTGATCTTGAGGTTCAACAGGCCGCCAAGCTCGCCCTAGACCTCGTCCGCCATTGGCGGGCCAAACTGACGAAAGAACCGCCTAGGGAAAAATCATTGTTCGATCAATTGGAATCGGAGGCCGAATGACGTTAGATATGTCCACAACCGGTTGGCGTCGCCGCGGATCTAGTATCGTGTTTGATCGGCGTTCCCTGGATCCACTCCTTAACGAAGGCGCCCTTGTCTCCATGCGGGAAGCTCTTGGGTGGACGCGCGCTTGGCCCACCACGCCGCCTGGCGGCGGTCAAACGGTGCTCGTGGGCGGCTTAGAGACCTTTCTTGAAGTCCTAGAACCAACTCAGGCCGAGGATTTTCTAAAAAGACGGGTTTCGCCTTTCGCGCAAGAATTTCAGGCCAGATGGGATCAACGAGGCCTTGTTTTCGGGTTCGGCGTCCACGCGAGATCTTTTGAGCTTACTGAGTCAGATGAGGAGGTTCTATTCATTCGTCAGGACAAAGAGCGGGTACGGCTCTCGCGCGCGCTGTGGGATGGTAGCGCCACCATGAATATGATCCGACTTATTAGTGAAGAGCAAGGCAAAACCTTAACGGTTGGTTACCATGTCGCCAGAATTTCCTGAAACGCGGATCGGCCAGAAGGTTGAGCATCCTGAGCTAGGAGAAGGCGTGGTCATCGGCTTTGAGCCGACAGGATTCTACAGGGTTTTCTTCCGCTCTCTGGGCGAACGACAAGTGCCGCCGAAGTCGCTTCAGGAAGCGGAAAGCTGGGTCGATCGCCTCATCGCAGGGTTAAAACCGGTCACCCCGGAGGCCATAGAGCGTCTGTGGCTGGCTGTGGAAGCGGTCGAGTTGCCACTTATAGAAAACTCGGTAACCCTGACCTCAGCCAAAGTGGATCTATTGCCCCACCAAGTAGTGCTCGTCCATCGAATCGCCAACACCAGGCCTAGAAGATTTTTAATCGCGGATGAAGTTGGTCTTGGCAAAACCATCGAGACGGCTTTAATTCTTCGAGAGTTGGCCTCGCGCGGCGAAATGCTCCGGGCGCTAATGGTTGTGCCCGCTGGCTTGCTGGACAACTGGCGTCGCGAGCTCAATGAGGTCTTCAATCTTGATTTTGAGGTGTTTGGGGCGGATGGAGACGTGACTGACCGAAAGTCAAACGCCTTCTCTAAACATAATCGTTTGATCGCCTCCGTGGACACGCTAAAGAGGCGAACTCGAGTCAAAAAACTTTTGGAAGCGCCGCCCTGGGATCTTGTGGTCTTTGACGAAGCCCATCATCTTAGCGTTTATAAGATTGGCAAAAAGATACGCAAGACCGAGAACTTCCTACTGGCGGAATCGCTCCGTCCCCATTGCCAGGACTTAATACTGCTCTCGGCCACGCCGCACCAAGGCGACAATTTCCGGTTCTGGTCGCTCACGCGTTTGCTTGACCCAACTCTGTTCGAGGATGAAAAAGACATGGTCGAAAACCGTCACCGGCTTAACGCTGTCGTTATTCGACGCACCAAAGCGGACGCTTGCGCCGCGGATGGCGGGCCTCTTTTCGCTAGACGGATTGTTCATACCCAAGGTTTTTCCCTCAACGAAAGAGAGATGACGTTTTATCAAGCCCTTCTTGATTACCTACGTGACGGCTATAACCTCGCGACCGCCAAGGGCAATCAAGGGCGAGCCCTCGGTTTTGTCATGACCGTTTTTCAGAAGATCGCCGCGAGCAGTTTCGCCGCCGCGCGGATTACCCTTCGCAAACGACTCTTGGCGCTAACCATTGAAGAGGCCATTGAAAAAGATGAATTACTGGACGTGGATGGTCGAGATAAAGCCATCTTGGACGCGAAAGCCCTCATCCGCGAGATTCACAATCTACCCAATGACGCTTTCGGCCAAGCCCAAGTGGAACGATTGCTGGCCGAAGCCAACCTTCAACTTATTAAGAAACGAAATGATACCGCCGCCTTCGCTCTGACAGCGGAAAGCCACGATGACACAGAGATTATGGCCGGCGCGAGCGAAGACGCCGTGGCCAATTTGCTCTCTGTGGCTATTCCAGAGGAAAGAAGGATAATTCGAAAACTTCTTGATCTGTTCCCCGAGGAGATAGAAACAAAGACAAGCGTCCTTTTAGACGCTTTAAGGCAGTTATGGCGAATAAGCCCTGACGAAAAAGTCGTGATTTTCGTCACCTATCTCGGAAGTATTGATAGTCTACGAGCGGCCATTGAAACCGCTTTTCCCGAAAAACGCGTCGAGATCTTAAAAGGTGGCGATCACGGATCCAAGGTCGCGGCCCAGCGCCGATTCCGCCGTCCCGATGGCCCCAAGGTATTGCTTAGCACGGCGGCGGGGCGCGAGGGCATAAACCTTCAGTTCTCGCGAGTGCTCTTCAACTATGATCTACCCTGGAACCCCATGGATCTGGAGCAACGCATTGGACGTATCCATCGGTACGGACAGAAGGACACCGCCCAAGTCTACAACCTAGTCGCTCAAGACACTATTGAGGGCAACATATTTCTGCTATTAGAAGAAAAGTTACGCGAAATAGCTCAGACTTTAGGCAAATTAGACGACAATGGCCAGATCGCCGAAGACATCAGAGGCCAGGTTCTGGGCCAGCTCAGTAGCCGGCTCAGTTACGACCGCCTATATCAGGAGGCGATCCTCGATCCGACCCTAAAACGGACGCGTCAGGAACTCGAGGTCGCGATGACCAACGCCAACCTCGCTCGGGACGTGGTCTTCGATCTTTTCCAAGATCTTGATAGATTTAATCTGGGCGATTACAAAAGCTTCGACGACGATGGCCTCGGCATGCGACGTCTTCTTTTCTTCGCTCAAAAAGCGGCCCATCTTAATGGAGAAGAATTTCTCCCCATTGGCGGCGATATCTTCGAGCTAAGTCGCCCGAATTCTGAGACGGTTCGATTTACCACCGATCGTGACCAAGCCTTGGAGGCGGAATATTTGAGTCTCCTAGGCCTTGAGCACCCAATTGTCAAACAGTGGCTCGATTCTAGCGCCTCTCTCCAACCACGAGACCGGGCGCTTATTGGTCATATTGATGGCCAAAACGACTGTACTGGCTTGATCACAATTTGGCTCGTGGTAACCCATGCCAAGGGAGGCCAAACGAGACAAAAAGTCGTCAGGTTGGGAATTTCTGAAGGTGGCGAGCGTTTGCCATATCTAGAACGGCTGTCACAAGATATCCTACGCGCGCGCCCATCTCAGGGAGGTCATTTTCAGGACAAAGAGCGAGTTGGTTTCTTAATCAACAGCGTGGCGCCCGAACTCCTCCATCGCGAGCTTATCTATTCGGGTTTCCTTCAAGATGAAGCGTCATACTCAAGCCGATTGCTGGCCTGCCTAGCGCTAAGCTAATAATGACTAACGAGACGTTCGACAAAATTTTCAATAACAAAATTGAAATTTTATCAATCTTCCCATCGGAGTAGACCATAATTCATATCTATTTATCCATTCACGGCTATTGATTTTAGTTTGACTGAGTTAACATCAATTATTTTATACAGTAGATGTTCATACATGCTGAATTTATTCAATCTCCAATAATCTATCAAGATTGGTTTTTATTCCTATTTTAGTATAAATTATGATTTATTGCCTCGGGATAAGGGGTAAATTTTTTAAAAACTGGCCTGTCGCGCGAATATTTATAAAATTTTCAGAAAAGTAGGGCACCCCCAAAGTCGCGCGTTAGAGGGTTGCCCACGGGCGATGATTAAAAGTGGCCCACTTTTTAGAATTTATCATTTACCATATAGATGGTGGCCCATTTTTGGCTGAGAAACCGCCATTAAGCTCGGCTTCGCCCCCTGGTCATGAATCTTTGGCCGATAGCGTTCGCTCTACCCCAAGATTTAGTGGCCGAGAATTGGTAAAAATACTATATATTGTCTGATTCACGGTAAATGTCGGCCAAAATAGCCCAGAAATTTTTGAGAATATCCAAAGGGCGACAAATTATTTTGGGATTCTACCCGGTTGGTAAACTACTTTTTTCGCTTTAATCGCGCCCTGGATTAACCATAAAGGACGCGCGGTAAATTTACGCCAGGGGCGGATCTTCCCGCCATAAACCCTTGACTTGTCAAAAATTTTTCTTTAAACTGGAAACCATAAAATCTGTAATTCATTTTTAAATTTTCTTTAGTTATGGATATAAAAACCAAAGATTAACCTATTTGATATAAATTTATTTCTTAATATCTGTTACTTACAATTAACATTCTAAAAATATCTATATCTTAATTTTTAACGCGCATGGATCCATTATGAGCCAAAATTATCAGCCTTCTGGTTTTTTTACTCCTGGGGCCTTTCTAGTCACTCTTCTGGCCACCAGCCTTTTTACCGCCCTCACCTCGGTTATTTACGCTTTAGCCATCTGGTATATCCCTCTCTTCTTTGTCGGCGCTTTAGCTCCTTTCGTCTGGGCCTTGTTAAGCGCTAAGACCGTGGGCAGTCTTATTAACCGAACCAAAATCCGTAACTCGAAAGTCGCGGGCCTGGTCGGTTTATTGGGATCTTTGCCAGGTTATTATTGCTCCTGGGTGGTTTGGGCCAATCTGGTCATCAACATGGGGGAAATAATTGGCTTTGGCTCCGGGCGATCCAGTATCTCCGTCAGCAAATCCTCGATCCACCTTGATCAACTCATCCTTATCGCCACCCATCCCCAAGATATAATTGAGCTTATGAAACTGGTTAATGTTGATGGGCTCTGGGCGATCAAAAATTTTGTGGTTAAAGGCTACTTTTTATGGGGCGTCTGGGCCCTGGAGTTTTTGGTTATTATAGGCGCCCACTGCGTCTATTTCGCCCGAAGAGCCGCCATCCCTTTTTCCGAGGCCACCGATAGCTGGATTAAGCCAACTAAATTAAAAACTAAAGTCGCTTATCCCCTCGAGGATGAGCTTTTTCTGAATAATCTGAATCAAGGCGACATCTCCTATCTTTTGTCCGCTTCGCCCGCGGCGAATACTGAATCCGAGAACTACTTAACTTTAACTACCTATTATGATCCCAACGAGAGCCAAGCTTACCTGGATATTGAGGCGGCCTTTTATAGTGGTAAAAAGAATCGTAAATTTAAATACGAAAAAATCGCTTCGCTCCTCCAAATTAGACCTGATCAGGCTAAAAAATTACAAGATCTGTTCGCTTAAGCGCGGCTAGCCGCGCTAAGCGGGAACAAAAATAGGGGCTTTAAAAAAACTGGCTTTGAGGCCTAATTTTTAAAGCCCCTTTTCTGTATCCGTTCAGGGGGGTGTAATTTATTGAGGTATTAGCCTCCTCGCAGGGTCTGAGTCTTGTTTCAGTTGGAGGTTGGTTAATACCCGTCATAGAGCCACGCCTTTCGGCCAGTCCTTCCAGGTTATCAGTCTGTTTTTCCCCAGATTCAGTTTTGCGCCTCTTCCATACTCCGACGTCGAGACATGGAACTCTCTCCAGTCAGTCAGTCAAGGCGCCATGTGTCAGTATTTAATGGAAACCCTCCCCTTGAGCGTAGCCTAAACCATTTTTTATCTTCAGACAAGCCTCCCACATGGAAGCCAAATCTTGTTTGGGTTGACGCTATCGCTTTGTTTTTGCGTCAGGTATCTTTTCAGAGATTTGAAGTGAGAGCTAAACTGGAGAGACTTCTGACGCTACTTTGCGGCGGTGAGGCCCAGGTGGGCAGGCTCCAGAACTTTCCGTTTGTTCTGGAGCCTTACTGGGTCGATGACAGTAAGTCAATTCAAGGAGTTTTTGCCTTATAGCCTTGGAGAGCTTTGGGCCTCTCCATTCTTGTTGAGGCTCTCTTGGCTCAACTCCATTTGAAGATGGTTGTGGGTTTGTTTGCCCTGGAGTTGGATCTGGACGCTTTGGGTTCGCGCCAACAGTCTCTGGGCGTGGATTGGGCGTATTCCTGGCGTAGCCAGTAGATTTTGTCTCTAAAGGCTTTTCATTTCCAGGATCATTGGCGACCATAGGACTAGCCACGAGAGGCTTTTCTCTGGTGGGGACAAAGAGAGGATTTTCGTCCATCGCTTTATGGTCAGTTCCAGGTGGCTTCTTTGGGATTGCCTTTGGATATTTCATTCCGTTGGCGGTGTTAAGGTCGGAAGCTGATGGACTTTCGTCCATCGGCTTTTGGTCGGCTTTCAGAGGAGTCTTAGTGGCTATCTCTGGAGAGTTGGTAACGATGTCGGAGGCGGCGGGATTTTCGTCCATCGCCTTCTTCTCAACGTTGTTTTGATTCCCCGAATCTGATTTTGAGGCCATATCGTCGGTCTCGGTAGCCTTGGCGACCGTTTTTGGAGCGGCTTTTCTGGCGGCCTTCTGCTTAGTAGTCTCAATTTTCCTATCAATTAGAATCCGCTCGCGCTCTTCTTTGGCCTCATCAATATATTTTTGGGGTACCGTTTCACCGATATTGATAATAGATGGTAGTGGCTCTCCAGATTTATATCTTTTTAGGGCGTCGGTTAAAAACTCTCGTGGGCTTATTCCCTTTAAGTCCAAGTTCTCAATGACTGTCCAAATTGTCTCGCAGAAATAGGATCCGAGATTGCTTTGGACGCCGTAACTAATCTTTCTATCAATAACAATGGATCTAATAAGACGTTCCGCGGCATTATTAGTTGGCGTTACATCAAGATTAAATAAAAAAGTGAAATAATATTCTCCATGTTCCTGAAACCTTTTAGCCAGCAAGTTGGGTTTTTTAGAGTCTGGTGGAGCGTCAAGAGTGGCCTCGGTTATCTTTTTCTTGAGTTCAAGAAGGCGAGCGAATATTTCCTCGGCCTTAGGGCTGGTTTTGTCGAGAATCTCCATATAAGCCCGGTACTCAACGAAGAGTTCTTTGAGGATGAGGATACACTTTTCGCCGTACCTATGAACCTCAGCCGAAAGACAATCGTAACAGAAAATATATTCCCTGAGCAAATGCGCCCAACAAAGGCTCAACATAGCGTTGGTCAGATTTTTTATGAAAGCGAAGTAAGCCGCGTAACAATCACAGATGATTGTCCCATTAAAATATTTCCCCAACACATCTTCCAGGTTGAAGACGGATCG
>JAISWW010000207.1 GCA_031270705.1 Deltaproteobacteria bacterium
AGCATAATATTGGTGAAAATGGTTTAAAGGCCCAGGTCCTCGCCCAAAGGGCGGGGCGCCCACAAAAGCCTTGGCCACGTAATCCTTGGCTTTTTGGATAGCCTCGGGCAGATCGTAACGTTGGGCGAGATGGGCGGCGATGGCCGAGGATAAGGTGCAACCTGTGCCGTGGGTGTTGTTGGTGACGATCCGGGGCCCAGAAAAAACTAGTCGCGTCCCGTCTTGGCCAAAGAGACGATCCTCGGCGGTGGGGCCCTGGCCATGACCGCCCTTAATGAGGACGTATTGGGGCCCCAAAGACAAAAGCTTTTGGGGCGCCTCGGCCCAAAAGCTTGGATCTTGAGGCGAAATCCCCGTTAAGGCCGCGGCCTCGGGGATATTGGGGGTAATTAAGGCGGCTAGGGGAAAAAGGTTTTTGACGGCCTCGACTTCGTTGGGAGCCAAAAAGACGTGTCCACTAGCGCTCACCAGGACCGGATCCACGACTAGGGGGACATTTTGGGCCTTTAAAAAGTCGAAAATGACCCGCGCGCTCTCGGCTGAGCCAATTAGGCCAATTTTAATGGCTTTTGGAGGAATGTCCGCCCAAATCGCCTCTAATTGAGCTTGGACAATGTTCGGGGAAAGGCTCTCCACCGCGGTCACGGCTAAGGTGTTTTGCGCGGTCACGGCGCAGATGACTGTTAAGCCGTAAACCCCCAGGCTGGCGAAAGTTTTGAGATCCGCCTGGATTCCGGCTCCGCCGGAAGAATCTGACGAGGCGATGGTTAAAGCGGCGGCCAAGGGAAAGACGGTCATGGGCTCTCCTTGAAAAATATAGTTGGGCGGCCAAATTTCGGGGGGCCCGGCCCCCCGAGCCTCTTAAAGTAAATCAATAGCTGGCTTTGGTCAAGCTAGCCCGTCGGTTCTCTTGACCGGCTTTTGAATGACCATTTAGCCTAGCCGAATTTTGTTTAAAGTCCTAAAAAGTTTTTCATTGTCCTCGTTTTTATTTTTTATTTGACGCTCTAGGTTGTTAGTGAAATAATTTGACAGACCGGCTTGGGTATGTCATATAATTGGCCTTAAGTTGTTTTGGCGATTTTGAGGCCGCCCCGTTGGTTTTTTACATGATCAGGCGCTGGTCGCCTTTAATATCGATCGACGCTTCTCGGATACGGCTAGGCAATTGCAGGAGGTTTTAATATGAGCAAGAATCTGCCCCGCGGGCAATATGACGCGTCCCAGTCAGAGGCTCCAATCGCCCAAGTTAGGGAGATACTCTTTGGGGCTCAGCTGAAGGACATGGAGACGCGTTTCCGGCGGCAGGAGGAGAAGCTTTTAAGGGAGATCGCTGAGGTCAAAGAATCCTTGCGCGGGCGTTTGGACTCCCTGGAAAACTTCATGAAGAGTGAGGTTTCCGCCCTTTTGAATCGTGTCCGGGAAGAGCATGAGGATCGGGAGCGGGCCTTAAAGAATGAGCAGTCTCAACGCCAAGAGGAATTGGCCGCCGCCGTTCGGGATCGCAACGAGCTCCTGGGCCAGGCCAAACGCGAGTTCGCCGAAAATCAGGCTCAGGAAAAGCGCGACCGGACGGAGGGCCAAGCCAAACTGAACGCGGATTTGGCTTCGGCGGGGGAAAATTCCGAGCGCCGCTTTGGCAAATTGACCAACTCTTTGGATCTGACCGAGCGGACTTTGCGCGAGCTCCTGATGACCGAGAGCTCCAGCCTATCTGACAAGATCGACGAAAAGTACAACGAGGCTCTTTCGGTGCTGGAGAAAACCGCGGCCCAGATCCGCTCCGATATGGTTTACCGCACGGCTTTGTCGACCATGTTTACGGAAGTGGTGGCCAGCTTAGCCAAACCTTGGAATTTGGACGTCTCGCCAGACGACGACCAAGCCTTGGTTTTTGTCGATGATCAGTCTGAAGGCCAGTCTGAGGGGCAGGGTCAAGAAGGCTACCAGAACGAAGATCATCAGCAATACTGATCTCTTGTGGCCGGTTTTTCGGGCCTGGCCTATTTTATTTATTAGGTCCCCAAACGTCGGGCGCTCGGTCATGACCACGCTCTTTCGGCCATAGAGAGGAAAATGGGTTTTTTTTCGCGATTTTTAGCCAAAAGCCCTAAAAAAACTTCTGGGGCCAGCCCAGAGGAGACGGCGACCCCCGAGGCCAGCCCTACGGCTCCTTTGGGCGATCCGCCAGATGAGGGCTTAAGCCCTGACCATAGTCCAGATTTAGACCAAGCGCCGCCTATTGAGCCTCCATTGGTAGTTTCCAAGGAGGCTAAAGAGGCGGATCTGCTGGCCGCTTTGGATTCTTTGGACTTAAACCAGGAACTCGGTAGAGAGGCGGAGGATATTGATCTCGGCCCGAGCCTGGATTTTGGCCAATCGCTGGAAGAAGAGATTAGGCCGGTTGTGGAGCTGGAAGAGGATAAGCTTAGGAAGGAAATTTTAAGAAGCGCCGGGGTTTTGGATGAGCCCACCCAAATTGATTTGGACTCCCAGGAGATTGAGAACAAGCTTTTGGGGGATTTGGAGAATTTTTTCCAAGAACAGTCCGACTTAACCGAGGGCGGGGCTTTCGATTTCCCTGGCTTTTCCAGTTCTGGATCCGGCTTAACCGATGATTTTAGCGATTGGGAAAATGAGCTTTTAGATCGCGTCGATGACGAGCGGTTGGAGGATGATAGCCCCAACCAATGGCCCGAGGCTCCGGAAGCGGACAGCGAGTTGGGCCAGGTGCGCCAACTTCTTCTGGCCCGGGAAATGAGCCAGTTGTCGTTTTTGACCAGGATCTTGACCAGGCCTTCTTTAAGGGCCGAGTTTATTAGCCGGGTCATCACCGAGGCCTTGCTCCTCCGAACCCGGCGCGACGAAAAGCTCAGCACCGTTTTGGCTCCAACGGTGGAAAAGATCGTCACCGCCGCGGTTCGTCGGGATCCGGAGACTTACGCGAGCCAGATCTTTCCCGCCATTGGTCCCGCTATTCGTCGCTCGATCTCCGAAACTTTTGTCTCCAAGCTCCAGGATTTTAACAGCACCTTGGAGAAGAGTTTTTCTTTAAGGGGCTTAAAGTGGCGTTTGGAAGCCTTGCGCGTCCATAAGCCCTTTAGCGAGATAGTTCTTTTACATACTCTTTTATATCATGTTGAAGAGATTTACCTTATCCACGCCTCTACTGGCTTGGTTTTGGATCATTTAATTTCGGAAGAGGGCGGGGAAGGCCGAGACGCGGACATGGTGGCTGGCATGTTTACGGCTATTCAGGAATTTATCCGCGATAGCTTTAACATGGCCAAGCACGAGTCCCTCGACACCCTAAGGTTTGGGGATCGGGCCATTTTTATTCGGCGCACGGCTCAGGTTTATTTGGCCTGCGTCGTGCGAGGCAATCCCCCCGAGTCTTTGAATCGGGATCTGCAGGAAGCTTTAGAGCTCATGGTCGTGGATTGCGCCGAGGAGTTGGAGAACTTCAATGGCGACTCTACGCCTTTTCGGAAACGCCGGGTCTATTTCCAGGATTTTTTAAAGGCCCGCTACCAAGACAAAAGCCAAAAGATTTCCAAGATCTTCTGGCTTATTCCTATCTTAATAGTTTTGTTCTTTTTCTTTTCCCTGATGTTTGGCCGCTACCAAGACCGGCGCGAGGCCGAGTTCATGGCTCGCATGGCGAGCCAAAGAAATGAGCGCCAGATTATTAGGGAAAAGAACACCCGCGAGGATCGGTCGCGCTTTAGCGCGGCCATTGAGCGGATCAACCAAGAGCCAGGCCTGGTGGTGGTCATGACCCAGGAGACCGCCGACGGTCGCTGGGAAATTATCTGTTTGCGCGATAGCCTCGCTCGCGATCCAGAGGCCATCTTTAAGGAAGAGAGCCAGATACCGGCTAACCGCTATAAACTAAGCGTCCGGCCCTTCATCTCCTTGGATGAGGATATTGTCCGCCGGCGGGTGCGCGAGGTGATTGATCCCTTGCCCACGGTGCGTCTGTCCTTTGAGCCGGAAACGGGGGAGCTGACTATCATGGGCACGGCGCCTTTAGGCTGGATCATGGCGGCCAAAGAAAGAGCCAAATCCATCCCCGGGGTTTTGGGCGTCAGCTCGGAAAACTTAACCGATCCGCGCGCCAGCGAAATGGAACGGCTAGTGGCGGCCATCAATGGGGTGGTCATCCATTTTCCGACCAATAAGGCCGAGCCGATCCCCGAGGATCAGGCCACTTTGGTCGAGGCCGTGGATAATCTGGTGGCTTTGGAAAAATTGGCCTATGAGATGCAGATGTCGGTCAATTTGGTCATTTTTGGCCACGCTGACTCCACCGGCCAAGACCGACGCAATTACGAGCTCAGCCAAGATCGCACCAAAACCGTGGCCGCCCTCTTGTACGCTCGGGGCTCCAGTTTATCCATCTCCAACTATGGCTTAGGCTCCCAGTTCTCCATCCGGGGCGAGGACGACAAACCCATGGAGGACGCCGATAGCCGCAAGATCGAGTTAAGGGTGCGTTTAGCCCAAGGGACTTTTGGGGCCGCCGCCGAAACTCG
Source organism: Deltaproteobacteria bacterium (assembly GCA_031270705.1). Lineage (GTDB taxonomy): Bacteria > Desulfobacterota > Desulfarculia > Adiutricales > Adiutricaceae > JAIROO01. The sequence goes on from JAISWW010000207.1 coordinate 4,536, forward strand.
TTAATCAATTTAGGCGTAAATTACTTATGGCGTTATAATTAGACCAAATAAGACAGTTTTTGTTGGGAAATTCAGATTTTTTTCAATGTCAAATTCTGGATTTCAGCCTATAATGGCGAATGGCTCTAGACTTGTCTTTTTCTATCGCCGCGCTTGGCCAGTTCTTGATCCCGGTCAGTTCTCGACCCTAGAGGGGGGCTCGCTTTTTGGTCGCTCCCCAATTGTCCCTCAAGGGACCAAAGACAACAGCTTTTTGGAACAACGATTATGATCAACAAAAAAATATGTATGCTTGGCTCCTTCTGCGTGGGCAAGACCGCTCTGGTCCGACATTACGTTAACTCCATATTTTCGGACAACTACCTTTCCACGGTCGGGGTGAAGATCTCCAAAAAGTCCATTGAGGTCGACGGCGAGGAGATTAACCTCATGCTCTGGGACATGGAAGGGCAGGACAACTATAGCATGGTGAATCTGTCCTACCTGCGAGGCGCTCACGGCCTTTTGTTTGTGGTGGACGGCACGCGGGGGGAGACGCTTTCGGTGGCCTTAAAGCTGCGCATGGAGGCGTTAAAGATTTTGGGTCCCACGGTGCCGAGTTTTTTTATCGTCAATAAGGCCGACTTGGAGGCCGAGTGGGAGATCTCGGAAAAAGTCTTAAATTCCTTGGAAGCCAAGGGCGTGACCGCTATAAAGACCAGCGCCAAGACTGGCTTGAACGTGGAATCGACCTTTTCGCGTTTGGCCGCGTCCATGATGACTAGCTCGGTTCCCAAATAACCTCATGTTCGTTGTCAAAAAGATATCGCTGTTTTTTGAAAAACGCCCAGCAGGGCTAAATAATGTTGGTTCTCTTCCCATTTTTTGGGGAGGGAATTTAGGATAATTCTATTATGTGCGCTCAAAAGCCCAAAAATCTGGATGAAACCCTTGAGCGGGAAAGGCTGGAAAGCCAAGGTAGCGATCTGGGCTTAAAGTTCTTGAGGATCATGGAGTTCGCTATTCTGCGCAGAGTAAGGCCCATGGTTTATGAGTTTTATGGCTTGGCTCCAGACTTTTATAGTCGCCTTTTCCCCCTGGATTCCGATGGACAACCCTGTTCCATGCCCTGGAAATATTCCTCAATGCTGGAATATTTTTTATTGGACGCTGAGGATTTTTTCGAGCGCAATCCTAGGATCGGCGAAAAGGTCAACTCGGGCATCTGGCTGGAGCCCGAGGGCGAAAATGGGGTGGAGTTGCCACTAGTGGCCAAGGCCTGGCAGATCCATAAGCATTGTCAGATCATGAGCATTCAAGTCATCCATGAGGAATACGCCGAGCGGGTTAACCTGTTGCGCAAAGCTCGCCTGGAATTGGTCGAGCGTCGGAAGATCTCCAATGATTTGAATAACTTCAAAAAACAAGCCCTTTATGATGGCATGACCAAGCTGTATAACCGGGCCAGTTTTATGGAGATCATCCAAGAGCAGATGGATAAGCTCCGAACTTACGCTCCAACTTTGGCTCTCTTTATCATTGACGTGGATAACTTTAAGATCGTTAACGACACTTTAGGTCATTTAGTCGGCGACTCGGTTTTGGTTCAGGTGGCCGATCTTTTACGCACCTCTTTGCGGAAAAACGACTTTCCGGCTCGTTATGGCGGGGATGAGTTTACCGTGGTGGCTCCGGACACCAATATCGATCAGTCGCACAAACTGGCCGAAAAATTGCGTCACCGGGTGCAATCCCATAAGTTTAACACTGGCAACATTCCAGTCACCATTAGCGTTGGCTACACTATCTTTCGCTCGGGCGAATCGGCGCAAAATTTTATTCGGCGAGCCGACTTAGCTCTTTATGACGCTAAACTCATGGGGCGGAACGTGGCCTGTTTTCGCGATCCTTGGATTATCGAGGATGACGAGATCAACGAAATGGAAGAAGCCAATTAAAAGGCTTAAAGAGCTAAAAGGCCAATTAAGCGTAAGCTTAGTTGGCCTGGCCAGGGGCTTTTTAACTGGCTATCTCCCTAAAATTGTGATATTGCTCTAAAGACAAAGCTTGATACGACAAAGCTTGACACAGCTCGCTGGAAAAAACTCTATAGAATAAGCGCCTGGCTAGATACCCGCCATGGCCTAGACGTCATCGCCGCCAACTTGTTAGCCAAAAAAGAAACTCGCCAAAATTAATCTGGGCCTTTTAATTTTTAGAAAAAAATTTAGCCAGATTTACCAAATGAAATATTATTCTATAAATTATTCGCCGCGGCCAAAATTTAAACCATAAAATTAGGCTGATGATGGCGATTACTATTTTTATTTATAAAAATAGGCGTTATTTTTTTAATGTTTTTACGTTAATATGACGTTATTTTAGAGGTTTTATCAAAATAGTAGCGCGTTTTCTTTGTTCTTGTGGATCTTTCCCGAAAAAGGGTCGTTTGGCAAAGGCGGCCCCACGCTAAGAGCCTGACTTAGGTCAGGCGAGGAGCCAGTTATGATAAATTTTACTTTTCGCTGTCCGGCCATCATCCATTTTGGGCCAGACGCCGCCTTAAAAGTGGGCTCCGAAGCCAGCCGTTTAGGAGCCAAGAGCCTTTTGATCGTCACCGACCCTTTTTTAGCCTCTAGTGGCCTCCTTGAGCCGATAAAAAAATCTTTAACCGAGGCCGGTTTAGCTTTTTCGATCTATTCCGAGGTCAACACCGAGCCCACCACCACCCACGTGGCCGAATGCTTAAGCCAATTAAAAACCAAAAAACCTGATTTATTGCTGGCCGTGGGCGGCGGCAGTCCCATTGACGTGGCCAAAGCCGTGAGCTTTATGGCCACCAATCCTGGCTCCCTCCAAGATTACATGGGCATTGATAAGGTTGGCCAAGAGCCTTTACCTCTTATCGCCATCCCCACGACGGCCGGGACGGGGAGCGAGGCCACGGCCACGACCATCATTACGGATCTGGAAAAAGACGTGAAGATGCTCATCATTAGCCCCCGGATTATGCCGAAAGTCGCTTTGGTCGATCCACTTTTGACCTTGGGCATGCCCAAAGGCTTAACGGCGGCCACGGGTTTGGACGCCTTAACGCACGCCATTGAGGCCTATGTTTCCAGAAAAGCCACGCTTTTAACCGATATCTTGGCCTTATCGGCCATTAAGCTTTTGTCCGTCAATTTGCCGGTGGCTTTTCAAGAACCGCAAAACAAAGAGGCTCGAACCAAAACTTTGCTCGGCGCTTTAAAGGCGGGCCTAGCTTTTTCCAACGCCTCGGTGGCTTTGGTGCATGGGATGGCTCGTCCGGTGGGGGCTTTGTTCCATGTGCCTCATGGCATATCCAACGCCGCTTTGTTAGCTAAGGTCATGGAGTTTTCCTTGTCGGGCGATTACGCTCGCTACGCCGATATCGCCCGGGCCATGGGTCTAGCCGATTTGGGCGACGAGCCCAAGACCGCGCAAGCCGGGGCCGATAAAGTGGCCCAGATCATTAAAGATATGGCCGTCCCCTCCTTAACGGCTCTGGGGGTGACCAAAGAAAAACTGGATCCCGTGGTGCAAAAGATGGCCGAGGACGCCATAGCTAGCGGGAGCCCGGCCAATAATCCCAAAATCGCCACCAAAGAAGAGATTGTCGCGCTGTATTACGCCTGTCTCTAATCGCCCGCCTAACTAGGCGGGCGAGGCCTAACAGTTTTCCGTTTTTTTGTCGTCAAAATTGAGAGGAGATTAGAAATGGCCGTTAAACGCCTAAAGTATTGCGTCAATAATGAATGGCTGGAAACCAAGTCTGGTCAATATTCCGCGGTTATGAATCCTTCCACGGGGGAAACCATCGCCGAGGCCCCCATTGTCACTAAAGCTGAGGCCGAGGCCGCCGTCTTAGCCGCTCGGGCCGCTTTTCCGGAATGGTCGAGCCAACCGGTCGCGGTTCGGACGCAATTGATCTTTCGGTTTCGAGAGCTAGTCAATCAGCGTTTTGACGAGCTAGCCACTTTGGTGGCCACGGAAATGGGCAAAAACTTTGAGGAATCCAAAGGCGACATCGCCAAAGTCGTCGAGGCTTGCGAATTGTCGGTGGCGGCCCCTTTGGACACCCAGGGCTTCGCTTTGATGGACGCCACGCGCTCCCATGACATAAATCTATATAGGATGCCGGTGGGCGTCTTTTTGGGCGTGGCTCCCTATAATTTCCCGGCCATGATTCCTTTTGGCTGGTTTATTCCGGTTTGTATAACCAGCGGCAATTGCATGGTTCTAAAAGCGGCTAGTTTAGTGCCTCAGAGCGCCATGCGATTACTAGAGATCCTCATTGAGGCGGGGTTGCCCAAAGGGGTGGTCAATTTAATTACTTGCGGACGGGAAGCTTTGGCGGATATCATTAGCCATCCTGAGGTCAATGGGGTTTCCTTTGTGGGCTCGGAATCGGTGGGGCGCATAGTTTATGGCCAAGCGGCCGCGGCCGGCAAAAGGGTTCAAGCTTTGGTTGAGGCTAAAAACCACGCGCTTATTTTGGAAGACGCGCCTTTGGAATGGGTGGCTCGCCGGGTCGTCAATTCTTCTTTTGGTTGCGCGGGCCAAAGGTGCATGGCTTTGCCGGTTGTCGTCGTCCAAAATTCCGTGGCCGACGATTTTGTGAAAATCATTAAAAAACTCGCCCAAGAGCTGGTCGTTGGGGCGGCTTGGGATCCGGCCACCCAACTTGGCCCATTGGTCAGCCAAGGCCAAAAAGATTCGGTGGAACAATGGATCGCTAAGGGTCTTGAGGAAGGGGCCGAGTTGATCTTGGATGGTCGAGGCTGCCGGCCCAAAGGTTTTGAAAAGGGCTATTTTGTGGGGCCGACCATCTTGGATAAGGTCAAACCTGGCATGACCGTGGGCGAGCGAGAGATTTTTGGGCCCGTCCTGTGCGTCAAAAGGGTGGCCGATTTTAAGGAAGGCCTCGCGCTTATGAACGCCAATCCTTTCGCTAATGGCTCTTGTATTTTCACCAATAATGGTTATTACAGCCGTGAGTTTGTTCGTCATACTGATGGCGGCATGGTGGGCGTTAATGTCGGCATTCCCGTGCCCTTAGGGTTTTTCCCCTTCTCCGGCAATAAGCGCTCTTTTTATGGGGATTTGCACTGCTTGGGTCGCGATGGGCTCCGTTTTTATACCCGCAACAAGACCGTGACCACCAAGTGGGTTTCCCCCGAAGAGTCTGAGGACGCTCGGGTTAGCACCTGGGAAGGTACCATAAACCGTAAGCTGTAGGCCTAGAAAATTGGTCTATTGAGCTAGCCGCTTAAACCTAAAAGCGCTTAAATTTATAAGCGCGGAAGGTTTAAGCGACTTTTTTTTGGCCACCAATGAAAGCCCTAATTTTCGGCCAGTCCCTTCAATTTTGGCGAGCGATTTAAGGCTGACTTAATCTTGGGGCATCTGTTATAATATATGTTTATGTTGAGGATTTAGGCCGCGCTTTTTCCGCGTAATGAGGATCAATTTTTTTGGAGGCTAGTCATGTTAGGGGCTATCATTGGCGACATCGTGGGCTCTAGGTTTGAGTTTCATAACCACCGAAGCCTGGAGTTCGATTTTTTTCATAAGAAGTGTAAACCGACCGATGACAGCGTTATGACGGTGGCTGTAGCCAAGTCACTCTTGGAGGCCAAGGGCGATTGGAGCCAATTGGAGTCCTTGGCCATTAAAAACGCGCGCTTGTATGGCCTACGCCATTTTGACTCTGGGTATGGCCAGAGGTTTAAAGCCTGGCTCACCTCCCCTGACCCAAAGCCGTACAATAGCTATGGGAATGGAGCGGCGATGCGAGTTTCGCCTTGCGCTTTAGCGGCCAAAGATTTGGCGGAGGCCCAGCTTTTGTCGCGGCTGGTCACCCAGATCACCCATAACCACCCTGAAGGCCTTAAGGGAGCCGAAGCCACGGTCACGGGGATTTTTTGGGCGCGCCAAGGTTGGAGTTTAGAGCGGATTCGGGCCTTGGTGGAGGAGCTCTATTATCCTTTGGATTTTACTTTGGATGAGATTCGGCCCACTTACCGTTTTAACGTGACTTGCCAGGGCACTCTCCCGCCAGCTCTCTTAGCTTTTTTGACGAGCGAGAGCTTTGAGGACGCCGTTAGAAAGGCTATCTCCGTTGGTGGGGATAGCGACACTTTGGCGGCTATTACGGGAAGCCTAGCCGAGGCTTATTGGGGTATTGACGAGCCCACGCGGGCGACGGCTTTAAATTATTTGAGCCCAGATTTGCGCGAGGTGGTTTTGGAGTTTGAAAGTTGTTTTCCCTTAGAAATCCCAACCATAAAGATTGATAGCCCTTCTTAAGAAGTCTTTGTTTCTGGCCAAGAGGCCAGCTCTTTGGCCAAAAGGTCGATCCGAGCCGCCAAATCTGGCCACTGGCCGAGCCGCGGCCACAGATTGTCGGCCAACTCTAAGGCCTTGGGCCAAAAAGCTAAGTCCCGAGGGAATTTAGCGAATTTAAAGATGGGCCAGCCCGAGGCCTTCAGCTCTACTTCCTCGCCCGGGCCTCTTATTTTCATATCCATTTCGGCTAATTTAAAGCCATCGGCATAGCGCGTTAAGGCTTCCAGCCTTTCCCCAGCTATGTCGGTGGCTTTATAAGAGCTTATGGCTAAAAATAGCCCCTGACCGCCGCCTCGCCCCACTTGGCTTCTTAACTGATGGAGTTTCGATAAACCAAAAATGTCCGCCCCTTCCACCAGCGTAATATTCGCGCTAGGCGTATCCACGCCGACCTCAATAATGGAGGTGGCGGCTAGGATGTCCAATCGCCCAGCCTCAAAAGCCTTTAGGGTTTTATGTCTTAAAGCGGGCTCTTGACGGCCATGGATGACCCCAAGACGCAAATCCGGAGCCTTAGCGCGGATGAGTTTTTCAATGGCTAAAATGTCGAGGCCCGGGCGCGGCTTTATTTCTTTGGGCATGGCCAATTGAAATAAAAGATCTTCCTCCTCTCTAGCGTCCTCCTCTCTAGCGGGCTCGGGAGCGAGGGGATCTAAGCCGGGATCGTCTAAGGGCGCGTCATAGCCAAGGCGGGGGCAGAGCGCGACGCCCGGCTGGCCTCGCCGGATGGCGGCGAAAAATTTCTCGTAAGCTTTGGCCGAGTCATATTCTTGGTAAACGATCGTCTCGGGCGTTTTCTGGCCTTGGCTGGAGTTATGGCTGGAGCCATGGCTGGGATCATGGATAGAAGAAATGTCCATATCGCCATAGAGGATGGGCGCCAAAGACCTGGGGATAGGCGCGCTTAAGGACATTAGATCAAGCCCAGGGTATTCGCGCGTTAAAGCCAGCCTCTGCCGAACCCCAAAACGCTCTCGCTCGTCAATGATGGCCAAACCCAGATCCGCGCGAGAGCGGATGGCCGGCAAGAGGGTTTGGTCGCCGATGGCCAAATTTATCGCGCCATCGCTGAGGCCTTTTAATACTCGGCGTTTTTCTTTTAAGGATAGAGACCCGATCAATAAGGCGGGAACGCGCCCGAGTTTTTCCATTAGGGGGCTTAAAAACTCAAAGTAGCGCCTCGCCAAAAACTCGGTGGGCGCCAAAAAAGCCACTTGCTTCCCTCGGGCGAGAATGACGGACGCGACTAGGCCAGCCACCACGGTTTTCCCCGAGCCCACTTCCCCTTGGAGAAGGCGATTTAAGGGTTTAGCCGAGCGTAAATCCGCGGTAAATTCTTCCGAGACCCGAATTTGCTCGGGCGTGAGTTTAAAGGGCAAAAGAGAGAGAAACTTTTCGCTTTCTAAGGGATCGACCGCTGGTTCTCGAGGCGGGGTTTTAGAATCCCTACGGCTTTTTTCCGCTAAAATTAAGAGCCGCCAAAACATGAGCTCAAAAGTGGCTAGGCGATGGTAAGCCCGGCTACTGGTGGGGG
>JAISWW010000260.1 GCA_031270705.1 Deltaproteobacteria bacterium
GCCCCACCAGGTTACGTGGGTTATGAGGAGGGCGGCCAACTGACCGAGGCGGTCAGAAGAAGGCCCTATAGCGTGGTTCTCTTTGACGAGATCGAAAAAGCCCATCCCGATGTTTTTAACGCCCTTTTGCAGATCTTGGACGATGGCCGCCTGACCGATGGGCAAGGACGCCTGGTGGACTATAAAAACACGGTCATCGTCATGACCTCCAACATTGGCTCCACTTTCATCGCCGAGGCCAAGGAAGAGGATCCCGCGAAACTTAGACCCAAAGTCCTAGGAGCCTTAAAAGCTCATTTTCGGCCCGAATTTTTAAATAGGGTCGATGATCTGGTCATTTTCAATAACCTCTCCCCCGAAAGCCTTAAAGACATTGTCCGTCTCCAAGTGGCTTTATTGGCCAAACGCCTCGCGGATCGCAAACTGACCTTAAAATTGTCCGAGGCCGCGGTGGACTTTTTAGCTCGAGTGGGCTTTGACCCAATTTATGGAGCCAGACCCATCAAACGGGCCATCCAAGTGGAGCTGATGGATCCCTTGGCCATGAGTTTACTGAGCGGAGAGATTTTGGATGGCCAAACCCTCTTTGTGGATTACGATCCCGACGCCGATAAGCTAGTCATTCGGACGGCCCAAGGCGATCATCTTTCTTTGGTTAGAAGCGACGATGAATAAACTTTGTCTCAGAGCCCTGTCACTGAGCCTTGGGGGTCTCCCCCCCAAGGCTCTTCTTAATAGGTTAGGCGTTTCATGTTAGGCGTAACCGACCTCATCGCCGCGGTGGCGACGCCTCAAGGCTCAGGAGCGGTCTCCATCATCCGTCTGTCTGGGCCCGGCTTATTGGACGCCCTAGGCAAAATTCTGGTTATAAAACAATCTCTAGCCAAAAATCCCAGAAAAATGTTGCTGGGCCGCGTCCAAGCCGCGGACGGATCTATTATCGATGAGGTTTTGGTGGCTTATTTTCCGGGGCCCAACTCCTTTACGGGCGAAGATTGCGCGGAGATTCAAGGCCACGCGGGCTTAATCGCGCCAAGCTTAGTTTTGGAAGCCATCCTAGACGCTGGGGCCAGACTAGCCAAACCCGGCGAGTTTTCCCAAAGGGCTTTTCTCAATAACCGCTTAAGCTTAGATCAGGCTGAAGCTATCGCCGAACTCGTGGACGCGCAAAGTCGCTCGGAAGCCATCCTAGCCAATAGGCAATTATCTGGAGCCTTGGGCGAAAAAATTGACCCCATTAGGCGACGTTTAATCAATCTCGCCGCCACTTTAACGGCCATCTTGGACTTTGAGGAACCCTGGGACGAGCCTGACCAAAAAAAGATGGCCCAAGACATTGAGGCCATCCAAAGCGCTTTAAGCCATCTCTTAACTTTAAGGCGCGAGGGCCGAGTCTTTCGGGAAGGTCTTCGGCTGGTTTTGGCAGGGCCCCCCAATGTCGGCAAATCCAGCTTGTTTAACGCCCTTTTGGGTCATTCGCGGGCCTTAGTCAGTCCTAAGCCAGGCACTACTAGAGATTATTTGGAAGCCTCTGTCTCCTGGCAAGGCTTAAGGGTCGAGCTAGTGGACACAGCCGGCTTATGGGATGGCTCGGAAGACGATCTAGACAGGCAAGGCCAAGATCTGGCTCGCGACCAAATGCGTCGCTCGGATCTGGTTTTATGGTTAAGGGATCTGGCTAGTCCCGACTCCCCACCCGCTCCCGAGACCAGTCTCCCCACCTTAACCGTGTGGGCCAAAGCCGATCTAGTCTCAAATTTTGATCCGACAATTTTAGCCATTTCCGCCAAAACTGGCCAAGGTCTCGCGGAACTAAAAGAGGCGGCTTTAAAAATCTTAAGCGTTAACTATGAGCGCCCGCCGGAACTCGTCCCTAATTTTCGCCATCAAAAAGCCTTGGAAGAGACGGCCAAATGGGTAGTAGCCGCGGATCAAGCCTTAAAAGATGGGGCCCCGCCAGACATCATAAACTTAGAAATAGGCGCGGCCTTAAACTCTTTAGGGCAAATCACCGGGCAAGTCATGACCGAGGATCTTCTGGTCGAAGTCTTTAGCCACTTCTGTTTGGGCAAATAAGGAACGCCTTAAGGAACTCCCTAAGAAACTCACGCTGGAAAAACATATTAATTGTCCGCTTCTTTTTTGGCTTATTTTCGGCTAGGGTTTTTAGGCTCCTTTGACCTCAATTATCTTTTTTGAATACACAGAATCGTTAGCGCCCTAAAAAAATATAAAATAGGCTTTGTCGATCTCTTCGCGAAGCCTTTTGGCGTTAGGCTTAGCGCTCTGGCCAGGGGTCTAGAAAAGGCGCGCCCTATATTGTATAATGGAATAAGAGTCGCTCGCTCATGGGCTTAAGCGTCTGGCCTTATCGCTTGGCCAGACTAATAGGCCCTCAGGCCAAACGTCCCTTAAGTTTTTTTTAACTATCCTTACAGGCTCTAGACTTTAACTTGACGTCATCTAATCATAATTTAACCATTACGAAACCTTAAGGCCCTAGAAAGCCCTTAACCATAATTAAAAAGGATCGCCATGCCCAGCTCCCCACCTCAAGTTCAGTTTGTGCCCGGAATGACCAATCGGCCCGAGTTTGGCGAGATGTTTGGGGGCTTTTTATTGGAGTTTGGCGGCCAAAATATTTTAGTTGATTGTGGCACAGTAACTGGCGGCCCAAGCTTAGTGGCGAACCTCAAAGCCATTTTAGGCCAAAAGCCTTTGGATCTGGTTTATTTAACCCACGCCCACCTGGATCATAGCGGCGGCTTGGGCGAGATTTTTAAAGCCTATCCGAAAGCCCTAGCCGTCTGTCACGCTAAAGGTTTGGCTCATTTGGCTAAGCCTGAAAGACTATGGCTAAGCACCAAAGAAGTCATGGGTGAACTGGCTGACATGTATGGCCAACCGCGACCAGTAGATCCAACCCGCCTCATCCCCCACGATCAATATGAGTCGCCTGGCTTAAAAATCCTCCTAACGCCTGGTCACGCCGCCCATCATTTAAGTTATCGTTTCGGCGATTTGCTCTTCGCGGGCGAGGCGGTCGGTTGCCCTTACTATAGCGGCGCCCAATTCCATTGTCGGCCAGCCACCCCACCAAGATATTTTCCCGAGACGACGCTGGCTTCTTTGGATCTCTTGGATCATGAGCCGGTTTCCCTGGCCTATTTTGGCCATACCCACGAGATTGGCCCCTTAAAGCCAACTATCTCCGCTTATCGGCGCCAATTAAAGCTTTGGGACGAGATCCTGAAACCAGATTATCTCGCCGCTCCCCAGGACGTTGATCTTAAGGAGCTAGCCATAACCTTAACTGAGGGGCTTTTTGAGCGCGATCCCGATCTAAGGCCCTTGCTGGCTCTCCCCGCCGAGGCTCTAGGGGTCGAGAAGTATTTTATGCGCAACTGCGTGGATGGTTTTTTGGGCTATTACCAGGAATTAAGCCGAAAAACCTCAGCCTAATTCAACCCTAGCTCAGTCCATAAACCGCGAAACTATGAAATGGTGCCGGCGATGGGATTTGAACCGAGAAACATCTCTGGTTTCAAAAAATTTATAAACACCACTAATATTACTATAATTTTTTATAGTTTATATTTATTTCAATGTTAAGACTCATTAAAGACTCAAAAACATCTTTTAACAAGCAATTTAAATCTTTTATAAATAAATAAAGTTTATTCACATTTAACAATTTATTTAGCGAGCTTTTAAGCTACAAAGTTTATACTCACGTAAAAACCCGCGCTATATTAACGCAAAATAGGCTGAAAAAAAATGGCTCTAATCGCTCGCGATTTTCTATTTTTCGCTTGACAAATAATCTCGGGATTGGTAATCTCCCAAATTACGCGAAATGGGCTGGCCGAGGTAGCTCAGTCGGTAGAGCACTGGACTGAAAATCCGGGTGTCGGCGGTCCGAATCCGTCCCTCGGCACCATATAGCGTTTTTGACCTTATGCCTTTTTGTCTTCTTTTAGCCCTACAAGCTAGGCCCAATCAGGGGTTCAGCCTTCCGAACCTGTCCGAGTTTCTCCGACCTTTTTCAAAAAATAGGCCTGACATCCAAGGTCAATTGGCACACAATTTGGTACAGAGACAGAACGATGGCCAATTTCTGTACCAATTCCGCCGCAAAGCTATGAGCCATATAGCCTTGAGAGAAAACCTGCCAGTTTTTTGGCTCTCAGGGACTATAAATTGAGGTGGCTCAGTCTGGCGCCATTTTTGCGGCGTCTAACTTTAATATTTTTTTTGAGTTTTATGGGAATTTGAGTTTGGCTTATTCAGCCATAACGATTTTAGGCTCAATCAAGGTTAAATCGAAGAAAATTTGGAATTTTTTATTGATTTTCGTTAGATGGACTAATTCTTCTTTTAGTTTGGCTCCAGCCCGAATTGTTATGATTAGCTCCGCCTTTTGGTCTTCGATCTTTATGTCAAATCCCTCAATGGCCCCTTGCCTCCGCGACTCCAAAAGCTCGGCCATTTCTAAAGCTAACCCCAAAACCTGGCAATGGCGATAATCCAACCGCTCGGATTGTTGATAGAGGGCAAAAATCTCGGCTGATTTCTTTTTGCCCGCCCCTCGGTGCGACAAAGCCAAAAAAGCCATCAGATCCAGCTCATCCTCGTCAAAGCCCAAGATCGTGGCGTTCTTCAATAAATACCAACTGTGAGCCTGGTGGTTCTCATAAGACAAAAACTTGCCAATATCGTGGACTAAAGCGGCGAGACGCAGAAGTTCCCTTTCGACTTTGTTAAAGGTCAATAAGTCGGCCTTCACCAGGGCGTCATAAACAAGGCTGGCCAGATTGGCCACCGCCTCCCCGTGCTCCTCGTCAAAAAGACAACGCCGACCCAACTGCCTGACGCTATCTTCGCGGGTCAAAGGCTCGGTTCCCGTCCTATAATGGTCGGCGAAATCATAAATTAAACCATGTTTCAGCCCATAATCGACCACTTCCAAGGTCTGGACGTCCAATTCATAGAGGATGGCGTCGGCTATGGCGCAGCCAGCCACGATGATGGGCACTTTTTCTTTGTCTAGGCCTTTGACTTTTTTTCTTTCCTCTATGGTCATGGAGCCTAACCACAAACCCAAATCGCCCAGCTCTTTGGCGGCCATGTGCGGAAACTTTTCCATCTTTTCGTCGCGACCTAAGCGCTTGGCTTGGATACGGGCTAAGTTTTCCAAGGTGCCCGCGCAACCATAACAGACTTTCAGGTTATATTTAGAGACCTTGGCTTTAAATAAACGAATCCGGTTAGAGATATAGCGGCAAATGTCCCGGTATAAGCCCCTGGAGACCAACCCATTATTGTCATTTAGGTCAAACCGATCCGCGACCCTCGCCCCGCCTAAGGGCAAAGAATCTAACTCCAAAAAGGTGGTTGGCCCTTTAACAATTAATTCCGCGCTCCCGCCCCCAATATCTAAAATCAAGCACGGAGCCTCGGAGGGGGTAATGTTGTGAGCCACGCCGAGGTAAACCAAACGAGCTTCCTCTGGGCCAGGAATCACCTTGAGATCCAAGCCCAGATTTTGGCGCACCCTTTTTATAAACTCCTCGCGGTTGTCAGCTTGCCTTAAAGCGCTGGTGGCCACCGCGCGCACATATTCGGCCTCAAAAAAGCCCGCCGTCTCCACCGCGCTCTGAAGGGCTAAATAAGTCCTATCCATAGCCTCTTGGGTCAAGATATGGCTATCAAAAGACCCATCGCCCAAGCTAACTGGGTATTTTTCTTGCTTTAAAATGACTGGCGGGCCATCTTCCTCCAGCCGAGCGATCACTAGGCGAGCCGAATTGGTGCCTAGATCGACTAAAGCCCCCACTGGTCGACTAGAATGAGCCATTTAGGTTAAGCTCCTGTCTTTTCCGAACTCAAATAATCTCTAGAGGTCTGTAACATAATAGCTTGGGAATCCACTAAAGGCTCAAGGTCTCCGGGCTCAACCTTCGAGTAGGAGCCATCGGCGTTCAGTTGGTAAGCGTTTTGGTTATCGGCCAGGTGAACCATAAGGATGTCGCGCAAGATCTTCTCCTTTAAGGTCGCGTTTAGGATGGGCGCCAGAACCTCGACCCGGCGATCTAAGTTCCGGGGCATCAGATCGGCGCTACCGATAAACATCTCGCTTTGGCCCTGGTTTTTGAAATATAAGATCCGAGAGTGCTCCAAAAACCGCCCCACAATGGAAGTGACCGTAATCGTTGGGCTTAAGCCAGGAACACCGGGCCGCAAACAGCAGACCCCACGAGCCTGTAGCTTTATCTCCACCCCCGCCTGAGAAGCGCGATAAAGAGCCTTAATGATCTCCGGATCGGTAAGTTGGTTGACCTTAAAAGCGATAAAGCCCTCGCCATGATTAACGTGAGACTCAATCTCCCGGTCGATCCTCTCAATAATACCATCTCTAGTGGTGACTGGACTAACCAAGAGGCATTCATAATCTTTATTGGCGCTCAAACCGGTCATAACGTTAAAGAGATTGACCACATCCCGGCCAATGGCTTGATTGGCGGTCAATAAGCCTAAATCAGTATAAATCCGAGCCGTAATGGGGTTATAGTTGCCGGTTCCCAGGTGAGCGTAGGTGGTGAGGCCCTCTTCCTCTTCCCTTATGACTAAGCAGAGTTTAGCGTGGATCTTCATGCCCACCAAGCCATAAACCACGTGGATCCCCGCCTCCTCCAAGGCTTGGGCCCAATTGATGTTGCGCATCTCGTCAAAACGGGCCTTTAGCTCGACCACCGCCGTCACCTGCTTATTGGCTCTTCTGGCTTCAATTAAAGAGTTGATTAGGGTGGAGTCGCTACCAGTTCTATACAGAGTCTGCTTAATGGCCTTCACTTGAGGATCTTGAGCGGCTTGACGGACAAAATCCAAAACCGGCCCAAAGCTATCATAAGGATGGTATAGGAAAACGTCGCCTTTTTTCAAGGTCTGAAAAATAGGCCGACTTTTTTTGAGGGCTTTCGGGACTCGGCTAATTAAAGCTGGAAACCTTAATTTAGGGATGTCTAGGCCCGAGATAATGTCCAAGTTTTCCCCGCCTAAACGACCTTTAAGGACATAATGTTGCCAATTTTCCAGGTCAAAGCTTTTGATTAAACGCTTTACCAAGCGGCTAGGGGCCTCAGACATGGTCTCCAGCTTGACTACCTCCCCAAAGCGCCTTTGATAGACCAGATCCCGAACGGCCACCAAGAGATCATCGGCCTCATCTTCCTCAATCTCGATGTCAGTATTTCTGGTGACCCGGAAAAGGGTAAAAGCCTTCACCTCGTAACCTGGAAAAAGCTCAGTCAGGTGGCGACCAATCAAAATATCCAAAGGCAAGATCTTCACCCCAGAAGAGGCGAACTTGGGCCGAAAAGTCTGATGGGAGAGATTGCCGCGCTCTAAGGGGAGGCAGATGTACATTGGCAGATTGTCGGGAATCTTCAGACGGGCCTGATAGAGTTTGCCCGCTGGATCGGCTAACTCAATAAACAGATTTAAGCTCCCGCTAGAAATCTGCGGAAAGGGCCGCCCCTTATCCAGAGCCTGAGGCGTTAGAATTGGAAAGATATCCTTTTGGAAAAACTCAGTTAGGCTGGCTTGCTCTTCCCGGCTCAGATTTTGGTAGCCCACAAATTTTAAACCCTTAGCGAAAAGCTCGGGTTTAAGTTTTTTGCGCCACAAGTCACTAGCTTGCCGCGACAAAGAGGTCACCGCCCGCCGGACTCGGGCTAGTTGCTCAGTGGCGCTTAAGCCATCAAGGGAGATTTGGCCCACCCCGAGTTTGCGCTGACGGGTTAAGCCAGCCACCCTGACCATGAAAAACTCTTCCATGTTATTGTAAAAAATTGACAAAAACTTAACGCGCTCCAAAAGGGGGATGGTGGAATCCACCGCTTCCAAAAGCACTTTCCGGTTAAATTCCAACCAGTTAAGTTCCCGGTTGAAGAACAAGGCCTTTTCATCCACTTTAAACGCTTTCCTTTTTAGGGATTTTCGCCCCTTGGACAATTTTTTCTCGGCCATAAATTCCTCAACATTATTATAGGCTTGACCAGAAACCATCGACTTAGGACGTGGAATAAATCTAGCCTAAAATTGTCAAAATTATGTTAAATGATTGTAAAATATAAAGCCCTTCACCCATAAAACTAAAAGCCAAGAAGATTTTAAGCGATATGACAGCTTAAGAAAAAAGCAAAGATTAAAGACAATAAACTCAAAAAACTGAATAAAGCCAAATAATCAGAAAAGAACAAAGCTAATTTTGAACCGTAAGGCGTTTATTTTTGGCCCAAAAACAACCCCAAGACCTTTGGCTAAGTCCCAGCCTAAATTAGCCAATTCATTATATTGAATTATGGCGATTAAAGCTTTAGGGTCAGGCGTGGTTATAAAAAAGGCGCCTCTGAAAGCTCTAAGGCCAGGCTCAAGTCAAACAAATAACGAGAAAAAACCGGGATTTCTTGGCGCAACGCGGGCAAGGTTTATATTTATCTAAAATATTGACAAATTCAGATCTTTGTCAAAAGAAACAAGGCTAAAGCTAGCCTGACCTAGCTAATTTGTATTGTAGATCTTTTTGAAGAAATAATGAAGGGTGAGGCGATAGAAATGTAGATTAATTTTTAAGACTTTAGAAATTTTTAAAAAGTTTAATAAATCCAGATAGTTAACCATCAGCCTTAAGGGCCGAGGCCTATAAAGTCAACGATTTTGGAGAGTAGACCATAATAAAGCCTGGCCCAAAAACTAGGACAAGCGGGATCGGAGCCTCATCTCCAGGAAGCGCGACTAAAACCGAGGGCATGGTACTGTGTTTTAAACTTTTTATCGTGTATATTGACTTTAAATATAGTTTTTATTATTGAATCAGTTATAATTATTAAACTATAGTAAAAAAGTTAATAAACTATTTTAATTATTGATAACTTTGTTTATAAATAGTTATAAATTAAAAAAATTTAAATATATAAATTTTTCAAAAACGTTTAATATTAAACTCTTCTATAATTCTATAATTATTTTTAATATTTTTTTATCTTATTTAATTAATAATATTTGTATTACAATTGATAAAAATCAAATAAATGTTTTAACGCTTCGATAAGCTTATTGTTAGTTATTTTTGATATTATTAATTAAAAAATAAATATACTCATCATTAATCAATCAAATATAATGACTAGGAGAGATAAAAATCATTTTTATGGGGTTACTGGTTTGGTGTTCAGACTCAATTCTATTTATTGACTTTTTCCGAATATCGTCAAGAAAAAATGCTAAAGCAGATGGTTTTAATCCACCAAAAACGTGACAATAAATGGCAACGCCTCAAATTGAACACAAAAAGATAGCGATAAAGCTTTGAACGCCCACTTTCAGCTCATAATCTCAGCCAAAAAACGAAAAGATTAGCGCCCAGAATAGCCTATGGGTTTACCGGCTGGGTAGTAGGCGCGCTGGACTTTTTAGGCCGTTTAGCTTTGGTCTTTTGAGGCCGTTTACTTTGGGTCTTTTGAGCCTTATTTTTAAGATTCTGGACGGTTTCAAGATCTAATGAGGTTATCTCGGCGATTTCCTCATCTGACGCGAGACCCCTAACTATAAGTTTCTTAGCAATGTCAGCTAGGGCCTTCAGTTTTTCAACTTCGGCCCTATCCAAAGCCGTAGCCACAGCCGTAGCCACAGCCCTTTGTTTATCAGCTTCGGCTTTGGAACTAAATCTCTTATAGACATCCTCCGCAGTCATTTTGACAATGGGATCCATAATATTTGAAAAATTCATAATTTTTCCCTCTTTTATATAACGTTGTATCTCGCCCTGAAAATAAATTTTTATAAAACCTAAAAAAATGGTAGAACAAAAAAATTTAGTATCCTTATCTGGAATACTTTCATAAATTTGTACCCAACCTTCTATGAGATTGTTAAAATCTGCGTAATTTTTAAAATAAGTACGCATTGTTGGCAAAAGACATAAATTTATAACGTCACAATCAGATAATAATTCATTATTTTCAACTTTTTTAAGTAATCCAGCTAAAATTTCCTTTCCATTTAAGTTGCTTATAAATGCGGTATGATAGTTAAAAGATAAATTAAGTGAACTTAAATTTACAGGTTGTATCCATTTTCTAGGTGGTAAATAAATAACTATAGTATGGATTATACAGTCATATTTATATGTTGTGCTCAAACTTAGAGCTTTTTCAGCAAATTTATAATATTGATCATTGCTGTGAGATGATTGAAATTCAATATAAAAAAACTCCCTTTTCTTTTTATTAGGATCATTAGGATTTGCTTCAAAAATATAATCAGCAAGCTTTTTAAAAAAAGTAGGAGTCTCAGATAAATACGTATCCCTAATTTTAAAACCAATAGGACCAAATAATTCTGAAGAGAGTTGGCTAATAAACGTATAGCCTTTAAACACTTCAAGACCTAAATCAATTAAAAAATATATTATTCCTAAAGGAAAATAAGTAAAGATTCTTTTAATATAAATATCTTTTAACTCATTATCAGGTTTTTCCGCAAATAATTTAGATAAATTAACCAGATTTGATTTACTTACCTCATCTAAAGCAATTATCTCTTCTGGTAAAGAAACCTTATCCTCTTTTGGAGAATTTTCATTCTCTGTTGTAGGATTTTCATCATCTGTTGGTGATCTATTAGCCATATATCCGTCTTAAACTCTTAAAATTCCCGTGGACAATCGTCAGTAATTTGTGTCCGTTCAGGCTGACCGAACTTGTTGGAAAAAATAAGGTTCCAGGTTAACAGATAGCCATTACAGCCTCTGGAGCAAATATAACAAAATAAAAATAAAAACTCAAATTATTTTAACGGGTCAAAACTCGTTTAATGTCGGCGTCCATCTAGGGGCGATAGCGCGACGCCAGGACTCAGCCCAAAAA
>JAISWW010000052.1 GCA_031270705.1 Deltaproteobacteria bacterium
AAAAAAACCGGAGCGCCATTTTTCTGGCGATCCGGCCTTTACTTTTTGTAATCAGCGAGATGAGCGAAAAAAATATTAAAATTTTAGGCTGAGACTAAAACAGGCGCTCACGCCAAAAAATTTCCGTCAGCCTTAAAGTCATTTTAAGATCTTAGGCCTTCTTGTCAAGCCCCAATTTTAACAAATTAACTATTTGTTCAGCTCCAATAAGCGATCATGAGCCTCATGATGGCCTTGAGCCGCGGCCAAGCCAAACCATTTAGCCGCCTCTTCCTTATCCAAAAGGGTTTCCTCGCCCCGCTCAAACAAGGAGCCCAACTCAAATTGGGCGTCAATGTGCCCTTTTTCGGCGGCCAGGCGTAACCATTTTAAGCCCTCGACTTTGTTCATGGGCGCCCCATTGCCCCGAAAATAGACCCCGCCCAAAGCGAACTGCGCCTCGGGATCGCCTTGCTCAGCGGCCAAACGGAGCCAAACGACTCCTTCGGTTTTATCTCGCTTAACGCCTAAACCGGCGAAATAAAGTAACCCGAGACGCGTTTGGGCCGTGGCGTCGCCTTGATCGGCGGCTGTTTTAAAAAGATTAAAGGCTTCCCGCTCGTCATCCTCCGAAATCTTGCCGGTTCCCTGACCAGCCAACAACAGGGTGGCCAAAGCCGTTTGGGCGCTGGCGTAACCTTGATCGGAAGCCAAACGGTACCACTTGGTCGAGGCGGCCAAATCTTTGTCCACCCCCAGGCCAACCTGAAACATAAAGCCGAGGCTATATTGGGCGATGGGATTGCCGGCCGCCGCTGATTCTTTAATGATGACGATTTCCCGGGCCCCGTCGTCAAAATAGGGTTTTTTGTCGACAAACTCCCTTAAGCCCTCGGCGGCGGGGCTACCGTGGCGAATGGAATTCAAAGCCAAGGAGCTGGCCAATAAACCGCGGCCATTATTGAGGTTGGTTTGGAAACAAACCTCGGCTTTGGCTTGGTCGCCTAACTCGTCAAAAACCAAACCGGCCAAGAGCAAATTGAGCCAAGCGTCTTTATCGGCGTTTTGGGCGATTAACTCGGCGAATTTTATTTGGTCAGCCTTATTGTTTTGGCGAATGGCCTCCAAGAGACAATATTTGGCCACGTCCGCCCTCAGCCCATCATGGAGCAAAACTGGCCGCCAAACCGTCTCAAACTTCTGAAAGATTTTGGCCGCCTCATCCAAGCGATCTAAGGCGTTTAGGTTATAACCAAGAAAAAACCAATAAGGCGGATAAAAACCCAGTTCTTTTTCCTGGGTTTGAAGCTGGGTCACAATTTTTTCTGGATCGTTTAAACTTAAGATTTCCCCGAATTTGGTCAAGGATTTTTTGGTCAATTTGGGATCCGCGCTCGTGGAATAGGCCTCCAATAAGCTCCAGGCTCTAGCCAAATATATCTCTAAAACCTTTGTTAAGCGGTCATTGTCATCCGGATTCAGTTCCCAAGCTCCGCGACCTAAGGATTTTTGGTAAATCTTAACGTTAGCCCCATAATCCAAAAAGTCCGCTAAAATCGCCCGAAAGGCCGGGGCTAAATAGTCCAGCCAGCCATAAATCGGGCCCGCCTCGTCGGAAGTTAGAGCGAAGGCCTTTAAGGTTCGATGATCATAGAGGTATTGGAACAAATCCAGTCGCTCGTTGTCTAAGCGAAATTTTTCTAGGCTATAGATAATAGAATTATATAGATCAATGACTTCAAAATTATAATCAATCTCTTTTTGGTTAAGATTTTTTAAGATGTTGTCGCTAATGTTGGTTACGACAACCCGATCGTTAGAATGAATAATATCGTTGAGGGAAGAGATAACTATTTGAAGAGCTTGGATGACATTGCGCCGAACGCGCTCATCTTTTATCTGGCGGAAATGTTTTTCGGGTTTCTGAGTCGGGCTAATGGCTAACGGAGCGCTAAGATTATCTCCGGCCCCCCACAGAGGCTGAGCCAAAAAAAGACCGCAAAAAACCAAGACCAAGGTCGCCGTCAGACTCTGACGCATAAAACACCTCGGAACTTAGACCCAAAACCAAAAAATCGCCCCACTAAAAAGCTCTGGAACCAAATCTTAAGGCAAGGAGGCCTAAAAGATATTAAGCCACACCGTGACCCAGTAAATTTACTATTTAATTGTATAAAAGAAATTTAATTTGATTAAATGACAACGATTAAATAGATTTTATATTTCAGCTAGATTTTGTTATGGAGCGGACAACGGGAATCGAACCCGCAACCCCAAGCTTGGGAAGCTTGTACTCTGCCAATTGAGCTATGTCCGCCCTTAACATCAACGCTGAAACAGATCTCCTGGGCTCCTGGTTTTCCTGGCCCCCAATCGCTTCGTCATTGGCGTGATAGATTTAACTCCAAAAGCTAGGGTTTTGTCAAGACCAGTTTAAAGCTAGGGTCAAGCAGGCCTAAGGCGCCTTAAGTTTTTAGTTTTTCAGGGGCTAGCTTATTATGTCTATATTTTTATTATAGGCGATTGTTGAATGTTTTGTCTATTTTTTACTTTTAATTTTATAAGTTAATATATACAAATTCTTTTAACGCTAACTAAATCTTATATCAATTAAAAAGATAAAAAAGTAAGAATTATAAGATAAAATTTAAACGTTTGGCCCAGCCATTTAAAGGGTCTACCTAAAAATTTTGTCTTTTTTTGGAAGCCTGGTATTATCTGGTTGGCCTTAGGTTGATTTTCCAAAGAGTAAAGTGGGAAGTCTAACAGGGAGTAAACCAGGTTATGAAAAAAAATGATCAAAACAAAAAACTAGCCGCGTTTTCGAAGTTCCAGAGTGACCTGAATGACTTGCGGGCTTTCATTCAAGATATGGGGAAAAAATCTGAATTGGATAAATCAGCGATTAATTATATAAATAAATCACTAGATAATATTGATTTAATCAGTAAATTATTCACTGTGACTATCTCACCTGAAATTAGTTGCCCTTCCTTAACAAATATTGAAGATATTCTTCTTCATATAAATAAAACTCATGAAGAGGCACTTAAAGAACTAGTTATTGAAAAAATTAATAAGATTTAATCAAAAGTTTTTATAATAAAATGAATATGCTTTAAATTTTATAAATTATCCTGGGTATAGCGATCACGGAAGTAGTGTATAGTTTAAAGCTTCTAGAATAACTCTCCAAATCAACCTTACCCAAACAATAGCTACCTAGAGGCAGGCTCGCGCGCCGTGGTTACCGCCCGTTATGAATGGCAAGACAATCCTAGGCGACCTTCGGAATGGGGAGTGAGCGCGACGCGGCCCGAGCCGGGTATCCTTTTCCTCTTCGGCGGGTTTTTACTAGAGCCCTAATAATCGTCACGGGGTATAATTTCAAGAAATCATGTCTGAACAGCCTGGAGGCTAAAAAAGTTCCCCAGCGGCTTTTGGCTTATAAAGATTTAGCGGTACGCTTACTCGTTAAAAAGCCGTTAATAATCCCTTGTAGCCAGGCTAATATTCGGGAAATTAAGTTTAGCCTTCAAAATATCAAAAGCCCTTTTGGCGTTAAAGTCGCCGCGGGTTTGAATTTTACTCGCCTCGGGCCGGCTATCCTTTTTCATTTGGGCGGTTTTTTAAGGATCGGCGTCGAGGCGAAATCGCGCGGCTCGACAAAGTTTTGACTCAAAAGGATAGGCGACACAGCCAGCCCAGAAAAGCTGTCTGGCCGCTCTTTAAAACGGAGGAATTATAAGCCGCCATTTTCTAGAAGGCGCGGAAGGCGCGGAAAGCGCGGCGCGAGCGATGGTTGAAAACGAATAGCGCAAGCGCTATAGTAATTATAGTAATAGCGCAAAGTGGAGTGGCTCCCATCAACATCGCCAATAATGAGGTCTATCATGTTAGAACTTCCATCTGAAGGTCAAAGTTTCCCTCAAATTCGAAGACAAAATCTGCTTTACGTGGATAAAACCAAGTATTTTTATCCAATCGTTACTGAAGGAGGCTGTTGTTTCCTTTCTCGGCCACGTCGGTTTGGCAAATCGCTCATTATTGGCGCCCTGGCGGAACTCTTAAAAGGTAATCGCGAGCTTTTTAAGGGCCTTTGGATCGACTCCTCGGATTACGACTTCAAAAAATACCCGGTAGTGAAGCTGAACATGGTCGGCTCTTGCGACACCAAGGCCGAACTTTTGGACTCTATAAAAACCCAACTTGACATGGCGGCGCAAGATAATGGCCTTTCCCTTAACGAGTTGGATATAGAAAAGGATTCGCCGCCAGGCAATATCCTTACAAAATTAGTCTCTAAGTTTTATTATCCCGAAAGAGTTCGGGTCGCGATCCTTATTGACGAGTACGACGTCCCTATTCA
>JAISWW010000132.1 GCA_031270705.1 Deltaproteobacteria bacterium
AAGGTTGGCGTTAAGTCCTTGGCCCGTCGGCCAGTCACCGAGCTCTCTGGCGGTCAACAGCAATTGGTAATCATCGCAAGGGCCTTAGCTCAAGATAGCCAGTTTGTCCTAATGGACGAGCCGACCAGCGGACTGGATTTAGCCAATCAGACTCTAGTCTTAAACGTTATGCGGCGTCTGCAAAATGAGGGCCTGTCATTTTTAATGACCACTCACCATCCAGAACAGGCCATGTATTTAGGTGGCCAGGTTTTGATGCTAAAAGCTGGTCAGATTCAAGGTTGGGGAGAGGCCCAAAAATTAACGACGGTGGCGGCGGTGGAGTCTTTATACGATTTGGAGCCGGGCTTATTAAACCGGATGGGCCTAATATCGGCCTGTTTAGAGAAAGCCTCATGACCCCAAATGTTTTTGGGTAAATTATCGGATCGACCTTGGAAGCAAGCGATATTTTAAGTTATTTGGGAATAGACCCTTAGCTTATGGCTCTATTCAAGTTCAGCTGGCAAAGATTTTATGAGACTCTTTGACTGTATCATTAATTTTTAAAATATTTTATAGCGCAAATTATTTTGCGATATAACTATATTTTTTTACTAAATCATTTTTTTTAAATGAGGTTTTTAATGACGAAATTGTTATGCGGCGCGATTATGGTCTTGGCTCTGCTTCTGGCTAACGATTATTCCATCGAGGCCCAGAATTTGGAAGAGGTTCGCCTTGAGCCTATTGAGTTTTCCGCGCCCAAAGACACAGTTTACAGCGTCACCCAAACTGACATTGAACGGAAAGGCGCCATAAATATCTGGCAGGCTCTGAGCGGAGTTCCAGGAATAACCCAGCTGGAAGTCGCTGGGCGAAACGAGACGGCTTTCTCTATTCGAGGCTCCACCACCACCCAGGTAGGCATGTATTTAGACGACATTCCAGTAGCCACCGCTTACCGCAATCAATTTGATTTTAATAACGTCTTGGTTTTTGACGCGGAAACCATTGATATCTCTAAAGGGTATAGCACGCCTCTTTTGAATGGCGGTTTTGGGTTGGCTGGAATTCTCAATGTTAAAACTCATAAGCCGACCAGAGCTCTGGAGTTCAAAGCCCAATATAAAAATTATTTTGACCGACAAGGCGATGATCAAGGTCGTTTTATGGGCGTAAGAATAGGAACTAAACAGGATCTATTCTACCTCCAGGTTAGCGCTGTCCAAGATGAGCAAGACTTTTTCAGATTATCTAAAAATTTTTCGCCAGGATATTTTGAGAAAGGCGGACGAAGAGTCAATTCCGATTACCGGAATCGCCGCTTGAACGCGATACTTGGCTTCACGCCGACTGAGAAGATCGATATCATGTTTGGGACGATCTTGCAGGATTTTGTTAAAGGCCAACCCATCACCGCTCAAGCTGAAATAGATCCCAACTATACTAATTTGGGTAACGGTTTTGGTCAATATGGTGGCACTCGTCTATGGCGTTGGCCTGAATACGAGACTAAAAGATATTTTGTCAACGCCAACATGGATGTAGGGGAGAAAACTCATATTCAATTGGTGGCCTACCTTGATAAACATAAGGACATGATTGAATCCTATACGCGGCTGATTGGCAAAAAGCCCGCGGCTCCCCAAAATGGCGATTCAGGTTATGACCAGTACACGTCTGGAATTAGGGGCCGATTTGATCATCAGATCAATCCTAGTCATAAGATATCCTGGTCGGTTGGTTATCGAAAATTGTCCCACAAGGAAATAAGGGATAGTGATGGGGTGATGAGCGAACATATTCAGGAGCATTATTGGGATTTAGGCGGAGAGTATTCCTATAAACCTATTGAGGCCTTAACCGCCGTTTTAGGGCTTTCCTATAGCCGCAGAACGCCAGATATCGTTGATAAAATGAGAACCAATAGTAACGTGATGATTCCTCTTCGAGACCAGGATATGGATAGCAATGATTTATTTGATTACCAATTGGGCCTTTTCTATGATCTACCCAATACTCATCAAATATATTTAACTTACGCCAGAAAAAGTCGTTTCCCTTCAATGTGGGAAAGGTTCCAAAGAGATCGCTATAGCGCTACTTTTGATGATGCCATGTCATTTGATTTAAAGCCCGAAAAAGCCGATCATTTTGAGGTTGGTTATCGAGGCGTGGTGGGAGGTTGGCTAAAATTTTCGACTAGCGCGTTTTATACCACCACTAAAGATAAAATTACTATGGTCAGCGTTGATTTCAATTCTTCACGTTTCGGTAAAAACATTGATAAAGCGACAGTTTATGGTTTAGAGGCTGGAGTTGAGCTTATTTTAAATAAATATGTTACAACAGGCGCTTCTTTAACGGTTATGGATTGGAAAACGGACACTTCGGCTAGAAGTGACAGTCTTCTAACTGATATTCCCAAAACTCAAGGCTCTATTTACGCGGTTGTTTCGCCAATGAATAATCTGTCCATTACCGCCCAGGCCAACATGCGCTCAGATTTTTATATTAGCTCTGATCCCGACAACGCCAATTGTAAGGCGCCAGGATTTTTTACGGCTGATTTAAAGGCGACCTATGACATCAATGAATATCTCACGGTAGAGTTAGGGGCCAAAAATATTTTCGATAAAAATTATTATTTAGCCTATTACTATCCTCTACCAGGAAGATCTTTTTTTCTGGGCTTAACTGGAAACTATTAATAAATAATTTCAAGCCTTTCGACTATTTAGCCGAAAGGCTTTTAAATTTTAACATTATGTTATGTGGCGGCGCCTGAATGATGGTCTATTATTTTTAATGAGCGTAAGCCTTCTGAATAGGCGATTTATTTAAGCGCCTAGGTTTTGACGTTTAAGTTAGGTTAGATTCAAGGTTTTGGTAGAGGCTAAAAGTGAACGATGGTAGAAGCGGCGCAATCTTGAGACAATTTAGAGCTGGGCTTATCAATCCGGATGGGCCTAATCTCGCCCTGTTTAGCGAGAGCCTGATGACGTCCGATTTTTCAGATAGCTTTGGCGCTTGTGAGGAGCCCCAAGATAGAGTCGCGACTTCTTCCTCAATGAGGCCTTTTTTATTTTTTTCAATTTTTACACATTTAATCTTAGCCTTTTTTTTAACCGATTTTTTAGTTTGGGCCGTGGGCGTTTCGAATTACCCGGAGCCCTTGATTTTGCGCGCTCATTTGGTTAGTTTTGGGGAACTGGCTGGTTCTGGCGACCCCGAGGCGGGAAGTGGCGGCCCAGCTCCAGCCGCGGCGGCGCCAGAGTCCGAGCCGCCCGCTGAAGAGCCAGTTGAGCCAGAGATAGCTCCTTTGGCCGAAGTAATTCCCATCCCAGAAGCTATTCCCATCGCCCCGCCGCTGGAAGAAGAAATCATACCCGAAAAACCCCAGCCAAAGCCT
>JAISWW010000140.1 GCA_031270705.1 Deltaproteobacteria bacterium
TTTTTTTTTATATTTTTTTTTTTTTTTTGTTATTTTGCGAGATAGATAGATTGAGAGAGAGAGAGAGAGAGAGAGAGAGAGAGAGAGAGAGAGAGAGAGAGAGAGAGAGAGAGAGAGAGCAACAATCGTGCCAACTCTAAAGCATGAGTGAAGACATACGTTTTATCTATGTTTGAGTATCTTATCATTGAATTTATTTTAATTATCGTTCGAAGAAATATTCTTCAAAGATATTTTTTCCAGCCAACCTAATGGCAAAATTATCGCCTACCCACAGAGCGCGTCCAACCGTTTGGAAAATATAGCGGAGCCTTCCCTGGCTCCAGGCGAACAAAAAAAACTTATCATTAAGATCTGTAAGCCATGGACTAGCCACAAGGGGCAAAAGCCTTGGCCTTTGGTTTAAAATAGATCCACCTGCCTTTAGAGGCTGGCGGCTTCAAAAGACTATTGATCCAACGCCGCCTAATCTTTTGAATAAGGAGTTGTTCTGGGAAAGACGACTATCCCCTGGGACTGGCTTTTAGATGTCCGCGAGCCTTTTTCCAGGCCTTTCGCGGCCACCGCCAAGAGTTAGTAGGAGTATCATTCCCTTAATCAAGAGACCTTAAGAGTAGAGAAATGGCTTAAAATCTCGCCTCTACAATCCTTAGGCTAACTATAAAAATTTCACTGCTTGTTATTGTAAGTCAGAATCATTTTCATTATCAACCCTGTAATTTTCAAAATTTCAACAAAATTTTTGCCTAAGGTTTGGGAATTTTTTGATTTTCAAAAATATCGGCTCACTAATTAATTTTCTAATTAAGTCGCCTTTTAAGTCAGAGAGATATGAATATTTTCAATTTTTTTGGTCTATCTGTCCTGAGGCAAACAGGCTCTATTTTTGAACCAAGGCTGGTATTAATCTTTAGGCTTGGAACATGAGCCTATGATCTATAAAGTTAGAGTCTTTGAGAGTCGAATTCGAAGGGCTAACTCGCCAAAAGCTGGAATGATAGATTTTAATGATTGGCTAAAGGCTTTTAAATATGGCCATTAAAGTTAGATTTTTGAAGTTTTGAGGGACTAGAGCTAACCCTACCATAGCGCGTCATCCAACCCATCCATCTACCCCAGAAAATTTAAAAACTCGCCAAGCAATCTCCCTAAACCCGCTATGAGTCCCAGTGGCTGGAGCTATCTCGTCTGAGGATAAATGAACCATATGTTTAAAAAAGAACCAAGAATCAGGGCTCTGATCCAAAACTCCTCAACCTCAAAACTTTGGCGCGCCCTTTTTATCCGCCTAACTTAACGGCGATAAAATATAATAATTATATTTTATTATCATATCTATAACATATAAATTAATAAAATCACAACATTTAAATTTACTTTTTGTTCGGCTCACCTGGGGAAAAATTACTCTATCGCGGCCAAAACGTATCCTTTTTCCCTTGAGTTAAACTTTAGCTCTCCCCAGCTTAAAAGCTCAAAAATAAGGCTAGCTCTAGATAATCCTCGCTAGGGCTCAAAAATTTGGGTTTGGCCCACTTCTTGCTGTTCCACATTTTTGAAAATTTATGTTTAAATTCACGCTAAAAATTGAATTTTTAGTTATGACGCTGTATATTATTTCAGCTTCCTATTTTTAAACCTGGTATTTTAGATTGAGGTGATTTATGGCCCAAGTTAGTAAAAGAATTTTTTTCTCAGTTTTCCTCGCCGTCTTGGCGCTAGTGGCTGTCGATTTTTCCGCCAAGGCCGAGGCGGAAGTTTTTAATGGCTCCCCCAGCCAAGACAATTATGTCCTAGCGACCGAAGCCCTGACCTCAGGTCAAGAGTTGTTGGCCTCGGAAGGAGCGTTAGGCTCCATCCAGACGATCGCGGATCGTCGCGACAACCGTAACGATGGCCGCCGGGTCAACAGTCCCTCCAATCGTCGAGACAACAGGCGTGACAATCGCCGGGACAATGACCGTTTTGACGATCGCCGCGATGACAAACGCTATCCCAAATGCAGTCGGATAGAAAACCATGACACCAAACGTTATAAGGAATGTGTCCAAAGAAACTATTTCAGTCATAAAAACCGTAATGACAATAATCGCCGGGATATCGATCGTCGAGACAATAACCGCAGGGATGACCGGAGAGGCGACAATCGCCGGGATGTCGACCGTCGCGACAATAACCGAAGGGATGAGAGAAAAGGCGACAATCGCCGGAATGTCGACCATCGCGACAATAACCGAAGGGATGACAACAGAGGCGATAATCGCCGAAATGTCGACCGTCGCGACAATAACCAAAGGGATGACAACAGAAGAGGCGACAATCGCCAGGATAACTACCGGGGCGGCGATAATCGTCAAAGCGACAACCGGGGCGGAGGAAGGTCACTCAATCCGATCGATGACGATGATAACAGACGCTATCCCGCCTGCAGAAATGTAGAAGATCACGCTTCTACCGCTTACAAAAGATGTGTAACTGACACCTATTACGATGGTAATATGACATCTTTTAACAAAACTTATTCAAAAACATATCCTTTATGTACTAAAATCTCTGATATAGATAAATTTAGAGAATGTGTTGATAAAGAATACTACACTTACTCAAAAACACCATTTGTTCGGTAATATTATTATGGGCGAAACTTACTCGCCCTTTAGCCTTATCTGAAGTTATAAAGTTAGGCGACCTGAGACGCCTCCGCGCCAAAAAAATTGTCCACCTTGGCTAATAATACCAATGTGGACAATTTTTAGAACCTTTTGAGTCTCTCTAGTATTTATAACGTTTTATAACAATATAATACCAGGGTTTAAAACTAATTATTTTATAATATCTGCCAGGAAAAACCAGATTTCAGAGATTTCATCAGGATATCTTTCTCATCGAGAATTCTGGTCTGGAATCGCCTCGCCTTTGGTTTCCGCTGAAGCGGGAGACTTTTGCTGTTCCGAGACGGTGGATTGCCCCGTAAATACTTGCAGTTTGCCGATATCCACCCGCATATCCGACACCGTTTTTATCAAATCATCTATCCTGGCGGATAAAACGTCTACCTTGTCGTCTATCTTTTTTGATAAAGCGTCTATCTTGTTGTCTATCTTGTTTGATAAAGAATAATGGGCAGGTACAGCAATCCCAACAATAATAAGCGCAAATAAGCTGATAGACCACATGAATAACTTGAGTGTAGAGTCAAGATCCTTATTATTGTCTGCCTGAACCGTATTCGCGATGGGCTTCTCCTCCAGCTTGGCGGTCGTTTTTTGGTCGACCGTCTGAGCCGAGAACAGCAGTTCTTCGATTCTGCGTAGTCTAATTTCTGTGTCGCTTATAGTGAGAGCGCCGGAACTAAGCGGCTCCATAATTGGACTATCTAAAGGTTCATTTTTTCCCATAGACATGAAAACAGCATCCTTTTAAAATCATTTTACCAATTTCAAGACTACGAGTCAATCCCTTTTGACCGCGCGCGTTTAAGCCACTTTAAAAGGGAAATTAGGGCGTTAACTAAAATTTGATGGCTTCGCGAACCCCCCTTTTTTAAAAAACAGGAGTTCGGGACAAAAATATTTTGGGGCTTCGGACAGGAAATTTTTCCCAAAACCTTAAGGTCTCTAGATCCCTATTCTGGTCTCGATCAGTTGGAATTCTGATGACCTCGCAAAAACCCCTTTTTTTAAGAATCACTACAAAAAATATATAATAATTCCAGTATTCCAGACTTTTCGCAAAGCCATCTTTTTTTGGATATTCTCAAAAAAAACTAGGCCATCGCGCGAATATTTTTAAATTCTCAAAAAAAATAGGCCACCCCAAAATCACGCCTTTAGAGGGCCAGCCACGGGCGACGCCTAAGAGTGGCCCACTTTCGCGCGAATTTAGCCTTTACCCCATAGAGAGTGGCCCATTTTTAGCCGCGAAATGTAGGCCAAAATGGCCCAGAAAATTTTGAGAATATCCACTTTTTGAGTAACACAAAATTCTAGATATTTTTCCCAGCTCTGGCTCTACTGTGGCTAGCTAATTCATAACGCTTTAAGGTTTGGCGAAAGGCTCAATGGAGCCTAAAGAGCCATCTGGCAGATATATAATCCTTGGCTCAAACATCAAGACAATTTGAGCTGGATCCAAAGAGACCTTATCCAATCGATCAAAACGGGCTCGATCAAAAACAACGGATAAAACGTAATCATCGCCAATTTTGTTGGTGTCTTTAACTATTCTTTGGGTGTAAAGACTTATAGTAGCTGTCGCGATCTGGCCAAAAAAGGCGAAAATCAAGTTAGCTAGCCTTAAGGTTAAGCTCAGGACGTAAATTTGATACTCGATGTTTATTTCTTTAGACGTTTTGGGCTGGTTCTCTATGGTCAAGCGAGATTTAACGACCACGGGCTTAACTTGGGGGAAAGTCTCTATTTCTGGTAAATCCACATCCAAATATATAGCGCTTTCCACCAACTCTAGGTCAAACGAGACATTCGCTTGAAACCAAAAATGCCCCATTTCATTTAAAATTGTCGATAATATCTCTTCCATAGCTGGAATATCATTATATTTAGCTTTAGATAAAAGATCTTTTCGTTTTTTAACTTCATTTTCACGTGTATAAAACTCTTTAAAATATTTAATAAGTAACAGTATTGGTTTAATAAGTAAAATAACAGCAAGTATTATAATAATAGGATTAAAATTAAAAAATCCACAAAACAAAAAACCCAAAATAGTTAAAGCCAACCAACCTAAGGGGAACTCAGGCTCTGTTTGGGGAGGCCGGAGGTATTCGGCCACCAGTTCCAAAGGATTTTTGATTTTATCGCGCTGTCTGATGGCCTGACCATAGATAAGGTTTTGGGCCGAGACCTGAGCCGTTAAGGCGCTTAACCGCGCCGAATTTTGCTCCTGCGCTGTGGGTAATTGGACAGGCCTTGTGGGCAACGGGCTAGGCCGCAGAGCCGGTTGAGATTTAGGGCGAGGAACCGACCGAGTTTGAGAGGTCTGACGAGAAGGGCCAAACAATTTTTCTTGATGGGAAATGCCTGTGCCGGGGAGGCCAACATTGACATAGGCCCCTCGACGACCTAAGTTTAGGGTCGCCCCAGGTCGACCAATGGAAACGCTGGAAAAGCCTTTTTTGCTAAAATTCAGGCGTATTCCCGGAAGTAATTTGAAACTTTTTCGAAATCTCATAAAATTATCCTAAATTCATAGAATTTTATATTAAATAACTATTGTATAGTTAATATAGATCTATATTACCATGTATTTCCCGAAGATATTTACGCGCCCATAAAAATTTCTAAATATTTGGCCTAATTTTTACTGAAACCAGTAATATAGTAGAATAACTATTAATTAACATCAATTTTAGCTGGAACCTTAATTTTAAGGGCTTTACTAATATTTTGAATATTTTTAGTTTTAATATCAGGAGATATTTTAGTTTTATATACTTTAGCGTTAAAAAGATTCATATTAAAAAGAAATTTTATAAATGATAATCCACTTTTTTTAAGTTTATTATCTATGGCTATATGAATAATTGTCGCTAAAAAACTAATCAGTATATGTCCTCCAAATGTTTCCATAGAGCGCGTCTTAGCGGGCAAAATATCCATATTATTCTTAATATAATCATATAGTTGTTCCATTGATTGACGATAATAATAATAAGCTAATATATCTTCTGGCAATAAATCCATATTTGTTAATATTAAAAATATTCCAAAATGTAATTGGTCATTAAAATAATTTAATTCTTCGTTCCTTTTAACTTCTGGATCACAACAAACATACGCGTTAACGCTAATATCAGAGGAAAATATGTTTGTTTTGACTTTTTTTATGAAAAAAGTCTTCTCGCCATAATGAACCAAATTAGAGGGACTCTCAATACTAGGAGTGGTATTTTTGACTAATAATTCATATTTACCTTTATATTTAACCATTCTAGTCATAAAAGGAATTTTGAGGTTAAATAGCTCAGAAATAATATCTTCTGAATAAAATCCCGAGTCTAAAACTAATTTATCAATATTAATCCCATATTCATTTAATTCAGATAAAATAGCGTGAAAAGTTGATATATTAACTATATTGTCTGGAAAATAACGATAATAAATTGGTAAGCCAGTAACTTTATCCATCACAACTATTAAAGGAATTTTATTGCTAGTAATATCATTTGGCAAACCATCGCTATAAAATAAAATAGTATTTATATCGTTTAATTGCTTAAAGAAATCAATATATTGGGAAAAAAATGTTTTCAAATTATTTTCCGCGCCAATATTAGTAAATAATTCATTAATATTCTGGGACTGAAGATTGGCCCCCGGGAATAAAATCCTACAATAACTAGATTGCCACCACTCATGAACATAACTATAAGGATTATTAGTTGCGATTTTAAAAATAAGTAATGATAAAATACTATCATAATCAGATTTAAAGATGAATTTAAAAATAGAATCAAAATTATTATCAATAATAAAGTTATATATAAAATAACTAGAGCCAAAAGAAATCATCGACGCTATTTTATCATTTTTATCACTAATATTTTTATATGGAAAAGTAGTTATATCGATATTATAATATTGTTCCAATTCATTTTCAGTCAATAAAGTAATTTGTTCTTCAGAGTTATTAGTCGCGGTAAATTTATAATATCCTTGTTTACGGGTAAAAAAAATATTATTTTTCTTATCAATGACTCTTCCAAGCCATAATTCTATATTTTTCTTCTTATTACCTATCCTGCGAGGAATACAATATGAGCCATAAACTATATTACTATTCTTTTTACTTCTAATTTGGTACCTTATAAACCCTTTAGATTTTTTCATTTGCTCGCTCGCCAACTGCCTGTGGGGGGTTAAACGGAAATATTTGAGCCTAACTTTCTGGAGAATTTATTCTATTGTTAGAGCTAGGTCAAGGAAAACTTTTTTGCCCAGTCATTAAATTATTAAATAGTTGATTTTATTATCATTTTTTTGGAAAAACTGGCCCTCTGGAGGATATTTTAGGCTGGCCGCCAAGAATTTTTAGTCAGTCCCATGGCTACCTCATATTTGTCGCGCAAAAACGCTTTATCTAGCTTTAAACCAGCTCAACTTTATTAAAAATATTATTTATTTAGATAGTTCAAAGCTGAATATATTGTTATAACTAATTAAAAAAGATTATAAATCAATTAAATTAGGTATTTGCACACTCAAACAATCAGCGATAGTTCTAATCTCTTTTGAAGTCACATCAGGCACTAATCTATTACTATAAACTCTGCAATGATACTTATTTAAATCGAATAAAGCATTCATATAAGTATAATTAATTTTTTTCAAGCTTTCAGACAAATAAGATTGAACGATAGAACAAAGGAAGCATAAAAATAGATACCCCTTAAATACCGCTGGCGCGGTATATCTAGCCGATAATATATCACTATCTGTTTTTAAAAAATCAAAAATTAGTTCGTTTTCATATTGATAATAATATAATTGTAAAATTTCAGTTGGATATATATCATATGATGAGGCCAGGATAAAAACCCCAAAATAAGGCAAAGCATAATTAAAATAATCTTTTGTCATATATCTATCTACATGATTAAGGAATTTTTGCTTTTCTATATCTCGTTTTTTGACATCAAGACAAATAAAAGCGTTAATATCTCGATTAAATAAATTTATATTTATCTTTTTAACAAATAAATTTTTATGGCCAAATTTTATAAAATTTTCCAGACTCTCCAAAGATGGAACATATTTTTCTAATAATTCAGAAAAAATATCATTTTTAGGAGATAATTTTGTTATGAAATTTATATTTTTATCGTTTATAGGATAAATATTATTTTCAGAACAGTAATCTGAGCCTACTATAATCTTATTTATATTTATATTATAATTACTAATCTCATCCAATGTGTCTTTAATTGAAGAAATATCTAGCATATGTTCTGGGATATATTTATAATAAAGTGGATAGCTACAGTCAATTTTATTAACAAGTAATAGATTAATTTTATGGTAAAATGATCTATATTGGCTATAAGATGGAATAAAAGTCATATTTACTTCATTATGTAACCTTGAAATGTCAAATAAAACATGTGATAGTCCAAGATCAGTTTGTAAATAATTAAAATAGTTAGGTAAAAAATTATTAAAAACAGTTTTATCACCTAAATCAACCAAAAAGTTGTTTATCTGAGGTATAGTTAATTCGGCGGTGGGAAATAAATACTTGGCGAAAGAGGTTTCCCACCACTTAGCGGCAAAAAAATTAGCGCTTTTACTAAGCAATCTAAATAATATTAAAGAAAACAAAGTATCTTTATTATTTAAATAGCAATTATTAAATAAACTTGCTAATCCTGATGATTTTATCGACTCATTGACCACATAAATATCTCCAAAGTCGATTGAATAATCAGTTTTATCAAAGGTAGATATATTATTTTTTATTTTATCCATAAAAAATCTATAGTTGTTGTAGAATATTAGCGCTTAAAAGATAAGATTTGACAAATATTCAAGGGTTAAGGGTTATCTGTCATAAGGTTTAGAGTCTGTGGCCAGAACCCCTCGCCTAAACAGGTTTTAAGCTTTAGCCAAGGCCCAAGGCGTTAATAGTGTCTTGGGCCAGATCCGTGAAACTTGGGCCATTAGCCTGCAAATCAGCCAAAAAACGCTCGCGATTGGTCAGGTTGTCAAAACAAAAGACCGCCAGAGCCCGGCCCACCTGCTCGCCAGAGTGAACGTAATTAAAATAAGAGATATTGGTTAGCGCGGCTATCCTCTCTAAAAATTCCGTTAAGGCCCCAGGTCGCTCTGGAAAGTTCAAAATAGCGGCGAAGGGGAACTGAAAAAAACTCGGCTGAAAAGGAGCCACCCGAAAAGGCAGATCTGGCCGATTAGAAACGTCTTTAAACTCATAGCCATTTTGGATCATGAGGCCTTCCAAGGCCTGGATCCGCGGTTGATCGCCCTCAAAGCCAATGATGGGATAAGCCAAATCCGCTTCCGTCTGACCAACCATTAGATGACTGATATTTAGGCCCAGCGGTTTTATGGCCGTCAAAAAAGCGAGCATCATGCCGCGCCGCTCTGGCAAGGTCACTTGGTAATAAACCGCCCGGCCAGTGGAAGCGTCAATGGACTTGGAGATCTGGCCAAGACGCCGAAAATCCAAGTTAGCCCCACTTAAGATAACGCCCACGTTTAAGCCAGCCAAATCCCCCGACCAGCGCCTGGCCGCGGCTAAGCCCATGGCCCCGGAAGGCTCAGGCAAGACCCGAGCCACTCGCCATAACTCTTCAATGGCCGCCACCACTTCTTGGGTCGAAACAACTATTAAGTCATCCAAAAGCTCTTTTAAAATGGGATAAGTTAAATGACCAGCCTTTTTGACCGCCGTGCCATCGCAAAAAATATCCACCTTAGCCAAAGGAACAGGCTGGCCAGCCTGAAAAGCCGCGGCCATAGAGGCTTGCCCCTCGGCTTCCACGCCAATTACCCGCGTTCGGCTATCATAGGATTTGAGCACCGTGGCCACCCCAGCGGCTAGCCCTCCCCCGCCAATCTGAACAAATACCACGTCCGGGCGATCTGGGGTCGTCATCATCTCGTCAGCCAAGACGCCTTGGCCAGCCATAACTAAAACGTCGTCATAGGGTGGCGCGTAAAGACAACCAGTTTCTTCGGCGAAAGAATGGGCCGCCTCCGCCGCCTCGTCATAACTATCGCCAACTTGGTGGATCTTGGTCAGATCGCCGCCTAACCGGGCTACTGACTCGACCTTTAAACGTTGAGCCGACTTGGGCATAAAAAGGTGAGCCTTAACCCCCAAAATAGCGGCTGACTTGGCCACCCCTTGAGCGTGGTTGCCAGCCGAGGCGGCGACTACGCCTTGAGCTTTGGCCTCGGCCACTCGAGCGCTAATAAAATTAAAAGCCCCGCGCCATTTATAGGAGTGGATCTCCGAGAGATCCTCTCTTTTTAAAAGCATCCGCCAATCCCCCTCCATAGAGTGAATCTCCATGGGCGTGGGTGGGGCCACGCGATAAACGCGGGTTCGGGCTAACATGACTTCGCGAAAAAGCGTAGCGACGTCAAAAGTCTGGGCCTGGGGCTTGGAACTGGTTGGGATCATATAATCAATCTTTAAAGCCTAAAAGTCCTAGGGCGCGACTCGAAAACTTAGATCCACGGCGCCCAAATTAGGCGCGGAGAATTCCAAAGGCCAGATTAGAGCCGACAAAAAAGAGGGCCAGAGCCAAAGGTTAAGGGCCAACCTATTTACCAAGGCCATTCATTAATCAACCTATAAAGTATAGCATACATAGCCAGCGAACGCTGGTTTTTAGTTTTTTTGGCCCTTCTTAGGAAAAAAGAAAGCGAACAGTCTAAAACGGCTCTCTCGGAGGATCCAAAAAATGTTCGCGATTTGGGTAATTTTCCCGTTTTTTTTATAATAGCAAGAATATCGCGCCTTTTAATGAGAATTTATAAAGGCGCGAGATTGTCTTGCCAGAAGCCTTTTCGCTTCGCTTAGAGCCTTTATGTTTTAAGCGGATATTACTCTATAAAATTATTTTAAAGTTTTATTATATCTTAAATTTAATATTTCATTAAAAAACTATAAATATATTTCTATATGATTGTAAATTCAAAACTTAAAAATGAAGGTCATTTAGAAAAAGGGCGCGAAATGTTTTTTTCGCGCCCTTTTTGAATTAGGCCGTCCAGAGCGGCTTGGCCTTATCGCCTCTCATTAGCCGCCCCGCCCCTGGAGAGGCGCCTAGGGGCTTCAAGGAGCGAACGGCGAGAGTTAAGATCCTGACTCCTTACATTATTGATCGCGGCCTTGAGGCCGCGATCATAAAGATCTATCAGTTCACCGCCAAAGAGGAAGGGGAATTCAGGCGACTCTTCCTAAAGCTGGCCGGGACAGGAACCAAACGATTAGCCAAACTTACCGTGTTGGGGGCCTGATAATCTAGGCCAACCGCGGCCTTGAAATCGCCATTCCCTTTATGGTTCTCTCCATTGGTTAAATATTGGGGGCTTTCGCCTGAAGACTTGCCGAAGACCATGGTCACCAAATCATCCACCATTTGGCTAAGCGAGGAGGATTGGGTCGTTAGATCTTCCGCTGAGGCGGTCGTCTTCTCGGCGCTCATGGCGTTTTGTTGAACCACTTGATCCATCTGGGCCACGGCCGTATTGACTTGACTGACGCCTTGAGCTTGTTCGTGGGTGGCCGCGGCTATTTCGCCAATCAAATGACTTATGCTGTTAGTTCCGTCATGGATCTTTTTAAAGCTGTCGAACAATTTTTTGGCCACGTTAGAGCCACTCCGCACGCTCTCTACTGTCCCCTGAATGAGGCTCGTCGTGTCTTTGGCCGCTTGAGCCGACCGCTGGGAAAGATTTTTGACCTCATCCGCCACCACGGCGAAGCCTTGTCCCGCCTCGCCCGCTCGAGCCGCTTCCACCGCCGCGTTTAAAGCCAAAAGATTAGTCTGGAAAGCGATGTCCTCAATTGTCTTAATGATACGGCTAACTTGCTCCGAACGCTCGCTGATGGTCTCCATGGCCTTGGACATGGCCTCAATTGAGTGTCCGCCTTCCTCAACTAGTTGAGCCGTCAGCTTGGCGCTATCGTCGGTTTTTTGGGCGTTATCCGCGTTTAGCCTGGTCATGGAAGCCATTTCTTCCAGAGCCGCGGAGGTTTCCTGGAGAGAGCTGGCCTGTTCCGTCGCCCCCTCGGCGAGAACTTGCGAGGCTAAAGATATCTGATCCGAGGCCTCGGCCATTTGGGCCGAGCCCTCGGTTAATCTGCTGATAATTTTGTTTAGGGGCCTAATAATGGCCTGGGTGTTCAAAATTGAAAGCGCGAGACCAGCGAAAAAGGCCAAAACCATCGCGACGCTCAAAATCACAATCGACTTGGAAATAATGGAGTTTATGGTCTCTTCGCTCTTGGTCAGGCTCTCCATGCCATTATACAGTAATTTAGCGCTATATTTAGATAACTCATCGGAGATATCATGTATTTTACTATAGCTTTTTATGGTATCAGCGCTTAGCTTATCCAAAAAAGCGTACGTAGCGCGAGTATTTCGCATTTTCTCAAGATAACTTTCAAGATTCATTACCATTGTTTCATATTCAACTAATATAGTCGGGTCTTTCACGCCTTTAGGAATATATTCTTTAAGTTTGGTAACTTCTTTTTCAATGTCGCTGACGCTCTTGTCCAGAATCCCCAAAGCCTCTGAGCCTCTAAAATTTTGAGCTCGCCAGAAATCGGTTCTCGCCTGGTTATAATAGACACTTAGCTCATATAACATCGTCATGCCATCGATTCTTCTATCTAGCGTCGCTTTTGATTCCTCAAGATTGTAAGCGGTAAATTCATTGCCGGTTTGGGCCGCTAATTTTAAAGTGTCCAGCGACAATTCGTCAATATTCTGTTGAATAATGGCCCCGATCTTGGGAATTTCACGCCGCGCGACGACAAAAGCGTCAATAGTTTCGCTCAGTTGTTGGGCAATCCGTTGAAGATTGTTTATTTCCATTTTTAGGACAGGCAAAGCTGAGCGTATTTCCTGAAGACTACTAGGCGGGCGATTAGCCAAAAGGCGCTCGACATTAGCCACGACTTGACGGGCTTCCTCAAGATAATTCTCGCCATTTTTGAAGTCCTCTTTATTAAAATTAAAGGAATAGCCGTAATAATAAAATCCGGTGGATATAGTGTTAGTGGCTAGCTCAAAAAACAACTCGCTTATGGGAGCCGCCTCATGGCTGACGTTCTCCTCCACGGCCGAGACCACGGCCATGCCATCTCTGGCCTGACTAAAGTCATAAATGGCCATGACGCCAATCACTATGGCTAACGCGAACATAGCGAAAAAACTTATGTACAATCTTAAACGGAGACTCATGATTTTTTCCCCTCTTTAAATGTCTGATCCTGGTCGAGCGGGTTTTCGCGAGACTCATCGCTAGTCCTTACGTAACCAGAAAGGCTGCCCCCCAAAGCGCGGGGGCGACGGTTAACGTGTTTTTGGCCTTAAAGGCCAGAAAAAGGTGAAATATAATCATGGACTAGGGGGCGCCTCTAACGTCCCAAGTCCAGTTCTGTCTAAGATAAACCTAGAGAGCCGAAAGGCCCTCGCCTATTCTGGCTGACGCTCGCGCTATAAATTTTTCGCGGCGCCAGCGATTCGTTTTTTGTCCTATGGCTATTTTTAATTAACAACTATATTTCTAGCTATTTTTAGCTAATTTATAAAAAAATTGCCCTATTAGCGGAGATACGCCAGAATAGGGCCTAATAATAAGAGCTATAATTCTTAAAATTCTAAGGGAAATAGAGTCGCGCCGTCTCAGGAGAGCTATCTCTCTGAGAGGAAACGGAAAAAGATATGTTGAACAAGCGGTCATAACCAGCATAATACACCGTAAGGCTCGCGAAAATTCGGTGTAAAGCTGGTCAGAAAAGCCAGGATCAAGGCCCGTAAAGACGTCGATCAGTAAACCGAAACCGAAAAACCAATCTGATTTTTCTTATAAACTATTCTGAAAAGGGTGTCAAGGAAAATTTAAGAACGAACGACCGAGGACGGCCTAAAAAATAGACCTTAACTTTAACAATAGGTCGCTAGAGGGGGCCTATAAAGCCGCCCAGGCCTTCCGAGCGTTTATAAACGGGCTTAATAAAATTTTTTAGCCGCTCTAGTCCGCCAAAGAAAGGTCTTTAGAGCCAACGGGGAATTTTTTCCAGCTCTTTTAAGGCTTTTTCCTGAAAAGGATCGAGGGCCAAGCGGTTAAAGTTGACCTTCCGTCCCCAAGCCGTTCGCGCGGAAAAGCTTAGCGCCCGGGCCTTGGCTAGATATCTCATTAAGCCCTCAAACCCGCCGCTTAGGGTCTCGACTGGCGGCGATTTTGGGGGCCAGCCAGTTGCGGCGTTTAGTTCCAGAGGGCTTTGATCTAGACCGGCCTGGGGTTCCCAGGCCGGTCTTGCCAAACCTGGGTTTCGCCAAATAATAGCCCGCCAAGCCTCTTCCATGTGCCATTTGACGTACCGAGCCAAAATCGTCACCATAAAACTCGCGTTTAAGCTCTCGTCGATCTTTTTAGCCTGGCTGGGGCCATCTAAATAGCTGGCTATTAAGATATTGCTTTCTTCATTATATTTTTTAAACTGACTAATACACTCTTCGTTAGATAAAACTAGCTCGGGCACAGAAGTTCTATAGACCTTTAAGCCATCTAAAATCTCGTCATTAGCTATATTTTCATTATTTAGCTTATATTCAAAGCCATCATCAATATAATTGATATCAATATATTTTTTTGAGAAATATTTTAAAAGTATATACTCCGGATCTAGGGTCAGATCTTCTAAAGCTAGGGCCTTAAAATTAGGCTCAGCCAGCTCTGGGACGAAATCCGCTCGCTCTTTGAGCCTTTTTCGCTCCGTTTGCGCCTTATCTAGGTCTACCAGAGCCTCGGCTAAGCGAGCTCTACGAATTTCTGACCGCCGGGCCTTGAGCCAAAGGTTTTGGCTCGCGATGAGTCTTTCGTTAGGATGCCCTTTAGGATCTTGAAAGGCTAAAATCTCTTGATTAAAAAAGGCTTTGGGATCCAGAAATTCTTGAGCCAGCTTCAGTAAAGCCTGACTAGGCCAAAGGGTCAGCCAATCAAAGTGGGAACGCTCTCTTAAGGACAGAAAATCCCTGGCCCGCCACTGGCCAACCACAATAGCTCTAGTTAAGCCTAAAGAGCTGAGCCAGTCCTCTAATTTGGGCCATAAGCGGCTGGCCGACAAAGCGAAAATCCTCCCGCCCAAGGGCCGATCCAGCCGATCCACGAGGGTGGCCACATAGATAGGCGAAGCGGCCAGGTCATCCTGGCCCGAGCCAACTTGACCGCGCTGGGCCCTTAAACGGATAAAAACTGGCTCATTGGCCCGGGCGTGACGATCGACCAAACTCTTTTCGAGAGCCAAAAGTCTTAATTTTAACCAAGCCCAGGCTTTTTCTTCTGGAAAAGCCTCGCTCTGGGGGATCTTGAGCTTTCTGGCTATGGTCGCCCGCAAAGATTTGGAGACCCTTGGCCCGGCTTGCCTTAAAACCCGGGCCAAGATCAAACCTAAAAACCAAGACCGGGTTCCGGAGGGCTGAGGATCCAATAAACTAGCTATATTTAAGCGGTCTAGGGTTTGGAGAACCGCTTGAGCGTGCCCCCAAGACCCAGCTTTTTTCAGTCGCAAAGAATTTTGTAAATCTCGCGGCGTAAATATTATCCGCTTAGGCCAAGCGTCAATTGATTTTGTTTCGGTTTCGCCTAAAAGGCTATTATTTTTCGCCTTAAACATTTTTGGCCCCTAAAAAGCCGACCATGGCCCCCTGGCCTTTAACCGGCTAAGACCATTATAACATAATTTTCAAGGTTAGGTATAGGTAAAAAATTATCTTTATTCTTATTGTCAATATATAAATGTTTTATTATATCATAAATTTTTAGTTTTGGCCAGCCTTTTCCCAAAAATACTCGCGGCCCCCAGGCCAAACGATCTAAGGCCCCAAAAATTTGGGGCCTTAGGCGAAATCCGCGATTTAAATCTCTATTTTTTTTAATCCAACCCAAACTCTTCTTGATTGTCCCAATTATCATTATTATATGTCTGATCGGTACGGCCACTATGATGCCGATAAACCTTATGCCCGCTCGGTCGAGAGAGAACCTCGTAACCCTGGAGACCTTGGCGGCCATTGGAGTTGACCTGATAGACATGGCCATCGGGTTTTTTGACTTCTTGGACGCCCAGGAAAACCCCATTCGAGCCTTTGGGCTCGCGAATATGATAAGGGCTGGGGTTAGGGGGGAGAGGCCGAGAAGGATCCGCCGGTTGCCCTGGAACCAGGGTTTGCGGGATTTTC
The DNA here is from genome assembly GCA_031270705.1 of Deltaproteobacteria bacterium. GTDB lineage: Bacteria > Desulfobacterota > Desulfarculia > Adiutricales > Adiutricaceae > JAIROO01. The sequence goes on from JAISWW010000140.1 coordinate 15,965, forward strand.
CGTAATTGCGAAGGAGTTGGTAGCGGCTCGGCTTTGGGGGGCTCTGGGCGCGCCGGAGCGACCACGGGCGCGGGTTTATAAGGCTTAACCTCTTCCTCGACCACTGGCCTTAACTCTTCGGGGACGGGGGCGACTATGGGGGCGACTAGGGTAGCCGACTGGTCAGAGCCGCTCTTTTGGGCCGCGTTAATGACCATTTCCAGATCCGCCCTAGGGACGCCCGAGCCCATCAATCTTTTGACGACTTCTGGGGTCAAGGGAGCCTGGGGCTCTTGGGCCGTGGCCGAATCCATATTTATATAGCTTAAGGCCAAGTTTTCGCCGCCATAGCGCACCATCTCCAATAAAAAGTCCCCCGACAAAGGCGGCCTAGCTCTATGACTCAAAGATTGAATGACCATTTTTTGGCGAATGGATTCCGGCAGACCGGCTTTGGCCCATTTGTTCAGATCCATGACTTCGGCTAAGAGAGGAGCTTGGCTAAATAAACTGAAAATCAAAAGACTAGCTAAGAAAGTCAGGGCTTTAGAAGAATGGCTACGGGTCATGGCTGGCCTCGGCGGCCCTGGATTATCCTCGTTTTTTTAGGATGGGGCCGGGATAGTCAGTCTATTAGCAAGGCTTAGGCCAAGTTTTTAAGAATTCCTCCGCTTTTTGGGTGGCTTGATTGATAGCCTCGGCTAAGATGAGCCCTTGAGCCTCGGCGGATCTATCGAGATCGGCCAAAGTTGGGCGCAAGGGCTCGCCAAAAACCGCGACCACTTTGGAAAAAGGCCAGGGCAAGCGCGACTGGGACCAGCTTTTCTTAAAAACATGAGCCCAAGAGACGGCCGCCCCCACCGGATAAATGGGCCGACCAGTTTTGGCGGCCAAATAAAAAGCCCCGGGTTTGGCCACGCGCCTTGGACCTCTTGGCCCATCCACGGCCAAGATCAAATTATCCCCCTGATCAATAGCCTGGCGCAGGGATCTTAAAGCGGCCACGGCTCCTTTGCTGGATGACCCCCGGCTGACCAAATACCCCCAGCGCTTGACCACAGTCGCTAAAATATCCCCATCGCGCGAGCGACTTATCATGATATGGCCCTTGGTGAAGCCACAATTAGGCAATAAAGCCGTCTCCTCGCTATGCCAACACGCGAAGATGGCTGGCCCATCAAAGGACTCGGGATAACCATAACAGCGAAAACGATAAAGGCGAGAATAAAAGGTCGCGAACCGAGCCAAAAGACGCGGCCAACCTAAACAAAAGCGCCTAGATGGATCCTCTGGCTTAGGGCTTAAATCTGGGGTAATTTTCGGCGAATCAGTCAAGACTGGGACGTCCTTTGGTTTTGCGGGGCGCCTTTAGAAGGAAATCGTCCTCTAATTCTGGCTCTAGGCCTTTTTCTGGCCCTTTGGCGTCCTCGTCATAGATGGCTAAAGAAGCCTCTCCAATCTTAAAGGGTCGGCGCCACAGTTGCCAAGTCAAAACCAGAACCAAGGCCGTCAAAAGCGGGATCAAAAGGCTCTCTTTAAGGCCCCAAACCGCCCGCCCTCTTTGGATCTGCAAATAAGCCACTACTGGCCAAGCCGACAAACCTATGAGAGCCAATAAAGATAGACTCGAGGAGACCATAAAAATAAGGCCCCCATAACCCGTGGGCACCTGAGCCAGGTTTTCGGTCTCAAAACGAGGAAATCTAGCCCCTAAACCCACGGCCAAAGAACATAAGCCAGGGGTGAGGATAAAAGTCAAAACAAAAGCCGTGGCCGACATAAAAGGCGCGGCGTTTAAAAAGCGGTTGGTCAAATAAGTCAGAAACAAAGCCACGGCCATGATGGGCGTGAGCCAAAAAATCAGCTTATGGCGCATGAAAGCCGGGGTGGAGAGGGGCGCGGAACGGATAATCCAATAAGAAAAGCCTTCCGCCGAAATGGAGGGAAAAGCGAACCTTAAGGCTAAAGTGGCCGAAACCAAACCCACCAAGCCCACGTTTAAAAAGGCGATGGTATTTTCTAAGAAAAAAGCTTGTAGGGGATATCGCTTAAGATTTAAAACTGAAAAGTTATACAAATAAATGATCATTAAGGCCCCTAAGAGAAATAACTGGGACCACTGAGTATGATCGCGAAAAAAGATCTTAAAGTCCTTGACCATTAAAGCCCGAGCCTCTGGATCGCGGACCAGCCGAAAACCCGAAGCCACTAAGCTCAAAAGCCCCCCGGCCCTTTGGCGACTGGCTCCTTCTTGGCTTTTGTTGTAACCCACCCAATATAATAGATCCGCCCCATAGGAGGTCAATAAACCCAAGACCGCCGCGCCCAAGCCCAATAATAATAGATAGATCCAGCGAAACTCCTCGGCCGAGCCGCCCAATAAAGGCCACAATAACTCCGTAGCCCAGGCCGTGGGGAGCATGGGGGAAGTGGGGGTTTGGAGAGAAGCCAAATAACTGGCCACGGATTGGAGGTTATCGGGATTGACGAGCCGCTCGGGCCTTAATAAGCGAAAAGCCAAATACAAGGCCACAAAAGACAATAAGCCCAATAAGCTCATGATGTCCTTGGTGCGCCTAGCCGGCAGGATATTGACCAATAAAATTACCGCCGCTTGGCTAACGAAGGCCGAGGACAAAGCCACGCCCAAAGCGGCTAAGGGCGTTAAAAAATAATAGAGAGGGTTGGCCCCAAAATGCCAGCCATAAGCCAAAAAAACGGGAAAAACGAAGGCCGCCGGCATCCAGGCGCTGGCCAAAAAACTCTGGACGGATCTAGCCCAAAATACGCTCTCCCGACTAACTGGGGCGGCCATCAATAAACCTAAATCTTTAGCTAAATAAAAACTCGATAAGGCCGTAATAACCGCGGAAAATATTAAAAAGGCCGAGCCAGTTAACCATAAAAGGTTAAAAGTCTTATAAGCCAGAATATCCCCAAAGCCCTCAACCGAGTAAAAAGAGCGAATCATCCTTAAAGAGAGCAAAAACAAAGCCACCCACATGACCAAGGCGAAGGCCGTCAAGGAGGCGATCTTGACCCGACCGCCTGGTCCAGGGTCTTTTAAATAATTTCTTAAAGTCAGAATCGAGGGTTTTAGAAGCCAGAAAAATTCGCGCATGGCCTTAAGCCTCGCCTTCGTTGGTCATCTCCAAAAACAGTTCCTCTAAGTCCCCTTGGCGGCCAACCTGGGCCCGCAAAGCCTCTTCCGTGCCTTCGGCCGTTAAGCGCCCCTTATTGATAATGCCAATCCGGTCGCATAAGCGCGAGGCCAAAGACATGGTGTGGGTGGAGACAAACATAGCCACCCCTTCCTCGCGGGCTAGACGCCGAAAAATTTCCATGACTAGTTTGGCCCCCCGAGGATCTAAGCCCACCATGGGCTCGTCCACCACTAAGATCCGCGGTTTGGGGAGCAAGGCCCCGCTCATGATCAGGCGCTGTTTCATGCCGTGGGAGTAGTTTTCAATCAACTCGTCGCGCCAATCCCAGAGATCAAAAAGATTTAAGAGCTCTTCGCTTCTTTGCCGGGCGATCTTGGTGGGCGTCCGATACAAGCCCGCCGTAAAGAGCAAAAACTCCCAGCCCGAGAGTTTTTCATATAAAAAAGGCCGATCCGGAATGTAACCCAAGATAGTTTTGGCTTCCCGCGGCTGTTTGGCCAGATCGTAACCGGCCAAAAAAACTCGCCCCGCCGAAGGAGCCAGAGCCCCGGCCAAAATCCTAATGGTCGTGGTTTTGCCCGCTCCGTTGGGTCCTAAAAAACCGTAAATTTCCCCGGCCGGGACGGTCAAGGACAGATCAATGACCGCCTGATGTTGGCGATAATTCTTGGAGACATTCTCCAGACGGATTAAGGGCGTGGACACGCTATTGGCCTTGGCCGGCCAAGGGGCCATCTGTGGTCTTCGCTGGATTTTCGGTCTTATTGGCCTCCGCCTCGTCTGGCCACAAAGCCCCAACGCCTTGATTGATGATCATGTCCAACAAAGCCCTGGGCACGTGTTTAAGAATACCAGGCTTGGGCGGGGCGGCCAAAGCCAGCTGGGCTTCTTTTTGGCGATTGGGATCCGTCAAAACGTCGATCCCAAACTTCAGGCCCGTGGCTTTTTGGCTGATCACCTGACCATCGGCCTGTACCCAGATGTCAGTTTGATCGGGATCCATAAACAAAGCTAACTTATAAACCTTTTTCTCGGCGGCTTGGCTAGAAACGTCAATAATAGTCAGACTCGCGGGCCGAAACTCCAATTTTGAGGGGTCAAAGAGAGAGAAAAAGATGGGCCGCCCCAAAGGCAGATCGCGTTGCCGAGCCAGCCAAGGGATAAGGCCGGAAATGAGAATCGGGCCACTTTCGGGGATAGGTTTCGTTATTTCGCGAATATTTTGGCCTATCTGGAAGCGATAGTGAAGCTGGCCGTCTTTGATGGAGCTCGTGACGTCGGCTAAAGGTTTTCCGTCGGCCAAGAGATCTATGGTGAGCCTAGAGGATAACAAGGGGCCACTAGAGCTAAAAACCGCCGTGGATCGACAGCGGATCTCCCCTTCCGTTATTAAAAGGCTCAAATTTATTACAGTATCTTCGGTTAAAGTAAGATTCTTGGTATTTTGGTCTAAAGTAACAAGACGCTTAGAGAAACCCAAGGTTTTCTGGCCGGCGACCAAAGCGTAATAATCTTGCCGCGGCTCAAAAGGGTAAAAGGAGCCACTACTAAAGGAGAAGTTGCCTACCCAGCCCCACCAGACCAGAATGGCCAACCCTGGTAGAAGAATAGCCAACTTAATCAGATGTTTTTTCATATTATCCCCCGACAATAGCCAGGCGGGCCAGGAGCGAAATAGGCCCCCGACGCGTTAAAAGGCTTTGGGGCAAAGTCAAAAGTTCTTTTGGCCGCTTGGAAAAATCTGGCCTGGGGGAACCCCCAGGCCAGTATATTATAATGAAAAGTTGGTCATTTGAAAAAGGCGGGAAGGCGAGCGACTAGAATTGGCCGACTAGGGTTGGCCCAAAAAATTACTCTAGCCCATCTTTCAGCTTGTACTCAGCCCAGCTAGCCACGATGTCCATGGCCTTAAGATATTGCTCTTGGGTCAAACCCGCGCCCAAAGCCACTAAACGCTGGGTTTGGGGGGTTAAGATGTCGCCAATGTCGTGGGCGTCGGAATTGAACATGAGGTTAGCCCCGACTTCCAGGGCAATTTTAGCCACGTGGCCATTGGCGAGGCTATGGCCTGGCCGAGCCGTGAGCTCTAAAAAGACGCCGCGCTTTTTGGCTAACTCCACCTGCTCGCGGGTCAAAAAGCCGGGGTGAGCCAAGATGTCGCAACTAGCCTCAATGGCCGCTTGGTTGGTGCCAGGGGCTACTGGCTCCACTGGGCTCTCCCCATGAACCACCACGAACTGGGCGCCCAATTCCCGAGACCAGGTCACTAAATCCTCAATTTGGTCGGGCGGCACATGGGTTAACTCCACCCCAGCCAAAATTTGTAGCCCCAGATGAGTCGGCAAAGCCCGACAAGCGATGAGGGCGCTCGTCAAGGTATGTTCCAAAGTGGAATGATCCACGTGGTCAGCCAGGCCCATAATTTTATAGCCATTGACCACGGCCCGGCGACCTAATTCGGCCGCTCCCAACTCGCCGTCAGAAATAAGGGTATGGGTATGAAAATCCAGCACTGGCCGGGTTTCTATTATGTCAGTCATGCTCAGCTCTCTTCCAAAAAAAGGCGATCGGGCGGGAGATAAAGGCCCCAAAAGTCCGCCCCGCCCGTAATGGCTTTAAACCTTAAGGGGCTCTTTTTCCATCATAATCAATAATTTCTCGCTGTTTTCAAACAAAACCTCGATTTTATTGGGATGAACCACCTTCTGCACAAACCCCACCCCAAAATGGTCGTGGCTTAAAGCCTGGCCAGCCTCATAAACCCCAGAGATGAGGTAAGGAATCAAGCGAGCGTTGCCGTGCGAGGCTTTGAGATCCTGCCACAGCTTGCGAGTGGCCTCAGTATCCTGGACTTGAACTTTGGAGGCCTTAGTCGGTCGAGTGGTTCCAGCCCGAGTCCGCGTCGATGGTTTGGCGGCGGCGCGGGGCTTGGCTTTGGCTTTTTCGGGCGTGGCCGGCGCGCCGAGCCGCTCCTCGGCGGCTAATCCCTCCAAAACCTCCATAAACTGATCGTTATTGAGGAAATCATTGAGCTCATCATCGCCAACCTGACGGTCTCCTTCTTGACCGTCTAGTTGACCTTCAAGTTGTTGGCCATCATGTCGCGGCTCTTGGGACGGCTTTTCGGCGGAAGATTTGGCCGGCTTAATTTTCGTGACCTTGGGCGGCGCGGCCTTGGTTTTCGCGGTTTTGACTGACCCGGTCGAGCTCAAGGCGGCTTGAGACTCGTCGCCTTTGGTCTCTGGGGTCTTGGGCGCGGATTTGCGATAGTTATGTTGGGCTTGACAGGTTAGACAGACAACCTTTTTTATCTTGGTTCCCTCTAAAGCCACCACGCGATGATTGGTCACCAAATGACATTTGCCGCAAAAGGCGTCTATCTCGGCGCCCGCTCGCATTTCCGTATTTGGTCTGACTAGAGTCATGGTATCCTCACAAAAAAGAAGATGACGCGCGCCCCCAAGGAAAAAAGCGCGCCCCAAAAATCGTTCGCTAAAAAGGCCAAATATTCGCCTAAAGCGAAATAGGCCTTAAAAAACTAATTACGCAAACTGTGAACAGGAGCTGGAATTCGACCGCCCAAATCCATAAAAGTTTGAGCCTCTGGGTAATCGGCCACCGGCATAATGGTCGCCGAGCCCAATAAACCCCCATAACTCACTCGCTCGCCGGCCTTTTTGCCGGGCACGGGGATCAAGCGAGCGGCGGTGGTCTTATGATTTATCACCCCAATAGCCATCTCGTCAGCGATAAGGGCGGCTAAAGTGGCGGCGGAAGTCTCTCCAGGCAAAGAGATCATGTCTAAGCCGACAGAGCAAACCGCGGTTAAGGCCTCCAGCTTTTCTAGGCTCAACAAACCTTGTTCCACCGCCGCCCCAATGCCCAAATCCTCGGAAACTGGAATAAAAGCCCCGGACAACCCGCCCACGTGACTGGAAGCGAAGGCCCCGCCTTTTTTCACCGCGTCGTTTAAGAGAGCCAAAACGGCTGTGGAGCCAGGGGCGCCAATGCCTTTTAAACCCATGGCCTCAAAAATCTCGCCCACCGAGTCGCCCACCTGGGGAGCGGGGGCCAAAGACAGATCCACCACCCCAAACGGCAAGCCCAAGAGATCGGCCACTTCCCGGCCCAAAAACTCGCCTACTCTGGTGACCTTGTAAGCGGTGTGTTTTATGACCTCGCTTAAAGTTCCCAAACTAGGCCTTTGGGTTTGGCGCCTGGCCCTATCAATGGCTTTTTTGACCACGCCCGGTCCAGAGACGCCCACGTTTATAACCGCGTCTGGCTCCCCTAAACCCAAATAAGCCCCGGCCATGAAAGGCATGTCCGGGGGGATATTGGCGAAAACCACCAGCTTCGCGCAAGCCAAGCCATCCCGATCGGCGGAAAGATTCGCGGTGTCTTTAATGATCTGGCCCATTCTGGCCACCGCGTCCATGTTGATGCCATCGCGGCTTGAGGCCACGTTCACCGAGGAACAGACCCGCGTCGTTTCGGCCAAAGCCTGGGGAATGGCCGCTAAAAGAGCCTCATCGCCTTTGGAGAAGCCCTTCTCCACCAAAGCCCCAAAACCGCCCACAAAATCGACCCCAGCCTCACCGGCGGCTTTATCCAAAACCCGGGCTACCTTAACCAATTCCAAAGGGCCAAAGGGACCAGCCAAGGCGCTAATGGGGGAGACGGCCAAACGCTTATTGACCACCGGGATGCCATATTTTTCGGCCACCTGATCGCAGACTTTAACCAAGTTTACGGCGTAGCGGCTAACTTTGGCCAAGATTTTCGCCGACAGCCGACCCAAGTCGTCAGAAGCGCAATCTAGGAGAGAAAGGCCTAAAGTTATGGCCCGAACGTCAAGATGCTCGTTTTTGAGCATCTCTAATGTCGCTATGACTTCGCGATCCGTAAGCATGCCTTGTCTTGGACTCCCAGGGCGACCGCCAATTTAGGCCCCAGAATCAATCTAAAAAGATCAATCAAAAGCCAAAAGGCAATTTTTCTATATTTAAAGCCAAAAATTTAATAATAACAATTTTTTGGCCCAGAAAATGGGACTTGCCCAAATTCAGTTTAACCTAATAAATATAGTTGAAAACTTTCCAATAGTCAAGAGTTTTTTATATTTCGCCCGCCGCCCCGCGATCTCTTTGGAGGCCTTAGGAATCGGGGAAAGGCTTTGGTTTTTGGGAGCGGAGGCCTGGAAGGCTAAACTGGCCCTTTAAATACCCAAAGAGCGACCACATTAAAAATAGCGGCTTAATCGCTGTCAATTAGAATAATTATTAACGCTAAACTGTGTTTAAGAATAGTAAAAAAAGAGATTTCAACTAAAGCGCCTTTAAAGAGAGGAGCCTCGCGGAATTTCTTCTTTAGCTAGGGGTCAAAAATGTCTTCGGCTCCAGCCAAAGGCCAAGGTTCTGGGGGTTTAGGCGAGACCTGGGAAAAAATAATTAGATCTTTTTAAAAAACGCTAGCCGCGTTTTTTTAAAAAAGCTTGAGGCGTTCGAAAGGCCGAAAATAACCAAAAGCCTTAGCCAAAATAGCCATAGGCTATATATAAGGCCAAGGCGGACGGCTTTGGCTACTTAGCCAAAAGCCTTATTTATAAAAGCCATTTATAGACGATGGAGGGCCTCAAAAATATCGCGATGCTGCAAATTGATCTCAATGCCGAGCTCCTCAGCGGTTAAAGCCAAGGCTTGCCGAAAAGCCGTTTGCTGTACGGCCACTGGCACGGAAATCTCCAAAACCAAAACCTGCGGCGCGACTCCCTCATCCGAAGACAAGGTGACGGCCCTTAAGTTATCGATATTGGCGTCAAAGGAAGCGACGGTTCGGGTAATCCCAGGAATTAGGTTGGGGTTGGAAGCTCCTTGGAGGGTAATGACGTAAGGCTCCATGACCGAAACTTCGGCGGGCCCAGCGGAGACGGAGGGCGGAGCGATAAAATACGAGAGACCCGTGTCGGCCAAAGCCTCGGCCAAACCCCGATCCAATAAGCCCTCGTCGAGGTTATCTGGGGCGTTAATGGAAAAAAGACCGGCGAACTGGCCTTTTAAAGTTGTCTGGTTGACTTCCTCAATTTGGCCGCCATGGCTGGCCAAAACCTTGGAAACCAGGTGGACTAGGCCCGGGCGATCCCGACCGACAATGGCGATGATGATTTCGGACATCCTCTAAAGCTCCTTTGGGCGTCAATTCCAGAGGCACCCTACCCCAAATGACCCTTTTTTTCAAGGGATAACCGCGAAAAATGGGCCAAAACCTGAAAAAATCTGGCCTAACCCTAGCCAAAGGGCTCTCATGGGCTTATAATCGCCACCATTAAGAGAGGCCCGCAAGCCGAAGCCAAAAACCTATTTCTAAAATGAGGAGAATCGCCTATGGCCGCGAAAGGCGTTCAGAGCCTGGATCTAAATAGCCCAAAAATTGACGCCCACGCTCATGTGGGCTTCTTTGGCTCTTGGTGCGGCGTGGCCGTCACCGCTCAAGAAATGGTCGAGCAAATGGACTTTTATGGCCTCCAAAAAGCCATCATTAGTTATCCGGACAACGAAGTGACTCTGGCGGCCCAAAAAGAGTTTCCCGACAGATTAAAGGCCTTGGCTTGGCTCAACCCCAATGATGGCCCCAAAGCCCTTTTAGAGTTTGAGCGTTTAAGCGAGCTAAAACTGATCCACGGCTTAAAGCTCCATCCCCTCTTTAACGCCTACGTGGCTGACGATGAGGTGGTTTACCCTTTGATGGAATTAGCTATTGAGAAAGATCTGCCCGTCTTTATCCACTCTGGCCACCCGCCCTTTTCTTTGCCTTGGAGCGTAGGAAGCTTAGCGGAAAAGTTTCCGCGCGCTCGGGTGGTCATGGTTCATATGGGCCATGGTCATGGGGTCTACATCCAATCAGCCCTGGAGACGGCCAAAAAAAGAGATAACATCTGGCTGGAAAATTCCGGCATGCCCATGCATACCAAAATCCAGGAGGCTTACCAAACGGTTGGGGCGGAACGCATCTTTTGGGGGAGCGATCACCCATTTCATCATTACGCCGTGGAAATTTTAAGAACCCAGGTTTGTGGCTTAAACCCAAGGCAATTGGCCGACGTTTTTCACGACAACATCCAAAAGTTTATGGGCTGGCGCTAAGGTATAAGAAGAAGATAAAGCGTAAGAAGGAGCTAAAGCGTAAAAAAAGCGATAGGATATAAGAAGAAGATGGTGGCGGGCGCCGAACGCGCTCGCCACCAAATAGCCAACCCTTTTCGGCTATTACTTTTTGAGTTCGGCCAATTTGGCCAAAACGGCCTCGGCGTGCCCCTTGGCTTTGACCTTGTCCCAGATTTGTTGGATGACGCCTTTGGAGTCCAGAAGAAAAGTGCTCCTAACCACCCCATAAGACTCCCGGCCACAAACCTTTTTTAAGCGCCAAACCCCAGCGGCTTGTAAGAGTTCCTTTTCGGGATCGCTCAATAACTTTAGGCCCAGCTCTTGTTTGGCGATGAAATTGGCGTGGGATTTGGGCGAATCCGGACTAACGCCCACCACAAGGGTCTTTTTTTCCTGGAACTTATCGACGAGGCAGGTAAACTCCTTGGCCTCTAATGTACAGCCAGAGGTGTTGTCCTTCGGGTAAAAGTAGACGACCGACCAATGGCCCAGAAGATTTTTCCGAGCGAAAGGTTTCTCGTCTTGGTCAGTCAGCGCGAAATCTGGAAACGGTTGTCCCGCTTCTAACATGATGCCTCCTTCCCCCAGGCTAGGCGCGCTCTAGCCATACTAATGACGCCTAAAATATCTTTAAAATACTAAATTACCCTGATTCGCCGCCCCGCAAAAAAATTTGAGCCCTCGCGCGTCCACCTGAAGACATTATGGGCTCTATAATAACAAATTTTCCCTGATTTTAAGCGCCAACCTATTTTTTTTACGCTGAAAAATCGGGCGATATTGACGGCCTAGCCCTATCTCTAACCCTAACCATAGCCCTAATTCATGAACAGACCAGGCCATGACCTTTACTTTTCATTAAAAGCCTATTTAGATTTTTTTAATATTTAAATATTAATTTCAATCTTAAAGATCTTAAAAAATGAAATTTATCAGCCTTCTAACCTTCAATTGAGGAGGTCAGTTTTTTTCCGCTCAGCCCGAAACTATTCTTTTCCGGTGGCCAAAAAATTTTTAGCTGGCCGATTTTTTTTATTGACAAATAAAAAAAGAAGAATTATATTTATTCCTAACGTTCCAAGCGGACTTGTTCCTCTTGTGACCACGAACATACCGGATCATGCCTGAAGCTGAGATTATTTTTCAAGGCCAAAGTCGGATCGGTTGGGCTACTTTTTTGGTAGCCAACGGATACGCGGCCTTATGGGCCGTTTTTTTTTGGCCAATACTCTCGCTAATTAGCCATATCCTAGGCGAATTCAGGGCGTTATCCAGAGGGAGAGACGCGGTGGAAACACGAATCGCCATCATTGGCGTCATTGTCACGAATAAGACATCAGTCGAGGCTTTAAACAACATCCTCCACCAATATTCTGACCATATAATTGGGCGCATGGGCCTACCGTACCGCTCTAAAGGCCTCAATATCATTAGCGTGGCCGTGGACGCTCCCAACCAAACCATTAATACTATGGCTGGCAAAATTGGGCGCCTCCCAGGAGTCTCGGCCAAGGCCGTTTTCGCGACGCCCGAGCCGCCCAAAAATGGAGACCAGACCCATGAAAATTCCGACTAAGGCCCATTGTTGTCCGAGCGCCGCTTCGGAAGAGCTCCGCGATTTGGTCAATTATTTGGCCGAAGGCCAAGTTCCTAGCCCCGCGGAACTGACTCGCCTCATTGACGGCCAAACCCCGGCATTGGCGGAACTGGTTTTTGAAAAGGCCACGGCTATCCGCCAGCGTTACTACGGAACCGAGGTTTTCGCTAGGGGCCTAATTGAGTTCACTAACTTTTGTCAAAATGATTGTTACTATTGCGGCCTCCGGGCTAGCAACCGCCAAGCCGACCGCTACCGCTTAACGAACGCGGAGATTCTTGAGTGTTGCCAGATTGGCCAAGATTTGGGATTTCGGACTTTTGTCCTCCAAGGCGGCGAGGATCCCTACTATACCTCGGCTAAGATCGCCGATATTGTTCAAGCCATTGATAGCCAGTTTCCCGAGTGCGCCATAACTTTATCATTAGGCGAGCGCCCTAAAGCGGATTACCAACTCTGGCGCGAGGCTGGAGCTGACCGTTATCTCTTAAGGCACGAAACTTATAATCCGCGACATTACGCCCTTCTCCACCCCCCTAAAATGTCGCGGGATAACCGGATCCGTTGCCTTTATGACTTAAAAGATCTGGGTTATCAGGTGGGTTGCGGCTTTATGGTGGGTAGCCCTGGGCAAACTACGGATCATTTGGCCGAGGATCTTCTTTTTATTCGCGAATTTGAGCCCCAGATGGTGGGCATTGGCCCCTTTATCGCCCATAAGGATACCCCTTTCGCCCAGGAAAAACCAGGCGATTTGTCTCTAACCTTATTTTTATTGGGTCTTATCCGTCTTCTGGTGCCCAATGTATTGCTACCCGCCACCACCGCCTTGGGGACTATTTCTCCCCAAGGTCGCGAGCTCGGCGTCAAAGCTGGGGCTAACGTGGTTATGCCAAATCTTTCCCCAGTTTCGGTGCGGGCCAAATACCTTCTTTACGACAACAAAATATGCGTCGGCGAGGAAGCGGCCGCTTGTCGTTTCTGCTTGCGCGAGCGATTGGACAAAATCGGCTACCAATTAGTGGTTGACCGCGGAGATTGCGCCGGTTTTCCGGTGGCTGACGCTCGCCCCACCTTTAACCCCGAGGTCTCTTTGTCCTTTTAGGAGTCAATCATGTTTGATCCACAATCAAGTCAAGCCAGGGAATTCATCGATCATGAGGAAATCTTAGATACTTTGGCCTTCGCGGCCAAAAACGCCGAAAACGCTAGCCTCATCCAAGACATCTTGGCTAAGGCCAGGGATCGCAAAGGCCTCAGTCATCGGGAAGCCCTGGTCTTATTGGATTGCCGCCTGGAAGAATATAACCAAGAGCTTTATGGCTTGGCCAGGCAAATCAAAAAGGATTTCTATGGCCAACGCGTGGTCATGTTCGCGCCTTTGTACTTATCCAACTATTGCGTGAACGGCTGTCTCTATTGCCCTTACCACATGAAAAACAAGCACATCGCTCGCAAAAAGCTGACCATGGACGAGATCGTTAAAGAAACGATGGCTTTGCAGGACATTGGCCACAAGCGCCTGGCTTTGGAGGCTGGCGAGCACCCGGTCATGAATCCTTTGGAGTACATTTTGGAGGCCATTCAAGCCATCTACTCCATAAAACACAAAAACGGGGCCATTCGCCGGGTCAACGTCAATATCGCCGCGACCGACGTAGCCAGTTATCGCCGGCTCCGCGACGTGGGCATTGGCACCTATATCCTCTTTCAGGAAACCTACCATCGCCAAAGCTACCAAAAGCTCCATCCTACTGGCCCCAAAAGCGATTACGATTGGCATACGACGGCCATGGATCGAGCCATGGAAGGCGGAATTGACGACGTGGGCTTAGGGGTGCTCTTCGGCTTGGAAGGCCATCGCTATGAGCTAGCCGCTCTTTTGGCTCACGGCGAGCACCTTGAGGCCGTCCATGGGGTTGGCCCGCACACTATTAGCGTGCCGCGCCTGCGAGAAGCCGATGACATTAACCCAGACGAGTTTGAGCATGGGCTAGCCGATGATATCTTCGCCAAAATCGTGGCCATTATCCGCGTGGCCGTTCCTTATACTGGCCTAATTGTCTCTACCAGGGAAAACGCCGCGACCAGAGCCCGGGTCTTGGATCTAGGGGTCTCGCAAATAAGTGGCGGTAGCCGCACGAGCGTGGGTGGCTATTATGAGCCAGAAGTGGAAAACACGACCCAATTTGAGGTCAATGACACCCGTAGCCTAGATGAGGTCATCCATTGGCTAATGGAATTGGGCCACATACCTAGTTTCTGCACCGCCTGCTATCGAGAAGGCCGGACTGGCGATCGATTTATGGCTCTGTGCAAATCCGGGAAGATTCAAAACTGCTGCCACCCTAACGCCTTAATGACCTTAAAGGAATATCTGATGGACTACGCCTCGCCAGAGACCGTGGCCCTAGGCGACAGTCTGATCGCTAGCCAGATTAACGAAGTGCCCAACCTAAAGACGCGCAATCTAGTGATCCAACATCTAGCGGCTATTAGCGAAGGGCAACGGGATTTTAGGCTGTAAAAATTTGGCCGTTTTAAGGCGAGGCTATAACTAAGGCGCCATAGACCGCGCGGATCTAGCCATTTAGGCGGGCCGGACGGTTATGGCGAAACGGTGGGAGACGGCTGGCTTAGTCGCGAGAGACAAGGCGCGCGAAGAGATCAATAAGCGGCTTATTCGGGTTTATCGGCCTAACCAGCGATGGAGGCGGCGCTTTGGACAATCGAGACAACTGATTGCGCGCCTGGGAGACCAACGCCGTCTTCTGGGACACAAAAATGGGCGACGCGTCCAATGATTTTCATCGTAATTTGGTACGCCCGCGAACGGAAGAGCTTCTTGACGTCCAGGCGGGCGAGCTCATTTTGGATATCGCTTGCGGCAACGGCAATTATTCAAAAAAGCTGGCCGAAATGGGGGCAAAAGTTGTCGCTTTTGATTACAGCTTTAAAATGATAGAATTGGCGAAAAAGCGACAAAAAACCGTTTTGGATAAAGTGGCCTTTCATGTTTGTGACGCGACTAAGTTTGAAGAGTTAATAAAATTAAAACAAGAACGCCCATTTGATAAAGCGGTCGCGAAAATGGCTATAATGGACATTTCAGACCTTGATCCGCTTTTTAAGGCCCTCCATTCGCTTTTGCGCCCAGACGGTATTTTTGTTGGCGCCACGCGTCATCCTTGTTTTACCTTTCCAAATGGCGACGACTTTACCAATTCCATGGAAAAAGGCGAAGCGATTCAAGGTCAACCCGCGCTTCAAAATTACTATCACCGGACAATCGCGGATATTTTTAATGTCGCTTTCCACTATGGATTTGTCGTGGATGGTTTTTACGAAGTTCCTTTTAAAGAGCGAGCGACTCCTATTATCATTATTGTGAGATTCCGAAAAAAATAAGCGGTAGGCCTGAAGTAAGTTTGTGGTTGAGTCAGCGCCAAAGCTACATCCGCTCTAAATTTTCTTCGAAAGTTTAGGCGGTTTTTTGTTCGGATCCGAGTCTCCCTTTTGGCGCCATCTATAAAAAATAAAAGTTACGTGTTTACAATCGCTTAGCTTTTGAGAGCTTAGAGCCTCTTAAAAATGTCCGTGGGCTCCTGACTCTAGGACATCTAACAAAGTTTTAGGCGTTCGTCTCCCCAGAGAGCCTATTATAGATCTCTTGAAAATCAAAGGCGATGACCTTGGCTTTAAGCCATTTGGTCAACTCTTCGCCTTCTTGGTAACTGTAAGATTCCAGCTCCTGGATGGCCGAATCCACTCCATCCATGTCATATTTTTGGCAAGCTTGGCGCAAACGCTCCAAAACAGTCGGATCTGGGGCTCCTCGAAGGGGTTTGCTATCGCCGCCGCTAGTGGAGGGTTGAACCTCAGTATTATACATACCCACTAGGCGCTCATGAACAGCCGAAAACTCCATGGTATTGACTTTAGATTGAATCCACTCCACCAATTCGCCATTATTTTCGTAATTATGGGCTAAAAGCTCCTCCATCAAGCTATCGACCTGATCCATATCAAAATCCCAAGCCGCCTTCGCCAAAAGCGACAAAAGCGCCCAGTCCGGCTCCTTTAGGGTGGTCAGGTGGCTTTCAGTCTCGCCCTCGCCCTCGCCCTGATCGGAGCTGAGGGCGCCTTCATTGGAGATAACCTCGACAATCTCGTCAAAGGCCATCCGGTCAACTTTTTCTCTGAGCCAGGGCATAAACTCAGGGCTAGATTGGTAGGCGAACTTATCTAACTCTCCTATGGCCGCGTCCACCGAGTCCATATCCCAAGCTAGACAAGCTTTGCGCAATTTAGCCAAAATCAAAGGATCGGGCCCGGATCGTTTGGGCTTTTCCACAGGGGCTTCCCCTGGTCCCAGAGCCCCATCAATATTTATAACCACCTTTTCCACTAAATCAATAAAACGCCAATTGTGGGCCAAGATAAAATCAAAATCGCCCTCTTCCGCTTTGAGCTCAAGCTCTTTGGCCATATCGCCGATCTCTATGGCTCCCACCCCGTAGCTGGAGCTTTTTATGCCGTGCGCGGTGATAGCGTAATCATGAATCTTGTCTTTGGCGGGAAACTTCAAAAGATTTAAAAGCTCAGGCATATTATCGGCGTAGGATCTTAAAACGCTTTTTAGGACTTCCTCATCCCCGCCAAACCTCGACCGAGCCACGTCCAAATCTAAGCCTTCCACGACCATTTTCTCGTCAGCGGCGGCGGAAACATTGTCCTCAGAGGGAAAAAGTTTCGCTTCTTTAATGGGATCGCGCACCCACTTGCGCAAAACCTTTTCCATCCGCTGGATCTCAATAGGTTTCGTTAGGTAATCTTGAAATCCACTTTCCAAAAACTTTTTATCGCTCCCCATGATAGCGTTGGCGGTTAAGGCGATGATGGGCACTTTTTTGGCGTAATCGGTGCCCACATCCTCGCGAATACGCCGGGCCGCCTCAATGCCGTCCATGCCAGGCATCATGTGATCCATAAAAATGGCGTCATAAAGCCCATCGTTTTCCTTAACCAAATCTATGGACATTTGCCCGCTAGTGGCGCAATCTATGGTTATCTGGTAGGGTTTTAAGACGCCTTTAGCCACGTCAAGGTTAGCCTGCACGTCATCCACGATCAATATGCGAGCGTAAGGCATAGGCGTAATGGCTCGGTTGCTTTGCCTAATCCTGCGCGAGGCGTAATAATTTAAGTTTTCCAGATTTTCCACGGTTTGGGCGCCCAGCGGAATAGTTGTGGCCACCCTCTGGGGAATGATGACCGTAAAAGTCGAGCCCTGACCCAGATCGCTTTTCGCCTCAATCCGGCCCCCCATCATGTCGACCATCTTCTTGGTGATGGCTAGGCCCAAACCAGAGCGCTCGGTGGTCGATTTGACGTTAGGATCGTTATTTTGGTCATAGCCCGTAAAAAGACTCGGTAGAATCTCAGGTTTTATGCCCACGCCCGTATCGCTGACCGTAATGGTCACCCAAACCACATCGCCATTGACTTCGCCTGTCACGCGCATGTCCACGTGGCCCTCTTCGGTGTATTTAAAGGCGTTGGACAAGATGTTCCCGCAAATCTGCTTTATTCTTAACTCATCGCCCAGCAAGCGTCCTGGCAAGGATTTATCTATTTCCAAGCCAAACTCAATGGGCTTTTCGCCTAAGCGGATGAGGTGGACAGTCACGGAGTCGTTAATTAAACTTGAGAGATCGTACTCCACCTCGATTAGCTCAAAACGACCCGACTCGATCTTGGATATGTCTAGGATGTCATTGACAATGCCCAAGAGCGACAAACCCGCCGTGTGAATCTTCTCCAGGCTATCGCGTTTTTCATCGTCATTATACCGGCCATAGATCATGAGTTCCGCGAAACCAATAATTGAATTTAAAGGCGTGCGCATCTCATGGCTCATGCTGGCCAAAAAGCTGGTCTTGGCGTCCGAGGCGCTCCGAGCGATTTGACTGAGCTCAGTAAGATTTTGATATTGATGATTGATAAGGCTTAGCTGGCGATCAATAAAACCCGAGGTGAGCCAGGCCACCAAAAAGCCTAGAGCCATCAAAACCAAGCTCATAAGGATCACGGCTTGATCCACGTAAGCCAAAGGGCTTTCCGAGAGAGGAGCCGAGACGCCTAAGACCCAGCCCGTTTTGGAGCCGCTTATGGGGGTATGATAACCCAGCCTTTTTTGATTCTCCAAAATGTAAACGCCAGTACCCGACTGGCCTTTGATCATATTTAAGGTAAACTCGCGCGAGGAGTTGACGTTTATGTCGTCGGTAAAATCCTCGGCGGCGTTATACTCCCCTAAAACCAAGTAGTCACGAATATTGGCCAAAACCTTGCCCCTGGCGTCCAATATAAAGACCGTCCCCGAGTCCCAGATACGGTATCTCGCCAAAATCCGGCAAAAATAAAGCCCCGGAATGGTCACGACGCCTATAAGGCCACGATCCATGGGAGCGAAGACGTAAAAAACCAATTCTCCCGAGGGTTCGGTGGTGGTCGTGGAAATGACCGTTAGGCCCTCCGCGACCAATTTGGCGTAAGGGGTTTCCAAAACCGAAGCCGTGGCCAAAGGCTCGCCATAGGCCGCGACCACGTGGCCATCGCTATTAAAAATAGTAATGGACAGAAAAGATTCGTGGGACTGAACTTGAGATTCTAAGACATTGACCCATTTGTTCTCTGGGGCGCCGACAACCTGGTTAACCGCTGTCCAGGCTTGAGCTTTTAAAAGGCCTATTTCGCTAGAAATGAGCTTTTCGGCGATTTTGGAGATAACCTTTAAATCGCTTAAAATAGTTTCTTTGATGCCCCGGTGGATAAAATACAAGCTTGTCCCCATCGTGCAACCAATGATGAAGAGCAAAACGCCGACGCTAATGAAGAAAACTTTCCACAGAAAAGTCATAACGCGCTATCCCCAGGCCTAAGAGTGGGTTGACCAATAAACTATTCGTCGTTCAAAGCCGCGATCTCGGCGAACTGATTGGCTACTTGACGAAAAACGTCTATTAAGGCGGGATCAAAATGGGTTCCTCGGCCCTCAATGATGATCCGCTCCGCGTCGGCGGTGGTCAAAGGCGGTTTATACGGTCGTTTGGAAATTAAAGCGTCATAAACATCCGCCACGGCCATAAGACGACCCTCCAAAGGAATCCCCTCGCCCGAAAGGCCATAAGGATAACCAGTGCCATCCCATTTTTCGTGGTGGGTGCCAGCGAAGATGCCCGCGTGTTTCAAAAAGGCGTGCTCCGCGGTTTTGGAGGAGATCTTCTCAATGGCCTGGACGCCAATAACGGTGTGTTTCTTCATGATCTCAAACTCTTCGGAGGTCAGTTTGCCGGGTTTGTTCAAAATCGTGTCGCTAATGGCTATCTTGCCCACGTCGTGGAGCTGGGCCGAGGGCAAGAGAAACAACTGGTTCCATTGGGAAACTTCGTCCCTATAGATCCCGCTCTCCAATAGCTTATTCAAAAGCACCTCCAGGTACTTCTGGGTTCGAAAAACGTGGCCGCCGGTCATGTTGTCCCGAAACTCCACCATCTCCGCCACGGTGGAAAGAACCGCGTTTTGGAGCTCCACCACCTGATGGGTCTTGGCCTCGACCATGAGTTGGAGGTTGTCGTTATAATTAACGAGCTCCTTTTTCTGAGAGGAGATGAGCAACTGGTTTTCGATGCGTTTTAAGAGGAGCGGCGCGGAGAAAGGTTTAGCCACGTAATCGATGGCTCCCAAGGACAAGCCTTCCAATTCGCTTCTTTCGTCGTTTTTGCTGGTCAAAAAGATGACCGGAGTGTCAACCCATCTGGGATCGGCCTTTAAACGCCTAATGGCCTCATAGCCGTCCATTTCCGGCATCATGACGTCCAAAAGGATGAGAGCCGGGGTGACGTGCTCTAAGACCTCAAACAACTTGACCCCAGAAGGAATGGGAAAAACCTCGTAGAATTCCTTGAGCATATTCTTGCCAATGGCCAAATTGGCCATGTTATCATCCACGAGCATGATTTTTTGTCGACGACTGTCCATTTTAAACCTCAACTCCAGGGCTCAAAGTCTTAGTCGCCAAGATCCCGCCACCAATCTTAGCGAACGAACAAAGAGCCTGACCCAGCCTAATAAAGCGCCCCATCAACAAAAGGCTAAAAAAACATCAAAACCCACTTAAATCGCGAAAACTCGGCCTTAATCAAAAAAATTCGTTTTTAACCCTCTTGGCTATCCCTTACGGACGCGATTTCGTCCGTTTGATGCTTATGATTATGTATTTCGGCTTTAGAATTACTCTCTTTAGCCAAAAAACCGGCCAAGCGCTCTACAATCTCTCCAAAAGCGGCCTGATCGATTTTTTCCCTCAGCCAATGGATTAAATCATTATCATTATCATAGATAAATGACTCTAACTCAGCCAAAGTCTCTTCCAGGCCATCCATATCGTAGCTCTTGGCGGCCAGTTCCATCTTGGCCAAAAGCTCGGGATCCGGGGCGTTTTTATGGGGGGACTCCGCGCCTTTGGCCGGGGCTAAAAACTCCCGAATCCGCGTCACCAGGGTATCGACCTCGGACAAAAAACGCTGGTTATGGGCGAGAATATAGTCCATGTCCCCAGAGCCGGAACGAGATTCCAGCTCTCTGGCCAAATCGCCCACGGCGTTGGCCCCCACCCCATAGCTAGAGCTTTTGATGCCATGAACCGTAATCGTGTAATCATTGAGCATTTCTGGAGAGGGCTCGGCCAGCTTCGGGGCCAATTCCTCAACGCTTGAGCAATAGGAGCGCAAAACCCCGAGAAAAACTTCCTTGTCGCCCCCAAAACGCTCCATGGCTTTTTCCACGCTTAAACCGGGGATATCAATAATTTCGGAATCATCATCCCTGGCCGGCTCATTAGATCTAGGATCTAACTCGCTGGGCGACAATAAAGATTCTTTGTCTTTATCCCGCACCCACTGCCTTAAGACCAGATCCATGCGATGAATGTCAATGGGTTTGGTCATATAAGCCTGAAAACCGTTTTCCAGAAAAACCTTTTCATTGCCCACTATGGCGTTGGCGGTCAAAGCGATGATGGGCACTTTCTTGGCGTATTCCGAGTCAATCTCTTCGCGAATGATCCGCACGGCCTCCATGCCGTTCATGCCCGGCATCATGTGATCCATAAAGATGGCGTTGTAACGTTTTTCCGCGTTCTTAACCAGATCCACGGCCTCTTGGCCAGAAGTGACGCTATCAATGGTCATGTTATAGGGCTTCAATATGCCCGTGGCCACGTCCAGATTGGCTTGCACGTCATCCACCAATAAAATCCGAGCGTAGGGCATGGGGATAATATGGCGCTGAGGCGTTTGGCCACGCGAGCCGCTACCGTAGGTTCCGTTTATGGAGGTCACGCCGAGCTGGCCGTCTTTGCCTTTTTTCTGAACCACGGTGACGGTGAAGACGCTCCCCACGCCATACTCGCTAGTCACCTCAATTTTGCCATTCATCATCTCGACCATGCGGCGCGTGATCGATAGTCCTAGCCCCGTGCCCTCGATCTGACGGTTGGCCGTGGTGTCAACTTGACTGTAGGCGGAAAAAAGCTTCTCCAAATCGTCTTTTTTAATGCCCACCCCAGTATCCCGGGTTTGGATGGACAACCAGACCTTATCCTCTTCGGTACGCCCAAAAACTTTTAGATCCACTCGGCCAGAGTGAGTGTATTTAAAAGCGTTGCTCAAAATATTAGAGCAAATTTGCTTGATGCGCAATTCATCGCCAATTAGGTTGGCCGGCAAAGTTGGATCCAGCTCCACGTGGAACTCAATGGGTTTGGCCCCGATGCGGATAAGATTAACGGCCACGACGTCGTTAATGGCGCTGGCCAACTCATACTCCATTTCAATGAGCTCTAAATCCCCAGACTCGATTTTGGTGATATCCAAGATATCATTGACAATGCCTAAGAGAATGAGCCCAGCCGCGTGAATCTTGTCGAGGCCCTCTATGCTTTCTTGGGCGTCAAACCGGCCACAAAGCATCAGATCCGAAAAGCCTATTATGGCGTTTAAAGGCGTGCGCATCTCATGGCTCATGTTGGCCAGGAAATTGGTTTTGGCTTCCAGGGCTTTTTGGGCGATCTCCCCCATCTCGGATAAATTGGCGTATTGTTTATTAATTATATTAAACTGCCGATCCACAAAACCCGAAATGAGCCAACCACACAAAAAGTTTAAAAACAAGAAAATGATCGTCATGAGGATGACGCCCTGATCCACGTAAGCCAAAGGGCTTTCGCTTAAAGGCGCGGACACGGACAAAATCCAGCCAACGTTGGAGCTACCGACAGCTTTGTAGTAGGCTAGCCTAGCCTTATTGTCCAAGGTGTATCGCCCCTCGCCCTCCCCGCCCTCGGTCAGAGTCTTCCTCACATATTCCTTAAAGCTCCGGACGGAAACCGTGTCCCGGTTATCGCGCAAGACGTTGTACTCTTCTCGGACATAATCGGGGATGGTGTGGGCTAAGGTTTTCCCCTCATTATCCTGAATAAAGACGCCGCCAGTGTCCCAAACCTGAAAATCCTTGACTAAATCCGTAAAGTACATGCCTGGGATGGTCACGGCGGCCACTCGCTCGCCTTCCAAGGGCACGCAGATGTTAAAGACCAGCTCCCCTTGAGGCGTTCTACGGGTGGTGGAAATAACCGTCCGCCCTTGCCTCGCCAATTCGGCGAAGGGGCTATTAATAAAATCCGAAGTGTAGATCGACCCATAGGAGGCTAGAGCCCACTGGCGATCGAAAACGGAAATGGACAAAAATAGCCCGCCGCTACTCTCCACCTGCTTTTTCAGGATCTCCGCCCATTGAGAGACATCCCGCCGCTCCAGCTGATGAACCGCGGTCCAGGCTCGAGCCTTAAGCAACTCAATGTCGCTGGAGACCAAATTTTCGGCGAGTTTGGCCATGACCGAGAGATCGCTTAAAATCGTCTCTTGGATGCCTTTATGGATAAAATAGCGGCTAGCCCCCACGGTGGTGACAATAATCGTGACAGTAATGGCCACGCTAACCAAAAAAACTTTCCAGCGGAAGGACATGCTTACTTCTCTTAACCCAAAGATGAAATTAGGGCGAAATAAAACGCGCGCCCTAAGGAGCCTAACCCAGAATTAACCAGGTTCCGCGAGGGTCGCCTAAAAAGATCGTTTAATTTTTTCTCCAGTAAATTTTCAAAACAAGCTTGATTGATAAACTTACGCTAGTTTTTCAAGTAATATAACTTATATTGGCGGGAAAATCCAGTTTTTTTTCGCCACCTTAAATCCCCCTCCTAAACTGGCCAAAACTTGACGCCAAAAGTGGCTAAGAGAGCCAAAACCAATCAGAAGGGCGCTTAAGGACGCCGACGGCTTGAAGCCGACCTAGTTAGAGGTCAAACCGTTTTTAGATTTAAGGACAATGGCTTTGGAGGCTTCAAGAGCGGCCAAGGCCAAATCCGGGCGACCGGAATTTTGGGCGATGATTTTTCCCACCAGATCGTGGCCTAAAATGGGGGCGTACTCGGCGGCTAGGGCCAACGAGCGCCCCAGAAGCTCCTGACAACGCTCAGGATCCGCTTCCAGGTTTTCGACGGCTTTAGACTTAAATATCTCCGTAACCTTGGTTAATAGCTCTAAACTCTCTAACAACGTCTCAGCGATAATAGGGGAAAAAGCGTTTAACTCCAATTCGCCGCGGCTAGCGGCTAAAGTTAAGGCGAGATCATTGGCCATGACCGTAAAGGAGGCGCAAATGGCCATCTCGGGAATCACGGGGTTATATTTGCCAGGCATGATGGTGCTCCCCAGCTGGAGAGGGGCCAACTTAATTTCGCCCAAACCGCCAAAAGGGCCAGAATTCATCAGCCGAAAATCCCCCGCGATCTTTTGGAGGTTAACGGCCAGGGCCTTTAAAAGCCCAGAGACCTCGACAAAGACATCATTATTTTGGGTGACGTCCATGGGGTACTCGGAAGCGGCCAAACCAATACCCGTAGCCTGGCGCAACCTTTCAATGAGGCCAAACCGAAACTTCTTGCCCCGCCGATCGGCTAAACCCACGGCCTGCCCGCCTAGGTTAATCTCCCTTAAACGCTCTTCCATCTTATAAAGCCGCCAGCGATCCCGAGCCAAAGACTGCGCGTAGGCCCCAAACTCCTCGCCTAAAGTAATCGGCACGGCGTCCATTAACTCGGTGCGGCCAAGTTTCGCGATTTTGGCGAAAACGTTTTCTTTGATCTGGAGGGCTTCTTGAAGATCCGCCGCGGCTTGGCTTAGTTTTCTGAGCCAGCCAATAGCCGCGATCCTTAAAGCCGTGGGGTAGACGTCGTTGGTGGATTGTCCCCGGTTAACGTCATCCAAAGGGTGACATAAAGAGTAATCGCCTTTGGCCTGGCCTAAATGGCTTAAGGCCAGATTGGCCAAGACCTCGTTACAGTTCATGTTGGTGGAGGTGCCCGCCCCGCCTTGGAGGGCGGGCACAATAAAAGCCTCCAGAAAGCGGCCAGCCAAGATCTCGTCAGCCGCCCAGGCGATGGCTTGAAAGACCAAAGAGCGCTCACTATCAATCTCGGCCCAAGTTTGGGCGGCGGCTTTTTTTATCTGGACAATGGCCTTAATTAAATGGAGATTGACCGTTCGACCAAGATCGGGAAAATTGACTTTAGCCCGGAGGCTTTGGAGGCCATAAAGAGCCGCGGCGGGCAGAGCCATTTCCCCTAACTGGTCTCGCTCAATCCTAGTCATCTAATCCTCCCCAACCAAGGCCTGAATATGTGGGAAAACGCCCAAACAACGCCTTAATAAGCCTTGGATATGGGCGATGATGGTTCCATAATTGGTTAAGGGAACGCCCTGATCTTCGGCGCATTTGCGCCGATAATGAACTTCGCGGTCATTTAGCATACAGGCCCCACAATGGACAATTAAGCCATAAGGCGAGAGATCCTCAGGAAAATCCCCGCCAGCCAGAAAAGAAAAATTAAAGTCATGGCCAGCGTAGTCGCGAATCCAGCGCGGCAATTTAACCGTGCCAATGTCATCGCACTGGCGGTGATGCGAGCAACCCTCGGCCATCAGAATGTTGGCCCCAGCCGGCAATCTGTCCAAAGTGGCCGCCCCCATGGCCGCTCCGGTCAAAAACCCCTTATAACGAGCGAAGAGGATGGAAAAAGTGGTTAAAGGGACATCTAGAGGCGTATCGGCCGAAACCCGAGCCAAAACTTGGCTATCGGTAATGACCAAAGCCGGAGGTTTAGCCAATTGGGCTAAAATATCCCGCAACTCCCACTCCTTAACGACCACGGCCGCCGCGTCAGCCTCCAAAATATCCCTAATAGTCTGTTGTTGAGGCAAAATGAGGCGTCCTTTGGGGGCGGCTTTGTCTATGGGGACGACTAAAACCACTAAATTGGTCGGGTGGATGACATCGCCCACAATCTTTAGCTTAGTCTCTTCGGTCGCGGCTAAAACGGCCAATAGCTCCTTCAGCTGTTTGATGTTGTGGTTTTCGATGGCGGAAACATAAATTTCGTGAGATTTCGGCTCAGGCGGAGAGCTTAAGAGATCGGATTTATTAAAAGCCACGACATAAGGGATCTCCTTGGCTCTAATTAAACTCAATAGCTCCTCGTCCACCGGCGTTAGGCCCAAAGCCGCCTCGACCACTAAGACGGCCACGTCCACCCGGTTTAAAACCTGTCGGGCTTTTTTGACCCGTTTCTCCCCCAAGCCGCCCACGTCGTCTAAGCCGGGCGTGTCTATGATCACTACTGGCCCCAGAGGCAAAAGCTCCATGGCTTTTTGCACTGGATCCGTGGTGGTGCCCAAAACATCGGAGACCACGGCCAAATCTTGGCCGGTCACCGCGTTTAATAAACTGGATTTGCCCACGTTGCGCCGCCCGAAAAACCCAATATGGACTCGATTGGCCGTGGGCGTGAGGTTTAAGGTCAAAATCGCTCCTCCCCGGCTGGCCGCGCGCGACCAGCCGCCTGGCTTGGCTTTTCCAGTTTAACTTATTGGGGCCAAAAAGGAAAAAAGCTCGCTAAACTTCTTTTTCCGCCCTTTTTTAGCCTAAATTTGAAGAAGGCCCCTTAACCTCAAAAAAAACTAGGGCCAAAACTTGGCTCCGAAACCGCTCGCTTAGTCCTCGTCTACGCTATTTGGGCTAACTGGGCTGATTGACCTTAAAGATAGAGCCCTAAAACCTAACCTCCCCTCGCCCATGGTTTCTCCTCCCCTTTTTCTTCCAGCCAGAGGGTTGTCGCCATGGCTTCTAAAAACTTGGTCAGCTCGCTTTAGGAGTTGAGAGCCCAAAACTAATAGTCTGGCAATAATTAACCGGGCAGGGTAAAATTTACCCACTTGCCCTAAAATTTTTTAACCCTGGTCATCCAGGGGTATTGAGACCTGACTTACCAAGGCTTAGGTTGGTTTATCCAATAAAGTTAATGGCTTAACAAAAACGTGGCCCCAACTAGGCGCGCGCCTAAGAACTTGCGGGGTTTTGGCATAAAAATTGCTTATAACAAAAATAACAATTCTTGCTTGGAGATTTGTTTGGTTGCCTGACCTAATTCATCTCCATTATAGACTCGGTCTCTATCAACCGAGCGGACTGGTATTTTTTTTGGCTGAATTTTGACAATAGATAGGTTGTTTAAGACTGCGGTCGCTTCGGAGAATGTTTAACTTTCTCGGTTTTTGACAACAAATCTATTATCAATTTTTGATATTGTTTTTGTATTTGAGCCTTTTCTGTTTTTTTAATTACAAAATAGTAACTTTTATTAGTAATTATTTTGTTTTGCCTTATGGTTGATTGGATTTGATGTTTTCTCTTATATGCCCCAACTGTCAAAAAAAACTTAAAACTAAAGAAGGCAGTCAGCCTAGAGCCGACGATTGGATTCGTTGCCCAGCTTGTCAAGAATTATTTCATCCTCAGTTAATGGATGATTTGGACTTTTTGGCCGCCCCAGCTCCTGACTCCAGTCTAAGCCCAAGCTTCCCTAGCCAGTCTTTGGTGCGAACACTATCTCATGGCATTTCCAAATCCCTGGCTTTGATTGGCCTAGCCGCTGACATGCCAGGAACGGCTTCCCGAGCGAACTTTACCGCCCTTTGGAAAGCCTTGATCTGGGGTCTGGCCACAGCCACAGTTCTTTTTGTTTTTGGCCTAATGTTTTTCTTGGCCGAGCCTGAACCCATTCCCGAAACGCCACCCAGGCCCACGATACAGGCTCCAGACTACGCCACGACTTTTTTGCCTGGAGACTTAAAATCTTTAAGAGCTAACCTGAACTTGACTCGTTTGGCTTATAAAAAGATTGATTACCGTGGTTACGAGTCGCGAATTTACAATTATTTCGCCGAAAAAGCCGGGGATGACTACTGTCAGGACATTGCCTCATTAACCATTAACTCGGACAATACTAGCCAGGGTTTTCGAGTTGTGGGAGTTTGCGTGGACGAAAAATCCCCAACTCCCGAATTGTTAGTGGACTGGCGCTCCGTTAACCAGATTCGAGTCAGTATCATAGAGAAACAAGGGCCAAAGTTACTAGAAATTGTTGAGCTAAACGGGAAAAATAAATAATTTTATTTAAAGCTCATTATTTTTTTTGTGACTAATTAAAATCTTATTAGATTACTGGGCTTTATGAAAACTAATCCTAAAATATATCACTCAAAAGCCATTTTAAGATCCGGCGTGACCTTAGTGGAGCTATTGGTGGTTATGGCGGTCGGCATGTTGGTTTCGGGCGTGGCCTTTTCCATTTTCCGGCTCAGCTCCCAACAATACCTAACGAGCGAGGCCAATTTGGAGCGGAGTCGCGAGCTCAGGGCGGCCCTTTCCACCTTGACCAGAGATCTGCGCATGGCTGGCAATGGCCTCTTTGTTCTTGGGCCAGGGCTAACTTTGGTTCAAGCCTACGCGCCCATCAATAGCTCTCGAGTTTGTGGCCAAACGCCCGTCCAGACCAACTCCTTAGGCTGGTATTCCAACTGCGACACCTTAACGCCTGGGGTTCGCGGTCTTTTTGGGGAAGATGGAGGAGCCAACGCCTCTGACGTGGTCACCATTTTTAGGGCCGAGCCAGAGTATAGCGAGCCCTTGGGGGAAGCCAGAGAGTTTGAGGATTGGGAGCTGACCCTTTTGGCCGCGACTACCTCGGACTCCGTGAAAGAGGGCGATATTTTGGGTCTGGCTTATGGTAGCCGAGCCACTCTTTTAGAAGTTGGAGCTTTGCCTAGCTCCAGCTCTTACACGGTTATCCCCATTAAAGAAAACGGTCGCTTTACTGGACCCAATGGCCCGCCCACAGGTTTTCCCGTCAATGGAGCCACGGTTTTCAACTTAAGGGACGTGACCATAGCCACCTATTTTGTTAACCAGGACACCAACCAGCTGGTCGTCGTCTATCATGATCAAAAGGCCAACGAGACCGATCCCAAATCTAGCCCCATGATTCCTTTGGCTGACAACATTGAGGATCTCCAGTTGTTTTACTTCTTCAAAAATGAGGATGTTGACTTAACTAAAGTAAACCTGGATCCGGGCATAAACACCAGTAAGCTTGAGAACGATAAGATCTCGGCCGTTAGCGTTGGCGTCACGGCCAAAACCTCGGTCGAGCAGTTTTTTCCCTCTATGGCTAGACCCGCTCTATTTAACCGAGTGGCGGGCGCGGATAAAGAAAAGGCGCGACGCCTCTCCATAATGGAAACCGTCCAGCTAAGGAACGCGTTATGACATTACGGCCACAAATAATATATCGCTTGGGCTTTACCCTAATGGAAATGATAGTGGTCATCTGCGTGATAGGTATATTGGCCGCTGTTTCTTACCCTTTGCTCAAAGGCTCCAAACCAGAATATGACGCTAGGGGCGCCTCTCGCCAGTTGGAGGCTTTGCTTTTAAAAGCCAGGACCATGGCCGTAAACCAGCAAAAACCCATTAGAGTGGTCATCAATTGCACGCGACCAGCCGGAACCGACCATTGTTACGCCGATCTCCAGGCGGCCATTTACAACAACGAAGAGGTGTCGGGCTGGGAACATCGGCCACAAGAAAGAGAAGTTTTAAAGCCGGAAATCCAAATCGTCAAAAACAACGTGACCGCTGGCCATGACGGGAATCTAACCACGCCTAATCTTTTCTGGGCCATATTTATGCCAGCCAACAATATCTATTCGGATCCCAAGGCTTTTGAGGTTTTTATGTACCACAACTACCAGGCTCGCCCGGAAAAAGATGGTTGGCTCATAGCGGTCAATTCCGTGTCTGGCAAAATCCAGTTAACCCGGAATTCTTTGGCCACGCCCTAAAATGTTCTTGACCATAAATTTCTCTAACGCGCTAGCCAAACCAAGTCAAGCGCGTTTATCGCCAGGCCAAATGGGAGCCAGATATAAGGTTAGACCAATGATACAGCCAATGACGAAAAATCGCCCAGGCTTTACCCTTATAGAGATCTTAATCGCGGTGAGCTTAATCGCCGTCGGGGCCCTGGTTTCCATAACCATGCACATGACCTCCATCAAAGGCGAATCATTCGCCGCGAACATGATTTACGCCTCCGCCATCGCGGAGACGGAAGTGGAAAGGCTAAAAACCTTGCCTTTTGGGGAGCTTCTCACGCAATCAAACGTGACGAACGACCAATTGGATCCCCTTAGCCACGCGTGCGTAGCCGGAACCGATTGCTCTCAAAATATTTTTACTAGGACGACGCGCTTTTTTCCTAAATTTCCCACGACCATGAGTTGCCAGATTGAAGTTGAGGTCAATTGGCGAGACGCTTCGGGCCAACACGCGGTTCTTTACTCTAGCGTCATTACCACAACCTCTCTTTCCTCCTAAATTGGCTTTATGGCTGATTGATTTTTTGACTTTGAGTTTGGAGGCGACCAATGCCCAATCAACTTAATATACGCGCCAAGGGCCAACGTCCTGGCATGATCATGGTTTTTGTCATCGTGGTTATGATGATCACTAGCCTTATGGGTTTAGTCATTATGGTCAACACTAAAGCGGAAGTCACGACCTCAGGCCGCCAACGCCAAAGCATGGAAGCCTTTAACGCCGCTGACTCGGCCGCCAAAATGGCCAATCTTTTCGCTAGAGTCCTTTTGCACCCGGTATTACAGGCCCCAAACACTCTCTTAACCCCGCCGCCAACCTCTGGGCCGGCTAGCCCCATGACCGTTGAGTTCAATAACGCTCGCTTTGATATGGAAGTTATGTTCGAGGAGTCCATACCCTTCAAATATAAATCCCGTTATCTTGAGACGGGCATGACGAGTAGCTCCCCCGCGGATCCTCACATAGTTTTTAAGGTTGGCGGCAAGGAAGTGGCCTCGGCGGTTATCACTTTGGATAGCTCCAACGCCATCACCTCTGGCTATTCCCTAAACGCCGCTGACCTTTACGATAAGGCTGGCGGTCCCAGCGTCCCGGTGGACATGGTCGTCACCGTCAGAGGCTCCACCACCACGACGCCCGGCGACCAAGGGGCGACTCCTCGTTCTTTAATAACAACTATTATGCGAGAATTATTGTAATCGCCTTTAATATATTGGAGACATATTATGAAAATATTCGCGAAAGGCCTTAAAAACCTGAGTTTAATCATCGGGCTAAGCTTTGGCGCTTTTTTGTTCGCTAATCAGGCTCAAGCCGTGTCCCCGGACAAGACTCTCTATCAGACCTCGCCCTTTATGTCGGCTTATCGGACTATCCCGCGAGTGCTGTTGATCCTGTCTAGGGACTACAAGATGTTCCAGCAGGCTTATAATGGCCTTATCGATATAGATGGCGACAATAAAATCGACACGGGCTTTAATCCAGGGGTAGTTTATTACGGGTATTTTGACTCTTATTCCTGCTACAAATTCGTGGGAACCGTCAATCGGGCCGGGGATCCTACTGGTTACTTTCAAAGGGCTGGCGCGACCACGGAGGATGAGCCTCAAACCAATCTTGATAGGATAAGAACGACCAACCTGGGCAATGATCGCGTCAAAGCCGGTCGCTCGGCGGTGGGCATTTGCCAACCTAGCCACTCTAATAGCGGTGGCGATTTTAGCGGCAACTGGCTAAATTTCATGACCGCGACGCGGATCGACGTTATCCGCAAAATCCTCTATGGCGGACATCGGATAATCGATAGCGCGACCGGCTCGAACACTATTTTAATCGGCTCGTTTGTGCCTCGCGACTCCAACTCCTTTGGCTTTGAGGTTCTGGCTGACGACCGCTGGTCTAAAGAAACGCCCATGAGCGTGTATTATGATGTCTCCAAATATACGCCTTTTCCTAAGCCCGACGCTGGCTCTAGCCATTTCTTCGCCCGGGCCAAAAACTCCGCGGGCTCTAACAACACTAATTACCCGGTCTTCATGTACCTCCTAAGCGCCACAAAATCTACCTTTAAATCTGGAGCTAACGTCACGGGCCTAAGCCGGTATTTTGATTGGGTTCTCCAAGAAGGCCCCAATCCCTCGGACTCCAATCTCTCCGATACCGCCAAAAACGCCATCAGATCCTATGGCGTCCGCGTTAAGGTTTGCGAAAGAGACAACCTCGGAGCCGGGGAAGATTGCCGAGAATATCCCAATGGCAACTTAAAGCCCGTGGGTTTATTGCAGAAAAATGGCGAATCCGGGGATATGTATTTTGGCCTCCTTTCTGGGAGCTATTTCGACAACTCCACCATTTCCGCTTACAATTCCACCCGCTTAGAGGGCGGGGTTCTTCGCAATCACATTGATCACTTAAATAAATCCGTTAACCTGCAAACTGGGCAAGTTATCGCTGGTGGCCTAATCTCCAATTTGGATACCTTCGCCATTTCCTCGGTGACAAATCGTAGTGGTAGCGCGCCGTCAGAGGGTCAAAAATATGTCAACGCCGCTAGTTGGGGCAACCCAACTGGGGAAATGCTCTATGAGGGCGTGCGTTATTTCTCTAGCATAAAAGGCCCTAGCCTTAGTCCCACGAGCAAATTTTTGCCCCCATCCGCCGAAAACAATTACAACCTATATAACTATTTCTTTACGACTGTGGCCCCATACTATAAAACTTGGACAAACCCGCCAGTCTTAGCCGCTGGGGAGTGCTCCAAACCCATAATTTTGCTAATCTCGGAAATTGAT
Source organism: Deltaproteobacteria bacterium (assembly GCA_031270705.1). Lineage (GTDB taxonomy): Bacteria > Desulfobacterota > Desulfarculia > Adiutricales > Adiutricaceae > JAIROO01. Next base: position 48,060 of record JAISWW010000140.1, read on the forward strand.
AGCGACGCCGATGGGGACACAACGATTAATTCTGGGGACGGCGGCTTGACCTCGGCCAAACTTTCCACTATCAAAAATAGCTGGGAATTGCCCAATTTTAACATGGTTAGATATCTCCAAGAGATCACCTCCATTGAAAAATTTAACCAAGGCCAAACCTACTTTTACTCAAAATCCAAGAGCGACAACTGCTTTCCAAAAACTCTAAACACTTTAAATGACGTCCGCGGCCTGTGCCCCTACCGGCCTGGCTTTGAAGGCTCTTATAGCGCGGCGGCGGTGGCCTATTTCTCTCACACCCACAACTTTGGCTTAGGGACTCGGGAATTAGGGTTAGACGTTTATTCGGTGACCATGTCTGGATCTTTTCCGGCCTTGGATTTTCCCATCATAAACAGCGCTGGCCAAGAAGTTAAAAAAATTACCATCCTCCCGGCTTCCATGAGCCAACAAAGCGCGATGAATACTCAAGGCCGGATCTTAAATTTTCTGAATTACTACATTTTAGAGTGGTGGGTTGACTCTAAAGGCATGCCCTATCACGTTAAAATCAAAGTCAATTACGAAGATTCGGCTATCGGCTTTAACCCTGATTCCTCATATCCTAATTCGGATTGGGACATGGATGTCTTAATGGAGCACACCATAGATCTGTTGACCGAATCTAGCTCCAACAAAGACGACGCTAGCAAGATCAATTTTAAAAATACCGCGACCGCCTCGGGAGCCTTGAAATCCCAAAACAAAGACTATTATAAATTTAAGTCGCAAGACGATGGCGCCTTCGCTATCTCCCCCTCAGACGTCGTGGGTTTGTCCATTAAATCTTGGAAAGTCTCCAACTCCACCTCGCAAAAGTTAGCCATGGGTTACACCATTAGCGGCACGACCCATGATGGCACCTATATGGACGTGGGCCATAACGGCGGCATAGCCACTTATGGCACCCCACCCACTTGTAATTGGCCTAAAGGTTATGGCGTTAATTCCGCCTCGCACAATGGCACCAACTGCTTAACCGCTTTCGGCAATTCCAACCAAGCCCATAATGTGGGCGACTATGAGTATGAGGCGGCCATTAGAACCTTCGAATTCTCCAATTCCGCTGATTTGGCCGGGGAATTCTTGCCCAACCCCTTATATTTGGCCGCCAAATACGGTGGTTTTCAAGATCTGAACTATAATGGCCAACCTGACCCTGGCGAGTGGGAAGGAGCGGACGGGAATCCCAAAAACTATTTCCAAGCCACCAATATCACCGAGCTACCCGCTAAACTGGAAGCGGCTTTTCACGACATAGCTCGCTCAATCTCCACGGGGACAGCCACCTCAGCCTCGGTTAACTCTGTTTTGGGCGGAGGCATCTCTATCCAGACGGCTTTCTATCCCATGTACGTTAACCCCAAAGACTCGTCCCAAACTATCAGCTGGGTCGGCACGGTCTACGCTTTGTTTGTGGACAAATGGGGCAATTTGCGGGAAGACTCTAACAGCAATGGCTATCTAGACAGCACTGACTCTGTGGTCACTTTCACTAGCGTTAAGTATCCCCCAGATCCCGCTCCGGCTTGCTACGTTCTTGGGGCGGCTATTACCCGTTGCCAAATTAACGCCCGAAACGAAGTTTTATCCACCGTGGCCCTCAACAACATCCATGAGTTAAAATCTCTCTGGGACGCGGGCAAAAAATTGGTTAGCTCGCCAACCAATAATCGGAAGATTTATTATATAAATCCTGATTCTAATCAGATCGAGCTTTTTAATACTGAGCCGGCGACAGTTAGCGTTCTAAAGAACTATATGGTTCACGATAATTATAAACAAATTTTACCTAGCGCTAACCCGAACGCGTTTACTAAAGAACAGGCCACAACCAATCTGATTACATATATCCGCGGCGATGAAATCACCGACTGGCGGAACCGGACGGTGGCCAATCCTTGGAACCCGTCTAACCCCAACGACAACATTGTCTGGCGTTTAGCCGATATCATTAACTCCAAACCCGTCATAGTCGGCCAACCACCCTTTAACTATGACCACCTTTATAACGACAAATCTTACGCCACCTTTAAAACCACTAAAGGAGCCAGGCGTCAGGTCGCTTATTTTGGTAGCAATGACGGCTTTTTGCACGCCATTGACATGGGTCATTTTGGCTCTTTGGCCAATGGTCAGGTGGGTTACTATAACGGCGACCTTGGCCAAGAATTGTGGGCCATCATTCCTGGCTCCCTTCTGCCGCATTTGCAGTGGCTAGCCGATCCCGCCTATATCCATTCATATTATGTGGACATGAAGCCTTTAATCGCTGACATTAAAGACAATGGCCAATGGAAGACTATCCTCATTTGCGGCTTAAGGCTGGGCGGGCGTCCCATTCAGAAGCCCGTCGACTTAGGCGGCCAGCCCAATCAGTATTCCGAGATCTTCGCCCTAGACGTCACCGATCCCAACGCGACGCCAACCCTATTGTGGAATTTTAGCGCCGCCGAGCTAGGCCTTTCGGTGGGTCTCCCGGCGGTGGTCACCAGCAATGGCAAGTGGTACGCGGTTTTGGCTAGTGGCCCAGCCACTGATTTCCCCAACTCCGTAGGCGATTTAACTTTTGGCGTAAAGTCCCCTTATGATGGCTATAGCTCGCAAAAAGCCAAACTCTTCGTTTTAGACGCCACCGATGGCGCTCTGATTAAAACTTTAGAAGCGCCTGAAAATAATAGCTTCTTTAACGAGCCCTATATCCCGATTTCTTTAAAGAGGGGCAACAATGGGTCTTGGAACGACGAGACCATCTATTATGGCCAAACTATTTCGCGCGATTCCGATTGCTTGGATAAAGGCGGAGTTTACCGGCTCCAGATGATCCAACCAGACGGAATCCCCTTGCCGGTCAACCAATGGCAGTTAAGGCGCTTTATCTCCGTGGATAAGCCGGTTACTGGCGCGGTCAACTCCTCATTAGACAGCAACGGCAACCTGTGGGTAATTTTTGGGACTGGCCGCATGTGGGGCTTGGAGGACATAACTCCCTGCTCTTCGGCCACTAACGTCGCCGCTTGCCAGACCAACCATGAACAGTACCTGTATGGCGTAAAAGAAGAGCTGGCCAATGGTCGGATGACCTTCGCCGATCGCTCCGACTTAACCTATACCCTAATTGATGTCTCGCAAGCCGAGGTTTTTGAAAATGGCTCCGTGACAATCAGTAACATTACTGGTATCTATGACTACAACGCTATAAATGATCGTCTTAACCTTAACTCCACCTTAGGCTACAAGAGACGCTTTAATCTTTCCGAAAGGCTGACTGGCTCCACCTCTTCCAACGAGATAGCCACTACTCCAGCTAGGGTCTCCAACGTTGGCTCGGGCAACTCTATTTTAGCCATTACCACCTATGAGCCCAAAGTCGAGTCTTGCGGCGATTATGGGCAAGGCTTCATGTACGTTCTCGATCCTTTTACCGGTCTGCCCTCGCCCTTCTTGGCCAAGGCCTTTAAGTCATCATCGACCACCACCCCGCCCGTTCCCGGAGCGCCTCCCCAGCCTATCACCGGCGGGGTATCCACTGGCTCTGGGCAACCCTCGGCGGCGAGCTTGGTTATCCTGGGCGACACGGTTATCGCTCGAACCTCGACCACGGAAAACAGCATCGTTGACGTATCCGTTACCACGGATCAAAAGATCAGCGATAATGTCATCTCTTGGCGAGAAGTCTTTAACGCTGGCTTTGAATTGTCCCAAAACATGATGACCGACGACGTCGTCATTCAACCATAATCAAAAAAAAGCCTAAGGGCGGATATTAAAACGGGGGTCTAGACCCCCGTTTTTTTATGGTCATCTACCGCCTCAGAACTAAATTGAAATGGGCCTTCTGGAAATTCCGCGGATCCGGATTTTCGGCGCGTCTTTGACCGCCATGACCGCGCTCTTGAGGCTCAAGCGGCGAGAACTGAAATCCCTGATGAATGTCAAGCCATTTGTGGATTAATATTTGACGAGATTTGCCAATTAAAAAAGGAAGATCCGCAAAAAACCAAAAACCTTTGTCGAGGCTTCCAGTTAACCCCGTTGAAATGTTATTAACAAAAAAGCGGCGTAACTGATCGTATCAAATTATAGACATAAAATAACTAAAAATTAAGTCCTAATTGAGGCCAAAATAGTTGTAGCAAGTGTCGTTGGGAATTAGCTTCCAACTCACCGCGTCAAGTCCGCCAATAGCTACCCGTGTTCTGGAGATAACTCTGGATGAACCGCGCTTAGACCCGCCAAAAATTCTAACTAATCGGGTTCGGGGCAATATATATTCAAAGGCCCGAATCCTTTGGGATTCGGGCCTTAATTTAATGATCTAGCCACCAAACTTTTAATTTTAAGCTGGTTGGAGCCCGCTTAATGGCCAACTAGCGTAGGCTATCCTCTTCTCTAGCCTCTTACCTATCTTCCTCCTTAGCCTTCTCCCTGGCCGCCAAATCGCTGAGCTTGTCTGACTCCTCGTTTTCTTTGGGGACGACCCGCACGCGCCCTGTGACGGTCATGGCCCTTTTGTCTGGCTCATACATGCCCTCAGCCGAAGTGGGCGGCAAAACAAACTCGCCTTCGGTCACCGCCCTAAGCTCATACTCAAAAGAATAACTGCCTGGAGTTAAGCGCGGAATAATTAGAACCAAGCGATCCTCGCGAATCTCGGCTCGCGACCCATAAGAGTTTTCGCCAGGGCTAACTATCTCTAGACCGCCAGGCGCCAGATCCATGATTACCACGTTTTGCGCCTCGACCGTGGAATTGAGCTTTAAGCTAACTTTTATCTTTTGCCCTTTAAAGACCTTTAAATCCTGGGCCGTTTCGGAAATCAAGACCTCCCAGGCCGGCGCTAACCATCTCTTTTCCAAAGACAGGCCCACGGCTAAAGGCGCGGGCGGCTCGGTGGGAACGCCCGAAACAAGCAGATTCCGCCAAGGCCGCCCCTGACCTTCTATCTCTAAAGTTAAAGGCCCATTTAAAGCTTGGATAAAGTCCGGGCCCTTAAAAGTGGTCATTTCCGAGTTGGCGCCTTGGCCTAAGGCTTTTCCGGCGCTTGATAAGGTGGCCACATAGGGCTCGGTGACTTGGGTCTTTTTCAGGTAATTGGCTAAAGCCAAAAGAGCCATGGCGTTTTCTTGCGTGGAGCGCCACCGGTTATTGGCTCCGCTTTTGGCGACTCGCTCGGCCAAATCCCGGGTTTTAGTGGATAAGGGATCCACATTGCCCCAAACTAGCAATAACAAGGCCTCATTGCGGGCTTGACTCTCAAGGCTTGAGCGAGCGCTGGCTAAATCGGAAAGAGACAAATCAAACCCGGCATTTTCCAATTCCAAAAGGGCCCGCGGATGCCCCTCTTTTAAAGCTATGGCCCCGCTCAAAAAGATTTTGGCCGAGGTGGGCAAAACATTGGCTCTCTCCAGTAGGGCGTTGATCCAACCATCTTGATAATCGCCATTTAAAGCCAAAACATAAAGAGCGTAGGCTTTAGTGGCCATAAGATAAGCCACGCCCTCGTCGTAGGAATAATCGTTGGCCAGGTAATTGCGAAAATAGCCTAAAACATCTTCCAATAAATCCGGGGGCAAATTGACGCGTTCTTTGGCCTCGGTTAAGAAGTGAGCCGCGTAAGCTGTCCCCCACTCATAAGGCTCGGTTCCGCCTGGCCACATGGCCAGGGAGCCTTGGTGGGTCTGGGTGGTGGCTAAACGCTTAATGGCGGCGTTTAAGCCATTGGTCACCTCTATCTCCTCCGCCTGGCTTAAAGTTCCAAAGTCCGCGGCTGTCAAAAATAGCCAGGCTTTAGAGACGGTTTGCTCTAAGCAGCCATGGGGATAGTTAGATAGGTAATCCTTGGCCCTATTGGCTTCCACCCAAGGCCCAGCGGCCAAACTGAGGCTACCCATGATAGTGCCCGGCCAAAAACCTTTTAGATCAGGAATGATTTCTTCTTTAGTCGAAGTGACGGGTCGGCTCGTAACGCGCGTGACCCGCGGAAAAGGCGGCCTCACCACCGTGGTCGCGGGCTGGACAAATGACTCTTCGCCCACCGTTCCGGTCACCAAAAGCTCGGCAGGCCCCACGGGATCGCCCTCCGCGCTAGTCGCCTTTAAAGTGAGCCTTAAGGTTTCTGATTGGCCAGGCGTTAAATCGAGGGTCATTTGGTTATCCACAAAACCAGGGGCCTCGACGACGCTTAAAGGGCCTAAAAAGTTTAGAGCCAATTTAGCCTTGGTCTTCTCCGCCTCAGGATCCAAATACACCCGGATCGTGGCCACAAACTGATCGCCTGGCGCCAAAGCCAAGGGCAAAGAGGGCTCAATGACTAGATCGCGGCTGATCCGGAAACTCTGGTTATAAAGGCCAAACTGATTATCCGCGCTGGCCACGACGGATAAACGGCCTTGCCCGCTATACTCAGGCAGTTTTAAGAGGGCTTCCCCAACTCCACTCGGGCCTATGGGGATAGTGGCTAAAAAGATCGATAAGGTCTCTTGCCTTCTTTGAAAGGGAGAAAAGAGCCCTCCGCGCTCATCCCCACCGCCGGGAGCCAAAAAAGGCCAATTTCTTTCTAAAATCGGTAGCAATAAGTCGCGACCGTGATGAAAAAAGCTAGCTAACCTACGGCTTTGGCCAAAAAAGCGCGAAGGATCCGGGATTTCATAGTTAGTTAAGGATAAGATACCCTCGTCCACCAAGGCCACCGTGACTTCCCCGGCTTGGGGGCGGCCTTGAGAGTTAGCGAGGTGGATCTTAATGGGCGTTTCTTGGCTTGGCTTTAAACGCTCCGGCTCATCGACCTTGACGGTCAATCGCCGGGGCGAGCGATCCATTTCCAAAGAGACGCGGCCCAAGGCCAAAAAGGGTCCATTGGGCCCAACTGGCCGAGCCAAAGCCGCGGTGAGGTGAGCGTTATTGACCACCTCTTTGGGAATGGGTAGCTTTATGGTCGCGGTTTGGTTTTTCAGGGAGATAACTTTATGCCACAAAGGCTTATCCGTCTCCAAACCCAACCATAACGTTCCGTCAAAAGGAGCTTTAATTAGAACCTGGGCCGATTCCCCAGTTTTGTAGGACTGTTTGTCCAAAGTCAATTCCACGGTGTCTTCGGGCGCGGGCTCTTGGGCGATGACTGACTGGTCAGCCTCGGCCAAGCCCTCGACCTTAAAGCGCCGGGTCACGGGAGCTAATTCTTCTCCCGCGAGTTCTTCCGCGGAAGAACTCGCGGGGCTAGCCGCTATCTGGTATAAACCCGGCTCGCTCAAAGTCAGCTCCAAAAGGCCCCGGCCTTCTTGTAGCGGGACGTTCCCGCTAAAAACCTCCAGCAATTCCTCGCTCCGCTGGCGATAAACCCGGCCATAGCGAGACTCGGAAAAATAGCGGTATTGGATCTTAGAGACAGTAACCGCCAAACTGGGCGTCTCGCTGGGCTGGCCTAAAGCGGTGACCGCGGCCAAACCGTACGAAATGGGTTGATTGACGAGAGCCTTGGTTGGGGCCTTAAAACCCACCAAAATCTGGCGCGGTCGCCAGATAAAGTTAGCCGTCTGACCCTCGGCCCGGCCACTATCGGCGGTGACTGACCAGCTAGCTCGCAAGCGCACCTCATGGGGCAAAGGGTCGACGTAATCGGGCTTAAATGTCTCCGTCAAAAGCCCTTCCTCGCCTAGGGCGCCCGAAGTCTCGACCATGGTTTTCCAGCCCGAAGAGGTTTCCGGCCCATTGAGATCATAATCCTCAAAGCCGGGCGCGGTTACCTGACCGGTGGAGCCCATAACTTTTAGCTCCCAATCCAGATCTGAGCCCGGGGCCCCAAAAAGATATTTAGCTTCCCCCGTTAAGGTTATCTGGGGCTCCAAGCCAAAATATTGGCTTTGATCAGGCTTTAAGGCAATGTCCAGCCGAGGGGGCACAAAATCGTCGACCGTAAAAGAGCCCTCAACCAAAGAGGCCGCTTGGCCAGGAACCAGGAGCTTAAGCCTATAAGGCCCAGTCCGAGCCGAAAAAGGCAAAACCGTGGAAAAATCCAAAGACCCGGTCTGGGAAACCATCGCCCGCCCTTCTTCCAAAACGCGCTCGTCTGGATCCAAAACGCGCCAAATCAAAGGAAATGGCTCTTTCGGAACGCTTTGGGCTTTATCCCTAATTATGGCTTTAGCCATGACCGTCTCCCCGGGTTTCCAAATGTCCCGGGGCAGGATAAAAATTCCCTCATAGCCTTTGGTTAAATACTCTTTCCCTTCGTAACTCTCTTCTATGGTGTAGCCAGCCGAGCCATCTAGCCATTTATGATCATAGCTTTCTTGCCAGTCGGGATTATAGCCAGCCGCGAAAGTCTGGCGAGAATTCTTGGGCAAAAGCAGGTAACTTAAATCTGAGCCATTTTGGGCGGTCACAAAAGCGACGGACTCTGGATCGACTTGGCCGAAGACTAAGCCTTCCGCGTTGGCTCGCCCCTCAAAAATGACTTGGCTGGCCTCATCGTAAAAACGCACTAATGTCCGGGGGACTGGAGAGCTGGTCGCGATGGAGCTGACCCAGACGGCTAAATTACTCGGATAAACCCTGGCGGCGAGACTTAGATCGGTCAGCGCCACCGGCAAATAGAATTCTGGATTATGAATAAAGTCATAATAATCAAAGGCCGGCTCTTGGTAGCGCGAGCCAGACGTGGGGCTATTAAGGCTCGAGCCAGCCGAGCTATCTTTCGCTTTTGACTCATTAAGAGGCGTCACCTTTATAACATAAGACCCCAAAGGCTCTTTAAACAACCCGCCAAAATCCAATAGGCGCGTAAAGCTCGTCTCGTCCAGCCGAACCTCAAAGTCCAAAACATTTTTCGACATCCGCAAGCTCAGCTGGGCTTTGCTGGAGGGCCGCAAAATGGGGGTCGCGCTGAGCAAAAACGGGAGATTGTTTTCATAAACCCGCCAAGCTTGGACGCGCAAAACATCGGCTTCCCGGCCAGCCACTTGCACTAAAAGTGGTTTTTTCGGGCTTAAATATCGGCCTAAGCCCGTAAAGGCGATCTTAGGTCTAGGCTCGCCCTCAAATTTGGCCAAAAACTCCAAAGGCTCATTTAAGACGCCGTTTTCAGATTTTAAACCCTTGGCCAAAATAATTTTCGTCCCCGCGTCCCAAGGGAAATCAGCTTTAATCTTCATCTCCCTTAGGGACTCATTCCACTCGACCGTAAAAGGCAAAGGCGGCTCTAGGCGAATATAAGGCGTTAGATCCACGTCGGGCAAGGCGTCATCCACGTTAATAACGAAAAAAGAGGCCCAGGGGTAGTTGGGCTCGCGATCTAGCTTCGCGCTAGTCACGGTAAATTGATTATTCAAGCGGGACTTAAAGCTCCTTAGGGCAATGGTCTCTTGGCCATCAGCGCTAGTTAAATTTTTGACCTCGGCTTTGATCTCGGCCCCATTCGGGGCCGAAAGAGTGGCTAGAGCCACTAAATCGCCTTTTTCCAAACTCAGCTCAAAAGGCGCGTTCAGATATTCTTGGGTCCGCCTAGGGAGCGTGGCGATGGTTAAGGCTTTTTTCAGTTCTTCAATTTTAACGGGCTTATTGAAGATCAACTCAAAAATCGTCTTCCCCTCCTCGGTAAAGCCCACTTGGGTAAAGGAGACGGCCCGAAAAAGATCAAAATAAAAACCCACCCCCAAACCCTTTAGATTGGGCTCGGTCGGCGGGGACGTCCAAGGGGTCTCCGCTGGGCGCCAGTTAGTTTCTTGGCCTAACATGGCTCCTTGGCTATCGGCCTTAACCAAAAAAACGTCCTTAAAGTCCTGGGGTTTATGGCCCAGAGGCCCGACAAAGTTTTGGTCAAAAGCTAAGCCAAAGAGCTGGCCGACAATTTTACTGGCGAAAGCCTCGGGGCGCAGATTGGGCAAGGTGAGCCTTAAGTTCCAGGGACTTAGCCATTCCGCGCGCCAACCATAATCCGGCCACAAAGTCGCCCGCGAAGGACTCTCGGCCGCCACCATTTGCGGGCCTCGAGCTTGCTCTGGTTTGACCATAGGGGAGCTGAAATGAACCGACAAAACTAAGGAGGGGATGTCTCTATAAGTGACCAAAGAGGCTTCCAAAAGAGCCTGATTTTTGGGGGGCCCAATAATAGTGGGCTGAGGCTTTAAAAACTTGTCTTCGCTATTTGGCTGAACCGTTAAGCTCCCCAATTCTGACCAGGCCCCATAAATAGGCCCGCTATGATCGATTCGCGGTTTGACTAACATGGTTTCGGGCCAGGTTAAAATCAAAGGGTTTTGGGCCAGGGCCGCGTAAAAAGCGTAATTGTCCAGCTTCAGCCGAATTTTTAAGTCCTCGCCACTATTGAGCCAAAAAGCCTCGACCGCCGGCCAATTGACTTTAAAAGGCAATTCTTCGGGCTTTAGGGTTTTGCCCACCAATTCGGCGGGAAAATCTTTTAAAGGCGGCTGAAAAGTTAAACGCAAAAAAGTTAGCTCTTTTTCGTCAGAGGCTTTTTCCGAGCCTGGCAAAAGCCTAATTGTCACCTCATAGGGATCCGGCGGGTCTTTAGATAACAGTTGGCCTGGCTCTTCCGCCGCTTGAGCCACAGAGAGGCTAGCCACGGTTAGGGCCGCCGAGTTTTGGGCCATATTGACCCGCCCTTGGCTCGCGAAAGCCTTAGTCGTTTGGCCCGCCATTATTAGAGACCCCAAAGCCAAGGCCAGAGTCAACCCCAAGGCCAAAAATCCCACTATGGCCAACTTTTTTAACGTCATCAACGCGTTCTTCATTATAATTCTCCGCGAACTAGCCCTAAGCTATTAAAATCCCCGTTTCAAACCCAACTTAATGATCGGAATCTCCGGCTCGAAAACCGCTTTAGCCGTAAAGACGCTCGAGTCTAGCCGGTTACCCTCGACCACGGTCACCACATGTCGGCCTGGGGTTAAAGGCCAAACCGGCGAGCGACCGGGCCCGGCTTTAGCGAAAAACTCCCCATCCACGTACCAATAGACTGGCCCTTTGGCTCCCTCGCATTTTAAAGGCAAAGCCTCGCCGGTTCTGGTGAGGCGAATTTCCATATCTGGCCGCGGCGAAACTATGGCCAAACCTTTTTTCGAGTTCGCCCCAGTTTTTCTAGCCATAAAGCTGGCTAACTCCAAAGGCCATTTGGCCACAATTTGGCCCTGGCTTTTGACATGAATAGCGCAGGGCTTGGTCTTCGCCCATTTGGTCAGCCGAAAGGCTTTTTTCTCGCCCGGACAAAAGGGCCCTACTGGTTCCCCCGAGATGGGGCAAGCCCGATAGCTCTCCACCCCTTCTGGCGCTTCTGGCCAAGAAGGCCCTGGGCCTAGATCTCTAGCCAATAGAGCCACGGGAGCGGCCAAAGCCGCGAGGCCGCTGACCCCAGGTTGGCTTTGGCCGCTGGGATCCCCTAACCACAAGACTATTACTATGTCCGGTCTATAAGCGGCGATCCAGGCGTCGCGAAAACCCGGCGAAGTTCCGGTTTTTAAGGCTAAGCCTTGATTGGCGAGGCCCCTTGGCCAACGGCCAGGAGTAGCCAAGATCTGGTTGACCAGCCAGGTGGGAGCCGACGGAAAAACGCTCTCTAGAGTCTTCTCATTCTCTAATTTGGTCTTGGCCAAAAGAGACGGATCTTGATTGGCCAAAAAGGTCGGCCTAATCCCCCGCCCTCCCCTGGCCAAGGTCGCGTAAGCCCCTAGCAACTCCCATAAAGAAGTTTCTAGGCCCCCTAAAATTAAGGAGTCGCCGTAATGACGGTGAGGGGATAATTGAAAGCCAGCCCGCTTTAAAACGTTCTGGGCTTTTTCTTGGCCCAATGACCTTAAAACCCGAACCGCCGGGGCGTTAAGGGACTCAGCCAAAGCCACTTGAGCCGAGACCGGGCCTTGATAAGTATTGTCAAAATTGCGGGGGGCTTGGCCAGCGAAACCCAAAGGGGTGTCGGCCAAGAGACTGGCGGGGGCGAAGAGACCATCCTCTAAGGCTTGTAAATAAATAAACGGCTTTAAAGTCGAGCCCGAGGATCTTTTGGCCAAAGCGCAGTCCACGTAACGAAAGGGGCCTTGGTCTCTAGCGTTACCGACATAGGCTAAAATCTGGCCGGTCTGGGTATCGAGGATGGCTCCCGCCGCCGTGACCGCGGAGGGAGCCATGGTCACGGCGGAGAGAAAAGGCCTAATAGCCTGGCTCAAGCGGTTTTTGAGATTGGCCTGGGCCCGAAAATCAATGGAGCTTTTAAGGCCCATATAATCCTTCGCTCCCCAGACCCAAGAACGCTGATGGTTTCTGAAGACCAAATCGCCCAAGTGGCTGGCCTCGTTGGGAAATGGCCGCCGGATCCCGCTTAAGGGCTCTTTTAAGGCTTGAGCCAGCTCCTTTTCCGTGATGAGGCCTTTTTGAGCTAAGCGCTTTAAGATAAAATTCCGCCTTTCTTTAGCTCTTCGCGGATGGCGATCTGGCCGATAAATGGCGGGCCCCCGTAAGATGGCCACCAAGGTCGCGCTCTCGGCTAAAGATAAATCAGCGGGCTTTTTCCGAAAATAGGCCCAGCTAGCCGCTCCAACGCCCTTAAGGTTGCCGCCAAAGGGGGCGATATTTAAATACAATTCCAAAAGTTGATCGGGCCCCAGTTTTTTTCGCAGTTTTATGCCCTCCCCAAACTCCAGGAATTTGGACCGCAAGGAGCGCGGCCTCGGCCTTAGGAGTCTGACCGTTTGGGCCGCGATGGTGGAAGCCCCAGAAACTACGCGCCTTTGGCTGATGTTTTGCCCAATGGCTCGTCCCAAAGCCCAAATGTCTAAGCCAGGGTGACTATAAAAGCGCCCATCCTCAATGGCCACGGCCAAGCGCGGTAACCATGGCCCCATGTCCTTGGCCGCGACCGGCAGTAGCCATTGACCGTCCGCCGATAAGCGAGCCACCATTAAGGTTCCGTTTTGGGCTAAAATTGTCGGCGAGACCGGAAAATTTGGGAGAGGCGGCTCCATTAAAAGAAATATCCCTCCCAAGGCCAAGATGACTAGTAGACCTAAGCCCAGGATTTTCGGGAAATAGCGGCGGAGGCCAGAATTTCGGAGTTTTAATAGCTTCATAAGGCTCGCCCATTTAGGGTTTAGGAAAAAATTTAAGCGTTTAAGGCGCGAGACCTTCTTTTTTCATAAGGCTAGAATCATTATACCCAGACTAATGTGGAAAATTTGTGGAAAGAGGGAGGAATTTTTAGCTAATCAACAATTTAAGCCAAAAAAATGGGGATCCTTTGGATCCCCATTTTTGACTCAGTTTTTAAAGCCCTGTAGGCATGTCCTTTTTAAAGGCCGCGACCAGCTTTTCTTGCCAATCGCCCACCGGTTTAAGGCGGCCCAAGAAGAACCTTAGGGTTTTGGGCTCCTCAATAAACTCTAGGCCCCCAATCATCTTCCTATGCTGATAGAGCCAGCCTAAGCGGTCAGCCACATACTTCATCTGGGAGAGGGTATAGACCCTTTTGGGCACGGCCAGACGGACTAGCTCCATTTGGGCCAAAACCTCCGAGCCGTCGGGATTGCGCTGCTCGGACAAGGTGCCGCGCTCCATGCCCCGGACGCCGCTGGTCAAATAGATGGCCGCGGCCAAAGCTCCCGCCGGGTATTGGGTTTGGGGCACATGGTCAACGAAGCTCGAGGCGTCCACGTGGCAACCTAAGCCCCCAAAAGGCGTAACGACCGGCACGCCTTTTTTCTGTAGCTCTTGGCCCAAAGCCTCGACAAAGATGGGCGTTTGGCTGATGACGTGGAAATCCAAGGTCTCCCGAAGGCCCACGCTCATGGCTTCCATTTCCCGCACGGACATCCCGCCATAAGTTAAGAAACCCTCAAACAAAGGCACCAGATCCCGCATTTTGAGGTAATCTTCTTTGTTGGAGGTGGCGATGCCGCCGCCGCGAGCGCAACCCAGCTTACGACCAGAAAAGTAGATGATATCCATTAAGGAACCAAGCTCTTTGACGATTTCGGCTAAGGATTTATTTTTGTAAGCGGCTTCGCGGGTTTTTATGAAATAGAGGTTATCGGCCAAAAGGGAGGCGTCGTACACTAACTTAAGCTTATGGCTTTTACAGTACTCGGCCACTCGCCGGGTATTGGCCAAAGAGATGGGTTGCCCGCCAATGAGATTGGTGCCCGCCTCAATCCGGACAAAAGCGATCTTCTCCGGGCCGTGCTTTTGGACAAACTGATCCAAAAGATCTAGATCCACGTCGCCCTTAAAAAGGTTTTGGCTGGTGGTCTTTAAAGCCTCAGGGCCCACCACTTCCAAGACTTCGCCGCCTTGCCGAGTGATGTGGCCTTTGGTGGTGGTGAAATGGTAGTTGGTGATGACTTTGAGGCCGGGTTTGACATAAGCAGTGGCTAGAATATTTTCGCAAGCCCGGCCTTGGTGAGCGGGCAGAAAATACTCGGTTCCAAAAAAATCCTGAACCGATTTTTCCAGGCGGTAAAAGGTCTCCGAGCCGGCGTAGCTGTCATCGGCCAACATCATGGCCGCGTACTGAGCCTCGCTCATGGCGTTGACCCCACTATCGGTCAACATGTCCAAAAAAACGTCCCGGTTGGGCAAAAGAAAGGTATTGTTGCCGGCCTGGGTTATGACTTCTAGTCTTTTGTCCACGTCGAGCAACCGCACCCTTTGCACCATCCTGGCCTTGTGCATTTCCAGGGGAACGTTCTCGCCGGAAAAAAATACTACATTGTTTTGCGTCTGGTCTGACATTTCGCCTCGCGTCATCGCGTGATTTCGTTATCGCGATTAGGGGGAGCCATAAAGCTATTCCCAAATCGCTCGCGCCAAAGTTAAAAAACTTTAACGAGAAAAAGCCTAAGATCGCCCTTGGCGATCCGCCAAGATCTCCCCCATGGAGACCATCCAGGGCCCATTAATTTTAGCTAGAGGATCCAGAAAGTCCATGGTCTCAACTAAGATTATCGGGCCACCCAGAGCCTTAGAGCCAATGGCCGCCGGCTATATGAGCTTTAGTTAGCTTTAAGCGCCATATCTAAAATAAAGCGCGCCTTAAATCTAACTAAAAATCAAAAAATATTTAACTCTAAGCTTTTCAAGATTTCTTTAAAGCCCTATTAACGAAACTTTGAAAATAACTTTGATCCGTTAACAATAAACAGCCATCATAAGCTGGGGTGCCGCCGCCAGTTCTAGCCAGATTCTCGGCCAAGCGCCAACCCCGGTCATCCACGTCCCCGTAGATCACCAAGATGTCGGCCTGTCCGCCCCACTGAGCCTTTAAGCGGCCCAGAGCGGCTAAAACCTCGGAGTCCGAGCCAGCCCAGCGCAAATCCGACCAAACCAAAACCGTTTTCTGGCCAGGGACGGATCGGGGCTCATATAAACCATCAAAGGCCGGGGCCAGGGAGACGGCTTGGCTATCCAGCTTTAAAGATCTAATGGCCCGGGTCACGAGGGGCCGATTAAAATATGTCGGCCCAATAGCGTTTTTCGTCTCCGTTAGCTCGGTCTCGTCCTCAGTCCACCAGGTTTTGATTTTTCTGGTCGTCTTTTCGACCAGACCTGAAGCTTGGGCGTAAGAAACTGACTTAACCCCCACTATTAAAGGCGAGTTATCGGGAATCTGGCCAATAACGCGCTCTAGGCCCGTTAAAACTCGGCCTGGCCGCGAATAACCCGCGCAGGCTGAGGCTTCCAAGCGACTTCGGCCAGGGGCGACCTGACCCCAAGCTCCGGCTTGGCCAGAGAGATCCACCAAAAAAAACAAACCCGATTGCGTGGCCGCCTCGGCTTTGTCTCTAGCCAAGCGCCGGGGGCTAGCCTCAAAATCGCGGTGATCCGTGGCTTCGGTCAAATAAACCCGAAACCAGTTGCCGCCTTTGGGCGTGGCTCGCTCGACCGCCGCTGGCCAACCAGCGGCGGACAGTCTTTCGGCTTCCGCTTTGGCTTCCCTTAAATCCTTAAAACTGCCCACATAGCGGCCATGAATCAAGTTTTTAAAACCCTGGCCAGTCACGGCCGGGGCTTGGGGCGACATGGGGCGACCGGCCGTTTTTTGGGCTTGGGTCGAGACTTGGACTGAGCGCGTAACTACCGGAGCCGCTTGAACGGCTAAACGGGCGATCTCGCCTGGGTCCGCCGAGCCAATGACGCGCCAGTTGCCAATCTGGCCTTGGGCCAATAACCGGCGCCCTAAAATCTGGGCTTCCTCAACGTTCCCAAAAAGCCCCACGTTCACTAAATAAAAATCCCCTACTGACCTAGTTTTGGATCTAAATAGGGATTTTTCTTTTTCAACCAAAGTTTTCTTGACCGTAAAAGCCAATAAACCTTTGGCCCGAAAAGCCGCGGCCGCGTTTTGCGCTGGCGGCTCATCCAAATAACTAGCCACCCAAACCGTATGATAAGCCTCGTCTTCGCCTAAATCAGCCGGAGCCACGCCCTCTGGGGCTTGGTCGCCCATGACGGTTAAGGATCTGGGCGGGGCGTTGGGATCCGGAGCCGTGTTGGACTCGGTCTTGTCCGCGGAGCCAAAAA
Organism: Deltaproteobacteria bacterium; assembly: GCA_031270705.1. Classification (GTDB taxonomy): domain Bacteria; phylum Desulfobacterota; class Desulfarculia; order Adiutricales; family Adiutricaceae; genus JAIROO01. Next base: position 64,623 of record JAISWW010000140.1, read on the forward strand.
AGCCACAAGCCGAAGCCACGGCTAAAAAAGACAGTAGTATTAGCGTCCTTAGGGCTGGCCAAAAGGGAGAAAAAATAGACAACATTGGCCAATAATAAGATAATCAGGGGCCAATATCAAGAAAACTACAGAGCCAAACGCCCTTCGGAGACGATTTGGGCGAACCCCCAATCGCCCTCGATGTAGGCGGGGACGCGGTGACCATACATGACGCGGCTCAAAATAAAAGTCTCAAAGCCGTAGTTTTTGAGATCGCTCGCGTATAAGGTCACGTCCGAGGCTTTAAAAGGCGGCTGAAACCCGGTCTCAAAGAAAAGCGTCTGGCTAACTAGATCCCGAGCCTCCAACTTGCGCCACCACTCCCGGCCAGGGCTCGGGGGATCGCGCTTTAGGTCTTCCGGGATGAGGCCAACCTGAGCCACGTCCACTAGCCGGGCTTTTTCTGGGCCTTCCTCGTCGGGCAAATACCAAGACAGTTTTAAATCAGAGGCCGGATCATTAAGGTTGGCTATCTCTAGGCCCGACAGAAATACCTGACTGACCGTCGCCACGCCCACCGTCCGGAAAGCTGGGCCCTCCAAGGTGTCAAACTCTTCCTTAACCACTTCCAAAGCGGCTCCAGTCGATCCGCCTATGGGCGTCTCGTCGGCGTAAAGGGTCAGCTCCCGTTTAGCCTCAACAAGCAAGGCCAGTCGCAACAAAGCCATATATGATGTCCTTAAAAATAGACGTTAAAATTCTAAAAAACATTAGTTCCAAATCATTTATTTTATTTAAGAGCCAAGATAATATGTATCTTTGACTCAGACATATTTATATTTTTGTCTTTCCAGGTTTTGTTAGTTTTTATTAGTTACTTCATTAGTTTTTTGTTAGTTACTTTGTTAGTTAATAGATAAATAACCCCCTTTAAAAATCTACGCCGCCCAAAGAAGGCTTAAAATCATGGCTGGCCCAAAAACGCCTGGCATTTATCTATATATATAGATACCCGTGAAGAGCGCCCAAAAGCGCTTAACTAAAAAAACCGCCCCAGAGGCCACGATTTATCCGCCTAAACGGGTAGCCTAAGAGCCTCACCTTAGGGAAATATCTCTGGCCTAAGCGAGCCTATCTATGTTATATTATATTCGAGCGATCGACAAGGCAAACTTAAGGATCTTGGCTTATTGGCGGGTCTAAAAGACGATTTTCGGCTCAAGATGGCCGGGGTGTTCCATGCCTTTATATATTTACGAACATGCCACAAATAATCCTAACTGCCCTCGGGATAAGGAATTTCGTTGGGAACAGCCCGCCCAGGACTGGCCTCTCACCAAATGTCCTTGGTGTGGAGACCCGGTGGCTAGAGTTATGGCCCCATCCCTACTGAAAATCAAAAAATTCGACTGCGAGCTAAAGGATCAAGGCTTTACCAAACTGGTGCGGGTCGATGAAGGTCTCTTTGAGAACCGCACCAGGCGCGCGGGCGAGCCTAAATACGTTGATCGCCATAACCCGGAAACTTTTCCAATTCTGGAAAAAACCATTAAGGATTAGATCTGAGGCTAACTGAAGACAAAGCTAGCCCAGGACTAAGGTCAAGATATCTCGCGAGGTATCTTAAGGACAATCAATGAAGCCTAGAAATTTTAAGGCTGATTTAGCCAGGTTAACGTGCTAGCCCATCGTTATCGGGTCACCGCCCCGGTGGTCGCGGTGCTGGATGGCCAAGGCGGCGGAATTGGGGCGGCGGTCATCAAAGAATTAAGGCGCGAATTTCAGGAGACCCTGGAAATCTGGGCTTTAGGGGCCAATTCCACGGCCACCGAAAACATGATGAAAGCCCGGGCCAACCGCGGAGCCACTGGCGAAAACGCCATTAGGATCTCTTTGCCTCGAGCCGAGGCTCTAGTCGCTCCTTTGGCGGTCAGCTGGCCTAACGCCATGATGGGCGAAATTACCCCAGCTATAGCCGAAACGGTTATGACTGTGGACTTATTAAAAATTTTCATTCCCCTTTCCCATGAAAAGGTTATCCTGACTGGCTTCCAGAGCGAGCCTTTGCCGCATTTAGTCAGCCAAGCCGTGGAAATCTTAAAGAAGAATCGATAAGGGCTTTTTTTGAGCTCTAATTTAAGGTGGGAGACTAAAATGTGCGAAGCTAACATCTTCATCATCAACTCCTCCGCCCAAGCGGATGAGCAAGACGGGGACAATGACGCCCCAGGAGATCTTTTCTTGGAGGCGGTCGACAAAATCATCCCAGAAGGCGAAAACCTTTGGCGGCTGACTTCCATTTTTGGCGAACAAAAGACCTTATGTGGACGAATCCACAGTATGCGTCTAGTCGACCACCAGATTCTCTTCGAAAGACTAGATCCCTAATCAGCCGACTTTAGGCCATTCTTGTTTTTTTTGTTCGCCCTTTTGGTTTTTTTAAAGGG
>JAISWW010000124.1 GCA_031270705.1 Deltaproteobacteria bacterium
AAAAAATTGTCAAAAAATAGAAGAGTCGCGAGAGGCGAGTGGGGGTGATCCGCGCCGTAAAGCTACGGCGCGGGTTTATTCTGAATTCCCTTGGCGAGAGGGAGGGGTTGGCTTTAGGCTCAATAGGCCGGCAATCAAGCGGTTAGACTTTGGTTTTTTTGGAGATCTAACAGCAAAGCCGTCACAATTAGAGGCCAGAGAACCATCATGTGATTAGCTTCCCCTTTTTGATGGCTTTCCACTAGTTCCTTGGCCGCGCCTTTTTTGAGCCAGCCTTTTTGGCTCAAAGGGCCGGATTCCAAGAGTTCCAAAACCTCAGAGGCCAGCTTAGGGTTTTTTAGCCAGAGATCCAAAGGCGCGTTAAAGCCAGTTTTGACCGGGTTCCAGCGAGTCGACTCTGGCAATAAGCCGCCCGAGCCCCGCCTAATGAGCTGTTTGGTGAGGCCCTGATCATATTTATAGGTGCCCGGCAGACTATAGGCTAACCGAAATAGCTTAGGGCTAGCCATGGGAAAAACCCCCTTAATTCCGCCCGCCGCGGAGCTGAGGGATTCGCTCCAAAGAGTGGGGGGCGAAGTCTCATAGCTCATTTCCTGGAAAAGGCGATTGGAGAGAAAATAAGGATAAGGCCTGGGCATGGGGATGGGCGGAATCTTTTCTTCCATAGCTTTAATCCACTCGGGATTAAAAAATCTTTGGTTTTGGCCGTAGCGAATTTGGTCAACTTTAATTTGACCGGTGGCGAAATCGAGATTCCGGGCGAACCACTGGTCTCTCACTTCGGGGCTTTTGCGGAAAACCGGGTGATTGTGGCGCTCTATCCACCAATCGGTCTCCGATTTCAGCCGCTCATGGAGGTTTTCTTTCTTTAGATCGGCGAAATAAACAAAAAAGTGCTCAAATTCCCCAGCCAAAGACTCATCGCCGCCTAAACCCGAAAAAAGCCTCTCATAGCCACTTTGGCTGGCGGAGCGGGCCAAGACATAGTGAGCCAGCCAAGTGACCGTAATGATGGGAGCCTGGGTTTTGGCCAAAAGAGCTCGCGTTTCCGCGAGCAGATCCGGGGCCCCCAAATCCAAGCGGGTCAGGGCCCAGCCTTTTTCGTTAGTTATGGCTTTAACCCCTTCCGACTCGTCATAGGGACTCTGGGCGTCATCTTTATAAGCCACAAAAAAACAATTGAGGCGGCCCAGTTTTTGGGCGGCCAGGGAAGCCACGGTCGAGCTATCCAAACCCGAGGAGATGGAAAAAGCTAGCTTTTGGCCCTCCAAAGCCTTTAAGCGGGCGCTGACGTTTTCTTTTAGAATTGAGAGATATAAATCCGAGGCCGCCTCCACGTCAATTTGCCCGTAACTGGGCTCAAAGGAGAGATCGAGCCAGGGTTTTATGGAGAGACCATTCTCGTCAATGACCGCGTAATGGCCGGCGGGAATCTGTAAAACGCCTTCGTGAAAGGTTCTTTGGGGATCGCGGAAGATATGGCGGTAATGGGTGGCCAAAAAATCATAATAAGCTTCTTCGTTGAGATCCGGGACGCGGCCCAGAACCGCGAAAAGGCTGGCCAAATCAAAGCCATAAGCCCAGCCGTCTTGATGTCGAGCCACAAACAAAGGCGTCGCCCCACAAGCGTCGCGGATCAGAACCAAGCGGTTCGGCAGGGCGTAAACCAAGGAGAGATCGGATTCCAAATCATTTAATAAAAAAGGGTTTAAGGCTAGGGAGCGATGGAGTTCGCTAAGCGTTTGGTTGAGGTTAGGGGGGTTAAAGACCTGGCCTTGGGCCAAGCGAAATTCTGATCCATTTTGGCCGGGTTGGAAAAACCCGGCCAGGACGTTTTGAGCCATGTAGAGTCCCTCGGCTTAGTTTAAGGATTCCAAAGGCGCGGTCTGAGGAGAAGGCGCCGACAGGGTTTTAAGGAGAAGGTTTTTCCGAGCCAATAGGGAAATGGAGTTGCCCGGCCAAGGTGGGGAGACGGCGCCCTTGGGCCGATAAAAGAGGGCCCCCAAAAGCCTGAGGCTATCTTTGGCTAAAGTTAAGGGGGAGCCAAAGGGGGTTTGAAAATAAGGCCGCCAAACCCGGACAATTTCTAGGCCATAAGCCGCTAACACCTTCGACATGGCTGACAAAGGCGGATAGATCTGGTGAAAAGGCGACCATAAGCGATGGCCTGGCCCATAAACCCGGGCGGCTAAGGAATGAGGATTGATTAAGCCGGAAATGAGCAGTAACCCCCCCGGCGCCAGCCAATTTAAGGCTTTGGCCAAAAATAAATCGGGCCGAGCCAAATGATCCAGAGTCTGGTTTAAAATGAGAGCCCGGGCCGAGGAGACGGGAAAATGGAGGTTTTCGGCCCACTCCCGCATGACCTCAAGGCCCCTTTGCCGAGCGACTTCCGCGGCCACGAGATTAGGCTCCACGGCTAATTTGGGCAGAGAGTCAGGCAAAAGCGAGAGCATTAAGCCCGTCCCCGCGCCCACGTCCAAAGCCAAACCTCTTTCGGGGAGCAAAGGCGTCAAAGCTTGGGCGTAGAGACGATACTCTTTTTCGCGATCCTCGGCTCTTTGGAGAGGCGAGATGGGCTTATGATCTGGGTCAAGTCGCTCGGCCCAGAGATCCGGGCGACTAAAATACGATTGGCAGAGTTTGGGCCCGGGGTAGGGATTGACTTGCCAGGCCCCGCAGCGATCGCAGGAAGATAAGCCAAACTCCCCCGACAAATAGCTGGCCGGGGCGCGAAACAAAAGACGCGAGCGCAAAGAGCCCTGGCCGCACAAACGGCAGACGGGCGTTAAGGTCAGTTCCACTGCCATAGGCTAGCCCAGTGGTAATTGGTTTGGCGGTTGACCTCTAGGCTTTCCACCAAACGGTAACGCGCTTGGCGAATAAAGAGCGATAAATCCTCAGGCCCTTCCACCAAACCCAGGCCATATTTTTGTTGGTTGGGCTGAAAAAAATGTTGGCTCACCAAAAGATAACCGCCCGGGCGAGTTAAGCGGCCTAAGCCTTCCAAGCATTGGCTCAGATTTTCCAATAAGCCCCAAACAACCTGAGAGAGAATGATGAGATCAAAATTATTTTCTGGCCAAGGGCAAAGTTCGGAATTGGCCCAGCGCAAATCAAAAGACACGTAGTCGATCCGCGAGCCTTTGGGCGGCGGGGTGGGCTCGGTTTTAAAGTCGACTTTTTGGGTGGGCCGGCCAGAGCTCGAGGGCCCCGATAGACGTTTGGCGGCGATGGTTAAGGCGGTGGTGGAAATGTCGCTGACCGTCAAAAGGCACTCTGGGTTTTCGACCCAGAGTTTTTTAATGACCTTTTCGGTAAATAAACCATTGCCCGCCCCCGCGTCCAAGACATTGGCGATGGAACCTTGGCAATAATCCAAGAGCAATAAAGCCGCTTTCATGTCCAAGCGATACCCGAGCTCCTCGACGCGCCAAGGGTCGCGGCAATTGCGGTACATGGCCTCGTATTCGCCAATGTGCGTGTCATTGACAATGAAATATTTTTCGTAATCGTTCGATGGGGGTCGTTCGGTCATGATCCAACTAAAACTCCAATCCCTAAAGAGCTAGTTCGGCCAATAAGGCCTTGGTGGCCGTCGCGGCGGCCTCGATTTGACTTAAGCTGACGGCTGGGGAGATGGGCAAGCTAATTTCTTCGGCGAAAAAGTTTTCGGCTAAAGGCAAGGCGCCCCAGGGATAACCTAGGATTTGGCGATAATAAGAATGGGCGTGGAGCGGTATAAACATGACGCTGGCCCCGATATTTAGATCTCTTAAAGATTGAAAGATCTGGTCGCGATTGGCCTTTAAGCGTAGAAGATTCAGCCGTAAGGGGAAAAGGTGCCAGGCCGTTTCGGGCGTATCTTTTGGCAAGATAACCAAATCGCCTAAAGGCGCTAAGGTCTCGAGCCAGATTTGGGCTCTCTCCCGCCGATCGGCCAAAAACTGGGGTAGTTTTTCTAATTGAGCTAAACCTAAAGCCGCTTGAATATCGGTAAAATTATATTTGTGGCCCAGTTCGGCCACATCATATACCCAAGTCCCTTGTGGAGCGTAACGACCCCAAATCTTACGAGCGTCGGAAATGCCGTAAGCCGAAAGGATCCGGGCTCGCTCGAGAAGCTCGGGATCCGAGGCCACCAAAAGCCCGCCTTCCCCGGTGGCCAGATTTTTGGTGGCGTAAAAAGAAAAACAAACTAAGCCGGGAGGCGCGTCATTAGGCCTAAGGCTAGGGTTCCCAATGAGCTGATGATTATAGGTGGTTCCCAAAGCGTGGGCCGCGTCCTCCACTAGAGCCAGGTTAAATTCCTGAGCCAAGCGCCAAAAAGCCTCTAAATCCGCGGGCCAGCCGCCATAGTGAACCGGGGAGATGGCCGTTATGGTCAGAGAGGTTTCTTTATGGATGGGCTGGCCAGACCCGCCAAGGCGGCACTCCTCGGTTAAGAATTTTCGGACTAAATTCGGATCCAGATTGCCGGTCGTGGGGTCTATGTCCACCAAAAAAGGTCGGGCCCCGCAATAGACAATGGCGTGGGCCGTCGAGACAAAGGTTAAGGGGGAGGTAATGACGCCTTGGCCAGGGCCAAGATTTAAGGTCAAATGGGCCAGATGGAGAGCCGCCGTGCAGGAAGAGACGGCCAAAGCCCCGGCGGCGCCCAAATACTCCGCTATTTCCGCCTCAAAAAGCTCGCATCTGGGGCCCCGGGTCAACCAACCAGATTGGAGAGCGCTAGCCACGGCCTCAATTTCCCGCTCGTCGATAAGCGGGGGCGCGAAGGGCGTAAAAGTGGCTAAAGGCTTAACGGCCATTTTATTGGCCTCCGTTAATGTGCCGGGGCGAGTAAGGATCCTGGATGGCCCCCGTCAAAATAGCTTTTTGAATCTCTAAAAAACCATCTTGAGGAGTAAATTCTGGCTCAAAACCCAATACCGTCTTAATCTTATTAAAAGAGACCCAGTAGTCGCGTAAATCTGGCGGCTTATGGATGGTTTCTATTTGGGTTTGGGGGAGGGCCGTAAGCAGTTGGGCGGCCAGATCTTTAAACTGGATGTTTTGGGCGTTGGAGCCAACATTAAATACTTGGCCGGCCACCAGCTCCAAGGGGGCGTTTAAAGCCAAAAGATAGGCCCGGGCCGCGTCAAAAACGTGGACAAAAGGTCGCCACTGTTGACCTGAGAAGATTTTGACCTGGCCTTTTAGAGTAGCTTCCCTAGCCAAAAGATTTATCACTAGATCAAAGCGCGGCCTAGGGGCCAAACCATAAAGAGTGCCCATGCGCAAAACCGTGGCCGCAAAATGAGGCGGGGTTTTCTGGGCGAGGATGGCGGTTTCGGCCCGAGCCTTTAGGGTCGCGTACCAAGACAAAGGGGCGAGGGTTGATAATTCGGTGAGTTTTTCGTTGGGCCGATCGCCATAACAAGAGTCAGTAGAGGCGAAGATAAACCTTTGGACGCCCCTCTCCTGGGCGGTCAGAAAAAAGTTTAAGGCGGCCAGATAATTGACTTCCAAAGCCGCGTCCGGCTGGCTATCGCAAGCCACTTCCCCCACCAGGGCGGCTAAAAGGATGGCCTCGTCTTGATCCTTTAAGGCCCTATTAACTTGACTTAGGTCGCGGATGTCCCCTTCTATGAATTTGGCCTTAAGGGCGGCCAAACCCTCCTGGGGGCCATGGACAAGATTATCGAAAATGGTGACTTCGCGGCCCGAGTCCACCAAAACTTTGGCTAAGGCTTGGCCGAGGTAACCGGCCCCACCAGCGATTAGGGTTCTGGGCATGTTGACCTGGGAAAACCGCGGGCGGGAATTATCGGCTCAAAAAGGCGCTTAATATGTTTTAAGGAAAAAATCATAAAAGTATTGTTTAAATTTAAAAATAGATCTCAAAAGGGTTTAATCAAAATGGATATTTAATTTAAATTAGATGTTAAAAGCCAACAAAAAGAATAAGCGACAAAAGAATAGAATTGATAAGCGTAAGAAATAATACTACAAATAAGCCCAGTAGTCATTAACTAAACTTAAGTCGCGGCCAAAACGGAAATTTAATAAGAACCTAGCTGGGATCAAAAAAGATCCTGTTAAGACGCTTTTAATAATATTTATAATATAGGCTAAAAAATGGCGGTTGTAAAGCGATCT
>JAISWW010000125.1 GCA_031270705.1 Deltaproteobacteria bacterium
TTAGTTAATTTTGGAGCGATTCAGGTTGAGAGAGCGTGTCCGGGTCTGGCTCTTGGGCGTCAAGTTGGCCAGCGCGTAGCTCAACATGGCGAAGGGCGCCGAGGCTTTCGCTTAAAATGGCGTATTGCCAGCGGGTTAAGCGATTTTTTTCATCTAAAATGGTGTCTAGTAATTGGCCAAAACTGGACTCGTCCCGGGGCAGGTAATCGGTGAGGCCCGCGCTAATGGATTTAACCAAACCCAAGAGAGATGGCCGAGCCGCCAGAACGATCAGACGCGTTAAGGGGGATTGGCGACGCACCTCAGTCCCTAGGGAATGATCCACCAAAAGAGAGCTATCGGCCACCAAAAAGTGGAAGCTTTGGGTTTTAAGGTAAGCCATGACCTTGGAGATGTTTTCGGCCACCAAAACCTCAAAGCCTTCCCGGCCCAAATCCGCGATTAAGGGGGCCAAAAAGGCTGGCTCACGGTCGACTATGACTATGCGCATCTTTTTATCTCCCGCCATCTGGAAAAACTCCGCTAAAAACCAGGCTGACCAAAAAAAAGCTGTCTAATCGCGTTCCTTATTGAGAATAACAAATAATCATATTCTTGTAAACAAAAAAAAAGGACCAAAGAGCCCTCTAGCCTAATGAGATCTCAATGATCCCTATTGACTCTTAAGGGGCCGATATCGGCCCCTTAAGAGTCTTAAAGGTTTGGTTAAGGTTTCTTTTCTATATCCACTGGCTCTTGGCCATAGAGCTCCTGGCCCCGCCAACGGTGGAAAAGCTCGCGGGTCTTTTGGAACATGGCGTAAACCATGGGAATGATGATGAGACCGACCGTGCTAGCCGCGAGCATCCCGCCAAAGACCCCCACCGAGACGTTCTGGCGGGAGGTGGCGCCTGGGCCGGTGGCCAAAACCAAGGGGATTAAGCCAGCCAAAAAGGCCAAAGAGGTCATGACCACGGCCCTAAACCGGAGCTCCGCGCCCGAAGAAGCCGCGTCCCTAATGGACAGGCCCCTTTCGCGAGCCTCTTTGGCGAACTCGACAATCAAAATGGCGTTCTTGCTGGCCAGGGCGATGAGGGTGACTATGCCGATCTGCACATATAAGCCCAAGCTTTGGTTGGCGATCTTAATGGCCATGAGAGCCCCAAAGATAGCCGCGCTAATGGAGACCATAACCCCCAAGGGAATGGTCCAGCTCTCGTACAAAGCCACCAAAAACAAATAGGCGAAAAGAAATGACAATACAAAGAGATATACCGTCTGGCCCGCCGACTCTTTTTCTTGGAGCGTGGAGCCAGTCCACTCGTAACCCATATCGCTGGGCAAAGCGTCGGCCGCGGCGTTTTCCATGGCCGCGATGGCCATGCCGGTGCCGAGTTGCGGTTTGCCACTACCCATGACCACCACGGATCGGTAATTATTGTAACGGGTAATGTTTTGGGGACCGGTGGACATCTCAATATTAATTAAAGACGACAAAGGCACCATGGATCCGTTAGCCGAGCGGACGTGAATATTTAAGACATTGTCCAATTTCTGGCGGTCAAATTCCTGGCTCATGATCTTGACTTGCCAGCTCCGGCCTTGGTAATTAAAGTCATTGACGTAATAACTACCCAAATAAATCTGCATGGCCGAAAAAACGTCGGCCACCCGCACGCCCAAGCGATTGGTCTTTTCGCGATCCAAGGTCACTTTTAAGATCGGGGTGTCAGCGTTATAGAAGGTAAAAGCCATGGCCATGGCCGGATCGCTCATGGCTCGGCCAATAAAGGCGCGAGCCAAATTAGACAGCTCCACCGGATCGCGACCCTCAAAATCCTCCAAGACAAAGCTAAACCCGCCCACCGAGTCCAAGCCAATGATGGGCGGCAAATTAAAAGCCACGCAAGTGCCTTCGGTAATGGCCGACAAGCGGGCGTTTAAGTTCGCGTAAACGCCCATGAGGCTTTTTTCCTTGGTGGTTCTTTCGTCATAATGCTCTAGGCCAATAAACATAAAGGCGGCGTTGTCCTGAAAAGACATATTGACGATATTGATGCCCAAGACCGCCATAACGTCCTGCACCCCAGGGGTGTCTCGAGCGATCTGGTCAGCCTTGTTCAAAACCTCCAGGGTTTTGTTTAAGGAGCTCCCTTCCGGCAAACCCACCTGGACGATGATCATGCCCATATCCTCATTAGGCAAAAAACCCGAGGGCGTATAGCGCATGATAAAAAAAGCCCCGCCTAAGCTAAAAGCGGCCACCACCAAGCCAAAAGCCGAGCGCCTTAAAAGAACGCCCACTAAGCCTAAATACTTGGTTCGAATTCTAGCGATCGAATTTTGAAAAGCCCGCACCACAAAATTAGGGCGTTTGGCCTCCGAGTGGGGCTGTAAAAAGATCGCGCACAAAGCCGGGGATAAGGTCAAGGCGTTAATGGCCGAGATGATCATGGCCACCGAGATGGTCACGGCGAACTGCTGATAAAGTTTGCCCGATAAACCCGGAATAAAAGCCACAGGCACGAAAACCGACAACAAGACCAACGAGATAGCCACAATGGCTCCCGTTATCTGCGTCATGGCTTTGATGCTGGCTTCTCTAGGCGACAAACCCTCATCGTTCATGACGCGCTCAACGTTCTCCACCACCACGATGGCGTCGTCGACCACGATGCCCACGGCCAAAACCAAGGCCAACAAAGAAATAGTGTTAGCCGAAAAACCTATGACCAAAAGGATGGCGAAGGTGCCCACCAAAGAGACGGGCACGGCCACCATGGGGATGATGGTCGCTCGCCAGGTGCCTAGGAAGAGATAAACCACGCCAATGACCAAAATCATGGCGATGACAATGGTCTCAGCCACCTCGAAAATGGAAGCCCGCACAAAGGAGGTGGCGTCAAAAATCATAACCATATCCAGATCGGGCGGAAACCTTTTTTTAATGTCGACTAAGGCTTTTTCCACTAAACTGGCGGTCTCCACGGCGTTGGAGCCCGCTGATTGGCTCAGCATCATGCCCGCCGAGCGCACGCCTTTGTAGAAACCTTGAGGGGAATAAGTTTGATTGCCTAAAACCACCTCGGCCACGTCGCCCAGTTTTAACAAAGAGCCATCGTCGCTCGCTCGGATGACGATGTTTTTAAACTCCTCCACCGTGGATAGCCGGCCTGTGGCCGCGAGATTGAAGTGGAGCTCCTGCCCTTTGGGGGCCGGAGCGCCGCCTAACTCGCCGACCGCGGCCTGGATGTTTTGGGCCTGGAGAACCGAGATGATGTCGCTGGTGGTTAAATCCAAGGCGGCCAAGCGATTGGGATTGAGCCAAACGCGCATGGAGTACTGGCTACCAAAAAAAGTTAGGCTACCCACCCCAGGGACGCGAGCCAGGGGATCGGCCACGTTATTGTAAACCCAGTCGCTCAGCTCCAACTCGGAGAAAGTCCCGCCCGGGGAGAAGAAGTTAAAAGCCATTAAAAACGAGGAGGTGCTTTTGTCCACCGTCACCCCCTGGCGATTGACCTCATCCGGAAGCAAAGACTCGGCTCTTTTTAAGCGGTTCTGAACGTTGACCATATTGAGATCGGGATCCGTTCCGATCTTAAAGGTGACCGTCAAGCGATAGCCGCCATTATTGGAGGATTGGCTGGACATGTAAATCATGCCATCCACGCCGTTCATGGCTCGCTCAATGGGCTGAGCCACCGTGCTCTCCACGGTTTCCGCGCTCGCCCCAGGGTAAGTGGCTTGAACGTTCACGGAGGGGGGCACGATATCAGGGAACTGGGAGACGGGAATGGTCATGATGGCCAAAAAACCGGCGATGGTGATGATAAGAGAGACCACCACCGCGAAGCGAGGTCGGTCAATAAAAATTTTAGACAGCACGCCGACCCTCCTACTGAGCCGCGTTCGGGCTAGCTGGGCCTTTGGCCTCAGAGCCCGCCGCGTCGGGAGCTGGTTGGACTACCACGGGCATGCCTTCGCGCAACATGGCTCCGCTAGCCATGAGACCTAAGCTAATAATCTCTTCGCCTTCCTTTACGCCCTCCAAAACCTCATAGCCATTCTCATACTCGCGGCCAAGCTTGACATAAGTCATTTTGGCTTGGAGATAAGGCGGGCTTCCTTCGGGGGCTCCTCTGGCTGGGGCCATAACCGCCTGAAAGACAAACCGTCCCTGGTTGTTGCTCATAACCAAGGGTTTGGGGAGCAAGAGGGCCTTTGGCGGAACTTTGGCCTCAATAGCCACGGTCACCGATTGATTGGGCCTTAAAATCCCTTTCGGATTTGGAAACTTAACCTTTAATTTGATGGTATCGGTGTTTTTATCCACCAAGGGAGCCACATAAACCAATTCCCCCGGCTCTGGATAAAATGTGTCGCCATTTATCTTAAGGCGAAAGGTCATGTTCTCTAGGTTTTGGCCAGGCAAGACGCCTTGGCCCAAACGCGTGGCGGCCATAAACTTATCAGACAAGCCAAAATTAACCAAAATGGGATCCAAAGAGACCAAAGTAGCTAAAATGCCGCTTTCTGGGCCCAAAAGATGGCCTTCGGAAAAAGGCGTGTCCGAAATCTCCCCCGCGAAGGGGGCCTTAATCTCAGCGTAACTGAGATTGAGGCGCGCTTGGGCTAAAGTGGCCTCCGAAGTTTTGATGGCGGCTCGGGTCACGTCCAAGACGGCTTGGGCGGCGTCCAAATCGGATTTGGGGGCGGTTCTTTTATTAAACAAATCCTGGGTTCGATTAAAATCCAGCTCGGCCTTGGTGAAATTGGCCTGGGCCGACAACAGAGCCCCTTCCGCGGCGTCGACGGCGGCTTCATACTGCTCTGGCTCAATTCTAAATAACGCTTGTCCCTTTACAACCTTATCGCCCTCCGCGAAGTCCAGGCCCACTAAAAAGCCGCTTACTCGCGCTAAAAGATCGACTTTTTGGTCAGCTTCCAAAAGGCCGATTACCTCATAGGACGATTGGGCTTCCCTAGTGTTAACGGTGGTCAAAGTCACCGCCTGAGGCCGAGGCGGAACTGGAGGAGTCCGCCAAAGCCAGCCACTCATAACGGCCAAAACGGCTAGAACGACTATTATAAATGGGATAAGGACAAAAATGTTCTTTAAATGCTTAAACAAAGGCATTAAATACACCTTAAATAGTAATGGAACAATACGCGTTTAATGTCTTTTCAGACCGTAAAAAAGGTCTAAAAATTGGAGGAAATTGGCGCGCGTAAGCGCAAAAAATAAGTGGCAAAAATTATAGCCACAAATCTGGAATTATTCCAGCCATATCTCCCAAGGCTAGCGAATTCCTAAAATAACTTATATTTCATTGAAATTAAAGATAAAAAAATTTCCGTTGAGGCTTAGCGAACAATTGACCTGGAATTTTAGCCGCGCCCAAAGCTATTCGGCTCCAGAAAATCCCTCTAGCTCCCAGACAATTGGCCTAAAAATTCAAGGTCGGCCTGGAATTTAGGCGACCAAAAAGACTGAGACCCGGATCCTTATAAACCTCCTAAACCTTTTAATTTAAAGCCCTAGAAAAAGGCGCCAAAATTATTGTCTGAGAAAAATTCTTCAATTTTATTAGCCAAACCCCAACGTTTTAAAAGAGAAACGCGAAAAAGAGCTAAAATCAAGACTTATCTTCAGACTCGATTAATAGATCATATAAGTTTAAAAGAGACTATTAGTATTAAAATTAGAGCGCCTAGACAAAGCGATTTGCCCAGGATTCCATCATTTAAGGGTTTTGAGGAACAGTCTAAAAGCGAATTATTATTAATAATATATATTAACTTATAGAAGATATTTAGCGATCAGCGAATTTAACTATTAATTTAACCAGGAATTTAACTAGGAATTTAACCAGCGCCACTAGGTAGGATAGCTATGGAAAAGTTAAATAAATTAAATCAATAAAAGGACGTAATTTCACAGGATTGATATTTAAACAACATGCCTGAGAGAACGAAAAAACTAAAAGACAATTCAATAGTAATATCTCTTTTATAGCTTATATGTCCTAAAAAAGCTACTTTAAAAGAGATCAAGCGTCTTCATCTCGTTTTAAAACCGCGAGAACCCGCGTTCGTCCGCCGACCACGAGGGCGACTTTGTAGATTGTCTGGCCAGGCTTTCGGTAGGGCTGGGCATAATTTCTGGTTTC
>JAISWW010000139.1 GCA_031270705.1 Deltaproteobacteria bacterium
TTTACGCGGCCTTAAGAGCTTGATTCCTCAAGCAATAATGGCTTCTCGTCCCCGGCGGGCAGTCGCTTGTATTTCGCCGTCCCATTACCCGACCCATCGCGCGTTCCATTACTCGCTCCGTTACTAGCTCCATTGATGGTTTCCTCGATAATATTAACAATATCCAAAACCGAGCTTGACGAGCGGAAGAGAGAGTCCGCCAATTTGGAAGAATTGTTAGCCGAGAGGGCGGTTTGGTTGGTGACGCGCTCAATATACAAGGCGGCTTGGACAATATTTTTAATGCTCGCGGCTTGCTCATTGGCCGCCAAATCGACCTCGGAAATTAGTTTGGCGGCGCTGGTCTCATTATCGACTAAGGCCGCGAATCCAGCGAAAGTATTCTGAACAAGTTTTACGCCTTTATCAATATTGGCGATGGTATCCATGATGAGACTAGAGGTGTTTTGCACCGCTTCCCCACTCTTAATGGCTAGGCCCCTCACCTCTTCGGCCACCACCGCGAATCCCGCCCCGGCTTCCCCGGCTCGAGCCGCTTCCACCGCGGCGTTTAAGGCCAAGAGATTAGTTTGGTAAGCGATTTCGTCAATGGTTTTGACGATTTTGCGAATCTCTTGGCCAGACACCCCAATTTGATCCATAGACTCTTTTATCAATTGCATCGATACGCGAGCCTCATGGGCTTGCTGATCCACCTCCCGCATAAGGTCATTGGCTTTATGAGCCGAGGCGGAGTTGCGCTCCACCATTTGGCTAATTTCCTCAATAGAGCTTTCCACTTCTTCCAAGGAGCTCGCGTTTTCCGAGGCCCCTTTGGCGATGGAGTGGGCCGAGTCAGTCAAAGATTGGGCCGCTTTAGCCGCTCGAGTGGAGGTGTCGAATAAGGCTTTAACAATCCCGCTCAATAGATTGGTGATTCTGGTGGTAAAAAATATAGTCCCCGTAATCCCCAAAACCAAAGCCAAAACCGAAATAATGACTAAAATCTTTTTGACGCGGTGAAAAATATCATTAGCCTCGCCCATGGTCGTCTCAACCAAAACCTCGCCAGAACGGTTTAAGTCCTCCAAAACAGCGGTCTCGGCCCGCCGAATGGGGCCGCATCTCTCCAACAACATGGAATAAGCTCGGCCATTGGTATTATCGGTGGCCATTTGGTTGACTTGGTTAAAAATAAACGTGCCGCCGCTACGGCGCGGCTTTATGGCGTGCCAGTAAGCCTCGGAAAGAGTTTTTAAGGTGGGGTGAATAAAATTTTCCGGTAGCGCGAACTTGACCAAAGAGCTCTTGACCTGGCCTGAGTCGGCGATGGAGACCGAGCCTTGGCTAGCCTCTTGGAAACCTTTATTAAAGGCGTCCAGCTCTTCTCTGGTCACCGCGGGGTTGGTCAAAATGTTTTCCATTTGGTTCATCATGGAGGTGACCCGGGTTAGCTCCTTCCGGCCATCCTCCACGTGACGCTCTCTTTCCTCGTCGGAAAAGGCGAGAACGGCCAGCTTTTCTCGCAATTGGAGACCTTTAATGGCCTCAACGCACTCCAAAGTCAAAAAAGCCACGCTACTGGCCTCAAAGGCTCCGGGCGTTCCAGTAGGCCAAACAGCGGCCAAATCGTGGAGACGGCGCAAATCAGGCTCATAATCCATCCAATACTGGGAACTGCCATAGACCGAGACCACTTTGCCCATGTAACCAGTATTTTTTAAGCTCAGCTCATAAATTTCATTTATGGTTTGCTTATGCTCGCCCCAGAGACCCTGAAACTTATCCCAGTCGGCTTTTTGCTCCTCGGTCGGGCGAAAGGCTTTTATTTCCGGGTTGATTTCATTGTTGATGATTTTGTCGATGTTATTCTTTTCCTCGGTTTTTATCGCCCCGTCGTCATTTAAGACAATCTCCCGGATGGCCAACGACAAAAGATCAATATTGTTTTTCAGTTTGTGGATGACGTTAGACTGATTTTCCATTTCGAAACTGATCTGAACGGCCCCGTTAAGGTTTTCCAAAGCGAAATAACCGCAGAGAGCCACCAGAAGAGTCGTCAAACAGAGGAAACCAGTTATCAAGTATATTTTAAACTTAAATGCCATGCTTTTACCTCAAAGACACTATCTATCGCATATAAATAGTTTAAGAACTCATATACAAAAAATTTTTACCAAATTAGTCCAAAAAAATTCAACCAGAAGGCAGGCCTAGATCAATCAAATTTCCTGGCCAAACAAATGTCAAAATACGAAAAAAACTATAATAGATTTAAATTTTATGAAATATTTTTTATAATACCGTGTTTTCAACAAATTTTTTACAAATCTTTCACAGAATCAAAAATACTTTTAAAAAAACTAACTTTTACTTAAAATTTTTTAAATTCGTTATAAATTATACACTCAGGCCAAAATTTTCTTTAAAGTTTATTTTTTAAACTTTAAATTTTTTATTAAATTTTTTTGTAATTTTTTCTTGCTCGATTTAAAAGTTTGAACAACTAAAATCAGACAATAAACAAACTATAAAACCGCCCGCCAACCTCTTCTAGGCGGGACGCGCTAAAACCTCTCCCAGACCTCTCCCCAAAATCTCAACATGAGGGGCTAGCTAACCAAAGGCCCAGAAAACCCTTAGCCAGCCGTCTATGTTTCCAGGCGCCTATGTTGCCAGGCGCCTGTGTTTCTGCCGTCTTAAGCCCCCGCGTCTTCGGTCAATAACTCCAGATCGGGCTCCTGGGGCTCCATGAGCGTTATGGCCTCCAAAATGGCCTTATCCTCGCGGACGCCGTTGATAGTCTCGTCAATGACGCCAACAGTTTTTAGAACCGACTTGGACGATTGATACAAAGCCTCAGCCAAATCCGAGGAATTGTTAGCCGAAACCGCGGTCTTATGGGTGACTTGCCCAATAAAGTCCGCGGCTTGAACAATATTCTTAATGCTCGCGGTCTGCTCATTGGCCGCCAAATCCACGGCGGAAATAAGTTTGGCGGCGCTGGTCTCATTATCGACCAAGGCCGCGAACCCCACGAAAGTATCCTGAACTAGCTTAACGCCTTTTTCAATATTGCCAATGGTGTCCATGATCAAAGTCGTGGTGTTTTTCACGGCTTCCCCGCTTTTAATGGCCAACCCCCGCACCTCTTCGGCCACCACCGCGAAGCCCGCCCCGGCTTCCCCGGCCCTGGCCGCCTCCACCGCGGCGTTTAAGGCCAAAAGATTAGTTTGAAAGGCGATTTCGTCAATGACTTGGACAATTTTGCGGATCTCCTGGCCAGATAAGCCAATCTGATCCATGGATTCTTTTATTAGCCCCATCGAAATCCGAGCGTCGTGAGCTTGCTGATCCACCTCGCGCATAAGGTCATTGGCCCGGTGGGAGGATTGGGAGTTGCGCTCAACCATTTGGTTTAAGGCTTTTATGGAGTTTTCCACATCCGTCAAAGAGTCGGCGTTTTCGGCGGCGCCTTTGGCGATGGAATGGGACGAGTCAGTTAAAGACTGAGCCGCCCGAGAGGCGCGAATAGCGGTTTCGAACAAGGCTTTTATAATCCCGGCCAAAACCCTATTGAGCCTAGTCATAAAAATGAGCGTGGCTGAGGCTCCCAAGATAATGGCCAAAATGGTGACAAAGACCAAAATCTTTTTGACCTTCTGGAAGATCGCGCTGGATTTGGCCATGGTCGACAGAGCCAACTCCTCGCCAGAGCGGTTCAGGATCGACAAAACTTCGGTCTCGTCTCGCCTAATGGGATTACATTTTTCTAGCAATATGGAAAAAGCTCGGCCATTGGAGTCATCAATGGACATTTGATTGACTTGGTTAAAAATGGCCGCCCCGCCGCCAATCCGGGGCTTTATGGCGTTCCAGTAGAGGTCGGACAAGGATTTTAAGGTCGGGTGAATAAATTTGGCCGGCAGATCAAACTTCACTCTAGGCCGAGAGACCTGGCCAGACTCCGCGATATCCACGGGCTTATTGGCCATTAATTTAAAATCATTGTTAAAGACGTCCAGCTCTTGTCTAGAGACGGCGGGGTTGGTGAGGATATTTTCCAGTTGTTCCAAGATTGAGGTGACCCTGGATAGCTCCCTTAAGCCATTTTCCACATTGCGCTGTTTTTCCTCAGCGGAAAAAGACAAGACCGCCATCTTTTCCGCCAACTGCAGACCCTTAATGGCCTCAATCGCCTCCAAAGCCAAAAAAGCCACGCTATTGGCCTCAAAAGACCCGGGATCGTCGTTGGGCCAATAAACCGCCAAATCGTGCAAGCGCCTAAGCTCTGGCTCATAATCTAGCCAATAGTTGGAACTGCCATAGACCGAGACCACTTTGCCCAGGTAACCGGTGTTTTTTACGCTCAAAGCGTAAATCTCGTTAACGGTCTGGTAGTGATCATTCCAGAGCCTTTGGAATTTCAGCCAGGCGGATTCTTGGCTGGCCGTGGGTTTAAAGGCGTTGATGGCGGGAATAATTTGTTCGTTAATAAGTTTATCGATATTCTTTTTTTCTTCGGTTTTTATCTTCACGTCGTCATTTAAAACGATTTCTCGGATGTTTAATGACAATATATCGATGTTATTTTTCAGAGAGTGGATTATATTGGATTGACGCTCCATCTGGAAGCTGATTTGCACGGCCCCATTCAAGCTTTCTAGAGCGAAATAGCCGCTAATGGCCACCAAAAGCGTAGTCAAGCAAAGAAAGCCAGTTATAAGGTATATTTTTAGCTTAAATGACATGTTTATAACCAAAAAAGGCTTTATATCGGGCGGGCCAAAATTAAGGCGGGTCAAGGCCCCAAGACCCTAACCAGCGCTTCCAACTTCACTCGCGAACAAATATCCGTCGCCAGTCAGGGCTCTGAAAAAAATAAATAGATCGAAAAAAACCGGAAATTGGTTCCATTATTTTAAGAGAATTTTAAAAGCGTAAATATGGTTAAAAACACCTTTAACTAGCCTGAGCCGCCTTCAAGGCGCGGTATTCCCTAGCCCTTAGGAGGCCTTTTCGCGCAAAGTGGCCAACTCAATCTTGTCCTGGGGTTTTTTCTTGACCGAGTCTTGATCCAAGGTGACTAACTCGGTGGCTATGAGCTCTGGAGCCAATAGCTCGGTGGGTTGGAGGTGAGGGGCTGGCGACTCAAGATTTTTCCGGGGAGGCGGGGCGACCTCCAAAGGCGGCCTTTCCGGGAGAGCCTCATGAGCGTCCGGCGCGGCCAACTCAGCCTGGATTTTATCCAAGAGGGTGAGCCTTTCCTTTTCCGAAAAGAGGTGGCTATTGCCCTCATGAACGGCCCCCGGCACAATGCTGAGGGTGTTGTAATGGATGTTCCCCGTAACCTGGGCGGTTTGGTTGAGGTGGACTTCCCCGGTGGCGAAGATATTGCCAATGACGGTTCCGCTTAAAATAAGGTTTTCCACAAAGATGTCGCCCACAACGCGAGCGTTGACCCCAGTGACTAACATGCCCTTGGCCACAATAGCCCCGGTGAGGCGCCCATCAATATTTAAAAGACCGGAAAAGCGCAAAGAGCCTTCGATCTCCACGCTATTGGCAAAAAACGCGTTCCAAACCTGCTTGCCAGGCTTAATGTTTTTCTTGTCCCCAGTTTTACCGAACATATTCCTCTCAACCGCCTTGAGCCCTGCCTTAAACAGAGAAGCGCGAGTTTAGCGCGAAAAAAAACGTTATTTGGCCTTAAGGCCAGATCGTAACCCTAAAAAAAGCCAGTCCTAATAAAAAAAACGCGAATTGGGGTCTAATCTTGGTCGTCTAGAGAGAAGCTGGAATCTCGGCTAGTTATCGCCTAATTCTCTCCCTAATTCTCGGAAAGTTCTCGCCTAGTTTTCGCGTAGGATTCGCGCGTAGGATTCGCGATAGGAATAGCGTTTCAGGCGAAAAAACCATTCAACCTAATTACTCTACCATAATAGTAATTGGAAAGCCAATATTGTTTGGCTCAAAAAAACTCCCCCCGTGACTGGCTAATCAAAAAGTTGATAATACAAAAAACTATTAAAAAAATCATTATCGATTCCAAACAAATTTGTAAATTAAAATGAGTTTTAGGCTTACTAGCTTTAATTAACAAAAATAAAATAAATTTTAAACAATAAAAAAATAATGGCTCAGCTTTCCGGGACAAATTCTGGCTTTTTAGGTTCGCTCATAATGGTTTAAAATTATTTTTTAAGGCTTTGAGCGAAAAAACCGACGACCCATAAGAGCCGTCGGTTAGGTTAAAAGATTTGACTAACCAAGATTCGCCAGGGTTCGCGGGCTCAGGCCGCTAAATGGATATCCCTAATTCTTTGGCGAAGGCCTTCGAGTCAAAAGGTTCCTTACAAATATAGCAACGGCTCGCGTTGCGCACCTCGTTGACGCTAAAGAACTCCAGTTCTTGGCCGCACTTAGGGCAGGGGCCAGTAATGAGCCGGGTTTCTTCTTGCATGCAGTCTGGAGTTTGCTCGACTTCCATAAATAAAACGCCTCCTGTCAGAAAGGAAAAATAACCTAGGAATCAAAAGATTCCTCTGGACGAGGATTGGCCGCGCCCGCCCGCGGAGTCAATTAAGCCAACGCGTAAGGTGGTCAAACGGAAAAACTTTGGCCACAAAAAACAAAAAAGAGTTAAAAAAATAAAAATCGCGAAAAAAAAGCTAGAGGCGAAGACGAAAACTGGCCAAAGTTGGCGAGTGGATGGTTTTAGTTTACCCAAAAAGTCATCTTGAAATCAAGCCCTTAAGAGCGCTATACTCAGCAATTCGAAAAACGATCCCAGGATCCCCCTTAACTTTTCTGGTTTAATTCGCCAAAAATTGGGGAAAATAGGGATTGAGTTTGGCCAGTTTATAACTATTGACCTTTTAAATAACCTTTGTTATCGGGGTTAATTAATCAAATTATGATTTATTATAGCTGTTCCTGGTCGCTATTTAAGAGTTTTTGAGGGGAAATTCCTTGACCACTCGCCTTGTCATCGATAAAGGAGCCAGTTTTCGGGAACTGGAGCCAGCGGCCGAGATTCTTTTGAAGGGGGGCCTCATCGTGGGGCCGACCCAATCTTTCTACGCTTTTATGGCTCTGGCCGACAAACCCCAAGCTTTGGAAAGACTGGCTCGCTTAAAAACGGGTCGCTCCCTTTTACAGCCCTTTTTGCTCTTAATTGACTCTATTCCTCGGGCCGCCTGTTACGCCCGCGAAACTCGAGAAAACAACGAAGCGGCCAAACTATTAATGGATCGCTTCTGGCCAGGCTTGTTGACGCTTTTATTTACTGGCCATAAAGGCCTCCACCCCTTAATCCTCGGCCAAGCCAATACCGTTGGCTTAAGGGTCGAGGGCTTAGATTTGGTTCGCCGGTTGATTCGCTTAGTCGACCGGGGGATCACCGGCACCAGCGCCAACCGTCACCACGCTCCGCCGCCGACCACGGCTGACGAGGTTCTCCGCGAGTTTGACGGTTTAGTCGATTTAGTTCTGGACGCGGGGCCAACTTTAGGCCAAGCCTCTTCCACCATAGTCGACGTCAGCGGCGCCAAACCCTGGATATTCCGGACTGGAGCCATCCCTCGGGCGGATTTGGAAGCGATCTGTCCCAACCTAAAATAAGCCAATTTACCTAAATAAGGTGGTTTAATGGAAGCCTTCGACTGGTTGTGCCAAGCAATTGGCTCTCTAATCAGCTTTATTATGCATATTGATATTCATTTAGATGGTTTAGTTGAACGCTTTGGCTGGCAAACTTACCTAATCCTATTTATAATTGTTTTCTGGGAAACTGGCGTGGTTATCTGCCCATTTCTGCCCGGCGACTCTTTGTTATTCGCGGCGGGAGCCATCGCGGCTCGCGAAAACTCGCCTTTGGATCCCTTTACTCTCTTGGCTCTTATAATCGCGGCCGCCTTTTTGGGCGACACCTTTAATTATTGGATTGGCCGAATATTGGGCCCCAAAGCCTTAAATCGCGATGGCCGGTTTTTAAAACGCAAATATCTGGACAAAACCCGCGAGTTTTACGAGAAATATGGGGCCTCCACCATCATCATCGCCCGATTTGTGCCCATTGTGCGCACCTTCGCGCCTTTTGTGGCCGGGGTGGGAACCATGCGCTACCCCCGTTTTTTGTTTTTTAACTTCATTGGCGGAGCGGGCTGGGCCTTGACCTTTATCTGGGCTGGGTACTTTTTTGGCGGCTTGCCAGTAGTCCGAAAAAACTTTACCATGGTCATCATGGCCATTATCGTTCTTTCGGTTCTCCCAATGGTTATTGAGTGGTGGCGGCATCGCCAGCGCCAGAAAAACGAGCTCAATGGCCAAACCAAGCCCGCGCCTAAGACGGTCTCCCCCGCGGAGCCGCCTGTGACTCTAAGCAAGAAAGACTAAGACAATTGGCCTTAATGTTTTTTTCGAGACTAACCAAAAGCTCGGCCAGCCGATGGTTTTTAAGTTGATTGACCTATGGACTATAAAGACACTTTAAATCTGCCTAAGACCGATTTTCCCATGAAAGCCTCTTTGTCTCTCCGGGAACCGACCATATTGGACAAATGGCGCCAGATGGGCCTTTACGAGCGGATCCAGGCTCGCCAAAAAGATCGCCCCCAGTGGGTTCTCCACGATGGGCCGCCTTACGCCAATGGCCAAATCCATATGGGCACGGCCTTAAACAAGATCCTAAAAGACATTATCATTAAGTCCAAGATCATGTCCGGTTTTTCCTCCCCCTACATTCCGGGTTGGGATTGCCATGGACTGCCCATTGAGCATCAAGTCGACCAAAACCTGGGCTCCAAAAAAAGAGAGCTCTCCAAAGCCGATATCCGCCGGCTTTGCCGGGCTCACGCGGAAAAATTCGTGGCTATCCAGTCCAGCCAATTTCAGCGCCTGGGCGTTTTGGGCGATTGGGGCCACCCTTATCTAACCATGAGCTATGACATTGAGGCCGTCATCGCCCGCGAGCTCGGCCAAACGGCTTTGGATGGGCGTTTGGCCCATAGCTTAAAGCCGGTTTTGTGGTGCGGCCAATGTCAAACGGCTTTGGCCGAGGCGGAGGTGGAATACGCCGAGGCCAGCTCGGATTCCATTTACGTGGCTTTTCCTCTCCTTTCCGACCCAAGCCTTTTAGCCGAGGGGCTAAAAGGGCAAAAAGTGGAATTGGTCATCTGGACCACCACGCCCTGGACCATTCCCGCCAACCAAGGCTTAGCCTATAACCCCGCTTTCGAATACGCGGCTTACGACTTAAATGGCCGGATCCTCATCTTAGCCAAAGCCTTGGCCGAAAGCCTATGGGCGAAAATTGGCCCAGGCCAACTCGTCGCGGATATCAAAACCGCGGCCCTCAAAGGCTTAAAAGCTCGCCATCCTCTTTACGAACGCGAGTCTTTGATTGTGCCGGCCTCTTATGTGACGACCGAGCAAGGCACCGGCTTAGTGCACACGGCGCCTGGCCATGGCCGAGAAGACTATGAGACGGGTTTAGCCAATAATTTAGCGGTTTTTTCGCCTTTGGACAATCAAGCCCGCTTTACCGAGGCCGTGCCCGAGCTAGTAGGCAAAAAAGTCGCCGAAGCCAATCCCCTAGTCATCTCTTTTTTAAAAGACCGAGGCGCTCTTTTGGCCGCGGATACCGTCCAGCACCCCTACCCCCACTGCTGGCGTTGCCGCAAACCCGTGGTTTTTCGCGCCACTTTGCAGTGGTTTATTTCCATGGAGGCTAAGGATTTAAGAAATGAGAGTCTGGCCGCCATTGATCAAGTGTCTTGGATCCCCAAATGGGGTCGGGAGCGCATCCACGGCATGATTAAAAATCGCCCCGACTGGTGCGTGAGCCGTCAGCGCTCTTGGGGCGTCCCCATCACCATTTTCAAATGTCAAGATTGTGGCCAATGGCATTACACAAAAGACATCCAAAAAAGACTTTTCGATCTGATCGCCGCCGAGGGAGCCGACGCTTGGTTTGAGAAATCCGTCGAGGAGCTTTTGCCGCCTGAGGAAAAATGCCAGTGCGGCTCGCGAAATCTGATTAAAGAAACGGACATTTTGGATGTCTGGTTTGACTCGGGCTCTACCTTCGCCTCGGTCATGGAAAGGCGCCCGGAACTGCCGGATCAAGCGGATATGTATTTGGAAGGCTCGGATCAACATCGCGGCTGGTTTCACTCGAGCTTATTGATCTCGGTGGCTAACCGCCAGAGGGCTCCTTATCGCGAGGTCTTAACCCATGGTTACGTGGTCGATGGCCATGGCCGCAAGATGAGCAAATCCCTCGGCAACACCATTGAGCCCGAGACTTTAATCAAGCAATATGGGGCGGATCTGATCCGTTTGTGGGTGGCCGCGGAAAACTACCAAGACGACATCCGCATCTCCAACGACATCTTGAACATGTTGGCCAAGGCTTATTTTAATTTCCGCAATACCATCCGTTTTATTTTGGGAAATTTATTCGATTTTCAAAAAGAAAACGCCCGCCAGCTTGACCAGTTGGACGACTTGGATCTTTACGCTCTTCATCAGTTAGGCCTTTTAATTGAGCGGGTTCGGAGCGCCTACGAGTCCTACGCCTTCCATGACCTCTACCAGCTCGTCAATAAGTTTGTGGGCTTTTTGTCGTCCCTGTATTTTGACATTGTCAAAGACCGGCTCTATACCTTAGCCCCGCGCGACCCTCGCCGCTTAGGTACGCAAACGGTCATGGCCACGATTCTGCCCGCCTTGACTCGGCTGATGGCTCCCATTTTGTCCTTTACGGCCGAGGAAATCTGGTCTTATGTCGAGCCAGGCGAAGATCGCTCTGTTTTCTTGGGCGATTTTCCGGAGCCAAACCCAGAATGGCGCCGCCCTGAGCTAGCTTTGGCCATGGAGCGTCTCATAGCCATAAGGGATGAGGTCAATAAAGGCTTGGAAGAAAAACGCCGCCAGAAACTAATCGGCTCGGGTTTGGAAGCCATCTGCCATCTGACCGCTGGCCCAGAGGATTACGCTCTTCTAAAAAAACGCGAAGATATTTTGCCAGAATTCTTTATCGTTAGCGGCCTAAGTCTTCATGAGGGAGAAGAGCTAAAAATCGTCATCGACATAAACCCTGATCCCAAATGCCCGCGCTGTTGGACGCGCCATAAGGACGTCCCAGCCGATCAAAGCGCGGTTTGCCCCAAATGCCAAAAAGCCCTGGCCGAGCTAAAGTAAAGTGTCCTATCTCGTTCTAGCCCGCAAGTATCGACCTCAAACTTTTGAGGACTTAACTGGCCAAGAGCAGGTTCGTCAAACTTTGACGAAGGCTTTGGAGACTGGTCGGGTAGCCCACGCCTACCTTTTTACGGGGCCCAGGGGCGTGGGCAAGACCACGGCGGCTCGGCTTTTGGCCATGGCTTTGGCCTGCCAAAGCTCTGGCCCCAAGCCTTGCGGCGTTTGCCCAAACTGCCTGGAAATTCAAAACGGGGAATGCGTGGATCTGATGGAGGTGGATGGGGCCTCCAACCGGGGCATTAACGAGATCCGCGGCTTAAGGGACACGGTAAAATACCTCCCGGCCAAAAACCCCTATAAAGTCTATATCATTGACGAGGTTCACGCCCTCACCAATGACGCTTTTAACGCGCTTTTAAAGACCTTGGAGGAGCCGCCGGATCACGTCATCTTCATCTTCGCCACCACCGAGGCTCACAAAGTTCCGGCCACCATCTTATCGCGTTGCCAGCGCTACGACTTTAAGCGGATTAGAACCGAGGACATCACCAATCGCCTCATAAAAGTGGCCGAAATCGAAAATATTCCCGCCGAGCCCGCGGCCTTAACCATTATCGCTCGACAAGCCGAAGGCGGTTTGCGCGACGCTTTAGGCATGATGGATCAAGTTATCGCCTCAGCTGGGGAAATAACCGTCGCGGCCGTGGATTTAGCTTTAGGCCTCATTAACCAAAATATCATTAGCCAAACGGCCAAAGCGGCTTTTCGTGGGGACACCGGCTTAGCTTTGGATCTAATGGAAAAAGCCTATAACTTAGGCTCGGATTTTCGAGAATTGGCCATTAGGGTTTTGGAGTATGTCCGGGGCTTAACTTTATTTAAAGCCAACCCCAAAGCCGCTGATTTTTTGGATCTGACCGAAAACGAGATCGCTGATTATCAAGCCTTAGCCAAAGAAATGTCGCTAGCTCTTATCCATAGGCATTTTGAGGCTTGGCTACGATTTCAAGGGGAATTGTCGCGCCATCCCCAACCGCGCTGGCTCATGGAAGCCCATCTCATTAAGTTATGCCAAACAGCGCCCTTAGCCGATCTGGCCGCCTTAACCGCCCGGCTCACCACTTTATTGGAAAGCTCGCCCGATCTACTCAAAAAGAACATTGAGTTATTAATGGCGGCCAGAGTCGCGCAACCCCCAAAGCAAGTTACCCCAACCGCGGTTAAGCCTTTAACGCCCGCGCCAAGCGAAGCTCCTCCCGAAGCCTCTCCAGAAGCGCCCAAGGAAGTACCCAAAGAAGCGCCTTTAGAAACGCCGCCCGAACCAGAATTTAATCCGCGGCCTTTGGAAAATAGAGAGCCCAAACC
>JAISWW010000154.1 GCA_031270705.1 Deltaproteobacteria bacterium
TAGGATAAAATAGGTCTCGCCCGGTAGCTCGCGCGCGCGAGTTTTATATAGATATTTATATTTTTTATATATTTTTTTAGAGAGAGAGAGAGAGAGAGAGAGAGAGAGAGAGAGAGAGAGAGAGAGCAATATCCATGCCAAGCTATATTGGTCTATAATTTTGTTATTAATATTATAATTATTCTGATAAATCATAATCACAAAAAATTGCTCAAAAGATAAAGGCAAACCCTCGAGCTTTAGAGGCCCCTCCCAAAAATTACCCAGCTAAAATTAGCGATCGGCGTTGACCTAGGCTTTAGACCTCCGCTTTAAAGGCCAAACCCTCAAAACGACCTATTCGCCGCCAATTTACAGTCTCTCGAAATTTCACGACATCTATTTTTCCATAGGAGCCTTAAAAAATCAAAAAAAATTATTTCTGCTTCAGGCCATCAAGAATTCCTCGGCCCAACCAATATATAATTTTTTGACGGACTTTTACTTAAAATATTTCATAATCGTCTTTACTAAATCACCTTTTATTTTTTAATTTCTTTATTTTTGATAATTATATTTAATATCTATTAACATATTTTTATAAACATAATACCTTTATAGCTATGATTATTTAAATAGAAATTTTCCTCAGTCTTTTTGGTTCAGCTTGGCCATGGTTCCACAATAGGCTCCCCATCACTTTCCCGAGCTAGGGAATTTTCTTAACTATCATAAAATTCCAGGTCTTTCCATATTTAAAGGACTTTCGCCCGGCCATGGCTCATTTCCGGATCCAACGGGCGAGAAGTCTTATAGCTTTTGGCTTTGGCCCCAAGCCGCTCCTGGCTCGCCAAATCGCCATTTGTCCAATTGGTCAATTTTTAAATTGCCAGCCCGGTTTTTTTCCGTTAAAATGGCTTATCCTTAAAAATTAGATCCTTAGGGCGCGCCTTAAGGGTTTGGCTTTCCGGTTCTTTTTTTCTAAGGCCCTACGTGCTAATATCAGCTTTAATGGGTCTTACGCCCAGCTATTTTTTGGAGTTTGACATGACTGACCAACCCTTTACTCACCTTGACGCCCAAGGTCAAGCCATCATGGTGGACGTGGGCGACAAACAATCCACCAACCGTGAGGCTGAGGCTAAAGGCGAGATCAAAGTGGGCCCAAAGATCATGTCGGCCATTGTCAAACAGGCCATTCAAAAAGGCGACGTTTTAGGCGTAGCTCGGGTGGCTGGCATTATGGGCGCCAAAAGAACCCCCGACCTCATCCCCCTGTGTCACCCTATCTTCATAACCAAGTGTTCGCTAAATTTTGATTTAGATCAGCCTAACTCCAGGGTTTTAGCCACCTGCCGCGTCTCCAGCCAAGGTCAAACTGGCGTGGAGATGGAAGCCTTAATGGGCGTGTCGACGGCTCTTATGGCCATCTACGATATGTGTAAGGCCTTGGATAAGGGCATGGTCATTGGGCCTGTTTATTTAACCGAAAAATCTGGGGGCCGTTCGGGTCATTACCGGCGTTCCGCTTTGGAGAGCCCATCATGAGCGCGGGGCCTCTAAAGGACTCCTTTGGGCGGTCCATGGATTACTTGCGCTTGTCGATCACCGACCGCTGTAATTTAAGATGCGTCTACTGTATGCCCGAAGGCCAATCTGGACCCTCTAGCCAGTTAGAGTTACCTCAGATTGAGCGCGTCTTAAGAGTTATGGGCTCATTAGGCGTTAAAAAAGTCAAAATTACTGGCGGCGAGCCCCTAGTCCACCCTGATATCGCTCAAATCGTTCATTTAGCCAAAAACGTCCCCCAAATCCAAAACGTGACTCTAACCACCAATGGCCTTCTCTTGGATCGCTTAGCCGAGGATCTGATCAAAGCGGGCTTAGACGCCGTTAATATCAGTCTTGATACCTTGGATCCTAGCCGGTTTCAGTATTTAACCCGGCGCGACCATCTGCCAGAAGCTTTGGCGGGCTTAGATCGGGCTTTGGGCTCGGGCTCTCTAGCGGTCAAGGTCAATTGCGTCCCCACGGCTACCTCGCCTTTCGAGGATCTCTTGGCTTTGGCTCGCTTGGCTAAAGATCGGCCTCTCCACGTGCGCTTCATTGAGCTTATGCCCATTGGCTTAGGTCTGGGCCAAACCCGCTTGGATCCCGAAAAGCTGATGGCCCTCCTCACCGAGGCGTATGGGCCCTTAACCCCGGTGGATCGCCAACTGGGCAATGGACCGGCCGCTTATTACTCGGCGGAGGGGTTTATGGGCAAGATCGGCTTCATTAGCGCCGTCAAATCCTGTTTTTGCGAGCGCTGTAACCGGATTCGCGTAACGCCGGATGGCTATTTAAAGACTTGTCTTCATATGGATAGGGGCCTAAAATTGCCCTTGGATGATGAGGCCAATAATGACGCGGCCCTGGCCGAAATGATTCAAAAAGCCGTCTGGAACAAACCCGCCAGTCACCTCTTCCATAAACAAGATGAGGGCCGGGGGGAAAATCGCCTCATGAGTCGCATTGGCGGCTAAATATAATAATATTACTCAAAGGAGTTAAACATGACCACGAAAGATGTGGCGGGAAAAGATGTGGAAGGAAAAATAGTCGCTGTTTGCCTTTCCGAAGCCAAAGGCACGCCCAAAAAGGCCATAGATTGTGGGAGCCTAGTGGAGAACCATGGCCTCAAAGACGACGCCCACGCTGGCTCTTGGCATCGTCAAATTAGCTTGCTCTCTTGGCAAAAGGTCTTGGAATTTAACCAAAAAGGCGGCCAAGTCGACCATGGGGATTTTGGGGAAAACCTGTTGGTGGATGGGATAGATCTCCGTCTTTTGCCAGTGGGCACCCGCTTAGAGGTGGGCTCGGCTCTTTTGGAAGTGACCCAAATTGGCAAAGAGTGTCATAGTCACTGCCAAATCTACCATCGAGTGGGAGATTGCGTCATGCCCCGCGAAGGAATATTCGCTAAAGTTTTAGCTGGCGGATCCATTAAGGCTGGCGATTCCATCCGAGCCATTAGCTAGCCTTGTGGGCCAAAAAACTTCTGGCTCAATATCTTCATAGCCGGCCTCACCGGCTTTTTTCATGATAAATTAGGTCTAGTCTAATGAGTTTAGCTAACCAAAAAGGAGATAAATTATGGCTAAAAAGGTCATCGTTGACCAAAAGAAGAATAAAAAAACCCAAGGTAAAGATATTCTTAAAACAATAGACGCTTTGTTGCTCGAGGAAAAGATTGTAGAAGCTAGAAGCGCGTATGAGTCCATCTCCAAGTTAGGTCGCTCGCCAGCCACCGACAACATTAAAGCCAAAGCGGCCTCAACGCTGGTGGATTGGTATGTGGAGCGGCGACACCTGGATAAAGTCACCCCTTTATGTCAAGCTTTGGCCAGAAGAAGCGACAACTCCGAAATCCTCACCCTTCTAATCGAGGCGGTGGGAAAAATAGCCCAAGCTCACGTTAACGAGGGGCAACCTGACCAAGCGAGAGAGTTACGACTATCTTTATGGCGACCGCTCGCCGGAGAAGACGCGTTTGGCGAGGTCTTAGGCAATAAAGACACTGAATGGCTGTCGCTATATTTAGATATGGACTTCAAAAACCGCCTACCCGAAGCCATCAATATTTTTCAGATCATCAACGTGGAAGACGCCCCGCCGGAAGTGGAAAAAGTACTAGCCAAAATCTCCTCCTATAACATCATTTTAGCCCAGAACAGAGGTCAGAGAGACCAAGCCTTGGCCTTTTTCGAGGTGGCCGAGAATTTATTCAAAAACCATCTTGACGAGAATTTGGCCTTAAACTTATGTTATTTGGCCTGCGCCCTGTCTTTGAGCGGGCGCTTGCCTGAGGCCTTAAAGATTTACGCCATCTTTGAGGCCACCCAAACGCGGTTCCTCAAACTACGGACCCTGGTGGCCACCGCCCTTATTGAGGCTTTGGTTTTCGCGGAGCGCTATGAGGAAGCCCTGGAAATTTGGCTCAAGGCGCCCATGGATCAAACCCTGGAGAAAAACTCGGAGGCGGGCCTAATCAAGGAAGCCAACAATCTCCTTCAAGCCCTCAGCCTCAATGGGCAAGCCGAGTCGGCCCGCGCTCTTTGGCTGGAGTTGGAGGCCAAATATTTTAGCCAGTTGCCTTATTGGGAAAAGGAGAATCAATCCAAACCCATAGCCCTATTTTATGTGGCTCAAGCCATTGTCTTAACTTATTGGCGCGATAAATCCGATAATAATAAGGCCCTTCTGATCTGGTTAGCCGATGAGATGGAGAAATTTGAAAAACAATGGGATCCAGTTCTTCTAAAGGGGGAAAGTTACGCCATTTTCCGATCCAGTAAAGCGGGTATCATATATATAACCCAACCAGCTTTTATTGACGCGGATCTGCCTGAGTCGCCCATGACGCCAGAGACCGAGCCCATCACCCATCTTTTCGGGCAAGCCGAGGCCGTTAACTTTCAATTAGGCCAAATAGCCAGACAAACAAGGGGCGAGACGGAACTCGACCCAGAATCCCTTAGCCGCCAAGAGACTTTATTAAAAACCTTCTTAGAAATCGCTCGCGAGATCATTAATCTGTTAATTAACCCTGAATGTCTCCCTTTATGGCGTTCTTTAGTCGATACTGGCCTTGATATCTCTTTTTTAACTCTCAATGGATCCAATTTATTGATCCAAGCCACTTCCCACCTCTTGGAGACCAACAATAGAACCGAAGCCATCAAGCTCTATGATGAGACGCCCTGGCTACTCATTTTGCCCAACGACGACCTCAGCGCCGCGACCAGGGCCACCTATAGTTTGTCGCGCTCCCAGAACATCCCGGATCGCGAGCGGGTCGATTTTCCCGAAGGCCAACAGATTTACGGCCAAATTATGGAAATGTTTCTGGCCGCGGTTAGAAACAATGAGCCCGCGGTTTTAGAAAACAAAATAATGTCTTATAACTGTGAAAATCTCAAATATCATATTAGTTTGGTTCTAGCCGTAAAGTTAGCCGATAAACTTAAGCAAAATTGCTATTATTGGATAGAAAAAGATGAGCTAAATTGCGTGGAAAAGATTTTGGCCTTCATGGCCATGCTGGGCGATCATCCGCGGATAAAATTCCATCACCACACCGCCACCATCGCCTATCTCACTAAATGCTTACGCAAAGATGGTTATGTCGAGGCTATTTACCAATTTGGCCGAGAAAGAGACTATCTCGCCTCAAATCGCGAGGAATTCGTGAGCGACGATCCTGAGGCCGAAAAATACCAATGGTTAGATTTGGCCATTTTGGAGTCAGCCACTCGCTTAGCCGGGAGCTACCATAACCTGTTAATTAGAAACTTTATGGATCAGTTTATTACAAAAATGGCTGATTTAAGTGATCTTAAGCTTTATCGTTTGACTTATTTAGGCCTATTATCCCTTGTTCTGGAAAAGGCATCGGAAACGCAAGTCTTCCCCCCAGCCAACAACATGGCCGAACCCGCCGAGTTCTTTAAAATTTATTACGCGAAATTAATGTCCGCCCAGACCGAGGGTTTAGCGCCTATGGAGGCGAGTTGGCTAGAGTCTCGCCAGAGCTTGGTTCGCCGCGTCTACCCCAAGATCCTTCTGCGGGCCAAACGCCGCGAGGAAGCCCTGGAAAATTATGAGGCCATCTTCGCTAACCAAGTCTCGACGGGCGAAGAACTCCAGGCCCAAGCCGAGTTCATTAAAGAACTCATCATAAGTTTCGCCGAGGCTGGAGAGTTTGAGAAGGCCCAAACTTGGTATAACCAATTGCTTAGCCTGGGCCCCTTAAATAAGCCATTGGCCTACGAATGGATGGTGGCGGCCACGCGGCTGATTTTGGCCTTAGCCCAAGATAATCGCCTGGACGAAGCCCAACAAACCTTAGATCTGTTAGGCGATGACCCCTTACTCCTCCATGGCCGACTCGTCAGCATGACGTTTATCTTTTGCGCCCATATGTCCCAAAATGAGGGCTTGGAAATGGCCTTAAAAACCTATACCGCCGCCCGCGAGTTGCCTTTTTCCAAATCCATCCATCTTTTAAGAACCAAAACCCTAGCCAACTTAATAAAGGAATTCGCGAAAATAGGGGAAACCAACACCGCCTATCATCTATTCGTCAATCGCGAAATCCCGGACGAAGAGATTCTGACCGAAGAAGTCTGGCCAGAAGCCGCTCTCATTAATGATTTGGTCACTAGCCCCAAGGCCTTGGAGGATCTAGAGACGATCTTGTGGACGAACGATATTGAGGCTTATACTACTGAGCTAGAAAATATTTACCTCTACTTGGCCGATAAAGTCGTGGAGCTTATCGGCGAAAGCTTAATCTTAGAGGAAGACTCGGTGGCCTTAAACGTCTATCGCGCCTTGGAAGAGCTCAATATCAAAGATCCTGACCCCATTAACCTCGCTTCTAAGCTCATTGTGGAAAACCTGGTCAATAAAGGCTTACGAGCCGAGGCCCAAGCAATCATCGACGCTCGGCTCGCCAAGTTAACCACGCCCACTTCCAGCGTCTATCTTTTGAGCGTGAACAAAATCATGGGAACTGGAGCCAACCAACCAGAGGAAGAAGCTTAGAGTCTAGCCCATAAGTCTAGCTGAGGGGAGTCTAGCTGAGGGGAGAGAGCCAAAAGGCGAGCCAAAGAAAAAGCCTAACCGCGCTTCGCGCGGCTAGGCTTTGTAATTTTTTCCGTTTTTTCCGGGGCTTAAGGCCAAAGTCCTCCGCCTTAGCTATGGCTGGGCGCACTCTCCGCTGGAGCCGGTCAAAATGTCTAAACCATGGCCTAAAGCCGGAGCGATGGCCTCAAAATTCTCCCGCGCCCCTTTGGGCGAGCCGGGCAAATTGACAATCAGAGTTCGACCGCGGGTTACGGCCACCCCCCGGCTCAGCATGGCCCGGTTGGTTTTTTTTAGGCTTTCGGCTCGCATAACCTCGGCCAAACCGGGCACCAAGCGCTCAGCCACGGCCAGGGTGGCTTCCGGGGTTTGATCCCGAACCGACAAACCCGTGCCGCCAGTGGTTAAGACGAGATCCGCTTGCCCCGCGTCGCAAATTGATTTTAAGCGATTAATTAATAGATCGCGCTCGTCGGGCAAGATCTCGTAACTAACGACTCTCAGACCTAGGTTTTGGCACAGATTCTCTAAAACTGGGCCGCTCTCGTCCACCCGAGTCCCTTGGGAGCCTTTGTCGCTTAAAGTGATGATAGCCACGCGATAAGCCATAATTATTCCTTAATTGTCCAAAGAGCCTGGCCAATAAGTGGGGCCTTTGCCAAAGCCACAATTGGGAAAAACGCACTCTAGGCAATTGAGGCACAAGCCGCCCAAGCCCAGATCTTGGATCTCTTGGGGGGTTATCCGGACTTTGGCGGCTATGCGAGGCAAAAGAACATCAAAAATGGTTCTTCTCTCAAACATGACGCAACCCGGCAAGCCCAAAACCGGCTTATTGTCCAAATAGGCCACTAAAAACATGGCCCCTGGAAAGACCGGGGTGCCATAACAGACCAATTCCGCCCCCGCCGCTTTAATGGCTCCGGGGGTTAAATCATCGGGATCCACGCTCATGCCGCCGGTGCAGATAATGAGATCCACGTTTTTGGCCCTTAAGCGATTGATGGCTCCAGAAATTTCCGCCAATTGATCGTCGACAATGGTCTCAAAAACCACCGTTAAGCCAAACTTTTCCACCTTTTGTTTGACCACTGGGGTAAAAGTGTCTTTAATAAGGCCGGTATAGATCTCGTGGCCCGTGGCCACAATGCCCACGGTCAAAGGATAATAGGGTTTGACCTCAAATAAAGGTCGCCCGGCCCCAATAGCCTGAGCTTTCTCCAATTTGTCGCGCCGCGTGGCTAAAGGAATGATCTTAAAGGCCGCCGACATCTGACCAGGAACAACCTCAAACCCACTATGGCGCGAGGCCACGGAAATTTCCCCCAGGCCATTGATTTGGCGAACTTTGGCCTCATCCGCCACAAAAAGGCCAGGTATCTCGGCCATTAAGGAAATACGGCCTTCCTTAACTGGCGTGGGGGTTAAACCAGGTCCTAGACAGATCTCTTTTAAGATCTCCGCGGCCTCGTTTTCGTGAACCATGTCCTCGCCAAGATCCCAGACAAAAAGGTTCTTCTTGCCCATGGACAAGAGAACCGGAATATCCTCGGCCCGCACCACGTGGCCTTTGCGAAACTTGGCTTCCTTGACCTGGTCTTTGACGATCCTGGTCAAGTCATGACATAAAATGGCCCCCACCGCCTCGGTCGTGGGTATGGTCTTCATCGTCTTCACCCGAAAAACTGTCCAGTAATGGACTTAAAAGGCCAAACATATTACAATGTTCGTTGGCCATAAAAAAACATGATGAACAATTGGGGCTTTCGGCCCAATTAGTTAATTGAGTCCATTTTGGTTGAGTCTTGTCAATGGCTTTCTTTTGAACAGAAAACCTTTAAGACTAGGTTTGGCCTAATGGGTATGATCCACTATAACCTAAACCTGTCAATAAAGCCATAACTAAATGATCTCTGTTTGCGCTCTCGAAAAGGAGTCAGACGCTTAATGGCCGGAAGCCCTTTAAAAATTTTAATCACCGCCGATATCCACGCTCAATTGGCTCTGGATAAAAAAAATCGTCGCCCAGGTTTAGCCCGCTTGGCCGCTTACGTGAAAAGCTTACGGCAAAATGGCCCGGTTTTATTATTTGACGCTGGCGACTTAATGAGCGGATCCATTTATGGGGCCACGGATTTGGGCCAAACTGTGGCCTCATTGGTTGGGCGTTTGGGTTATCGGGCTTTTTTGCCTGGCAACCATGATTTTGATCATAACCCCGAGGCGGGGGAGGCTTTATATTATTTTGAGGAACTTTGGCCGAGAGCCAAAAAAGAGAGCCCCGAGCTGGAGATCTTAGCTCTCAATCTCCTTTATAAAGGCCAAACCCCGCCGGGCGTCCAAAACCTGATCCTCGTCCAGGACGAGCCGCGGGTGGCCATCACCGGAATCCCTTGTCCTTTGACCCAGCGGCCCAGCCTAGGCTCTATTTTAAAGGATTTTGATTTTGGCCTCCGGTCAACCCTTTCGCGAACGAAAGAAGAAATTTTAGCTAGTTTAGCCAAAATCTTAGCTCCCTTTGATAAACCCACGGACATAACCATTGTTTTAGCTCATTTAGGCTCTAATTTAAGAGGCACCTTAGGCTTATCCGGACAAATGAGCCTAGATTTCGCCAATACCCCCTTGGGCCCGGATCTGACCGAAGTCCCCAATGTCACGCTGGTCGTTGATGGCCATAGCCATGAGGTCATAGAGCCTAGTAGGCCGCGCCATAAAGCTTGGTACGTCAATCTCGGCCAGGGCCTAGAGGCCCTAGCCGAGATAACGATCCATAAGTCTAACTTAGGCCAGGGAGATTTCTCTCAGAACGGTTTCTCTCTAGAGCTAAAAACTTACGCGGACTTAATGGATCTGGAGCCCGAGCCGACCTTGGCCAAACTCATCTTTGATTTGGATCAGCGCCTCGGCTTAAACGAAAAGCTTTTAACCCTCCCGCCCGAAGCTCCCTATAGTCTCAGCGGCCTGTGGTCGGAAATCATCCCCTTAGGCCAGTTAGTGGTGGAAGCTATGGCCGAGGGGGCCCAAACCCAGATCGCTTTTTTAAATAAAGGCGCTTTAAGGGCCAGCCTCGAGGGCCAGGTGACCGTGGGCTCCTTAAGACAGGTTTTGCCCTTTAGCGATAGATTATTAAAGGCCAGCTTAAGCGGGGCGACCATCCTAAAGCTTATCCACAAATTTAGCCAAAAGGGCTTTAAAGGGTTGCCGCTTTACCATGGTTTAAATTTATGGGTTTATCCTCTTAACTCAGAAGACGACCTTAACGGCCCTTTAGGCCTAGCCGGCCTATCTTTGGCCGATGGCCAAGAGCTAAAGGCGGAAAAAACTTATAGTCTAGCTCTTTCTGGCCAAATGGCCAGATTATTGGCCGATAACTTGCCATCTTTGACCGAGGAAGGCCAAATGTTTGAGGCGGTCTTGGCTCTAGTTCGGGCCAGATCCCAGAAGATATTCTTACATGATCCCAGCTCAAACCCTTATCGACTATTTGAGAGCCAAGAAGAAGCCCGCAAGGCTTTTGAGGAACGCTTTAGGGATTTGCCTTAAGTTTTATAGAAGCGGCCCAGAATTTTGGGTTCGCCCCCATGGCCAGCAAAAAGCTTTTCGGGATCTTGAGCTGATAATAACCTAGAGCATAGTAGCCCATTTCATAGCCATTTAAAGCCAAGGTGAGGCCTTCTGACGTTAAGACCGCGTGACCCAAATCCGCGACCAAGGCGCTTGGGCTCAAAAATTGGGGCGGCGGGGGCGGTATGGCCTTAGATTCTTCGGACCACTCTGTTCCATAATAGCTAGGCAGAACCGCGGCTTCCGAGGCCAGCCAAGCTTCGGCCACTCCCCGCCAAAGTTTTGGGCCGGCCTCTTTTAAATTTGGAAAAAGTTCCCCTAAAGTGACTCTTTGGCCAGTTTTTAAATCATAATTCCGCGCCAGAAAATTAGTCGTGGGGTGAGCCGCGCCAACCATATCGTTATTCTGAATGAAAAAAACCGATAAAAAATTAGCGCTCGATTTCTCAACCCGAACGCTTCGCGTATAGGAGCTAGCCCCTTTTAAGGCCTCCGAGCCCTCGGGATCCTGGCAGGGCCCTAACTCCTCTAAATAGAGCCATTCTTTTTGGCGGTCTTGAAACTCGGCTATGGCTTCTTGACGAATAAGAATAGCCAGTTCCTTAGGCCAGGGCCCCACGGGATAAGCCACGTTTACGACCGCGTCAGCCCCGCCACAGAAGAGGCTCGGGCCAGTGGCTTGAAAATTGACAATCTTGGTCTCGTCTAAACCCGGAGCCACAAAATTGCCCATCTCCCCCAAATCAAAGCGCGAGGCCACCAAATCCGCCCCCCAAATTGGCCTATTAAAGGCCCAAGAGACTAGGGTCAAAAAGATTAGCGCGTAAATAAATCTCATAAGACTCTCCTTTTCCTTAGTTAGTCGTTAAATCATAAAATTTTATATATTTAGTCATAAGCCAAATATTTTCGAGGCCGCCTAAGGCTCGCCATTTTAGCGATCTCCTCGCTCGCCGTCCTCTTGGAAGCCGCCTCCTTAATATGGTA
Organism: Deltaproteobacteria bacterium; assembly: GCA_031270705.1. Classification (GTDB taxonomy): domain Bacteria; phylum Desulfobacterota; class Desulfarculia; order Adiutricales; family Adiutricaceae; genus JAIROO01. Next base: position 11,161 of record JAISWW010000154.1, read on the forward strand.
TTATGCCGCTATCCTTTGAATTATGGTTTTTACGCGTGGCTTTTTCTTCCCCTAAATGGCGTTTCTACGATCATCTCATAGATAGCGTCCCCCAGTCAGCTACGGTGGTCGAGGCTACCCTGGGTCGCTATTGGGTGGCCCTAAAATCCGACCAAGGCGGAACGGGTCTAGCCCATATCCTCCCCCATGAGCCGCGGGAGACCAGCCCCGATCCGCGCTCTTTTCTCGGCTTAAAACTGCGGGCTCTGGCTAGTCGCCTCAAATCTTGGAATCTCACCGAAACGGCCATTGGTTTAGCCGCCGTCACCGCCTCGGCCAACTCCAATCTTCTTTTGGGTGGCATAAACGGCCAGTCGCCGGAAGCGGGAACCGCGGCTTTTGATTACTATGTCAATTTGGCCAAAGGCCAAAAAGTAGCCGTAATCGGTCATTTTCCTCATTTAGAAAACCTTAAGAGCGTGGCTAAAGAATTTTATATCATAGAGCGCGACCCAGAGCCTGGGGATCTGCCTGACTCGGCCGCGGAATATATCTTGCCCGCCATGGACGTGGTCTTTGTGACCGGCTCTTCCATTGTCAATAAAACCCTCCCCCGTCTCTTGGAGCTCTCCGCTGGGGCTTGGGTGGGTTTAGTGGGGCCCAGCGTTCCTTTGCTCCCTTCTTTATGACGAACCCGGCGGGAAAACCTACGATTTCAACCGTAGGATGAAAGCCGGTTCCATAAATCTCTTGTTTCCCTTGACTAATCAGTTTGTTTCTGCTATATTGAACAAATAAGAACATTCAAGTACAAACTCTATAGCTCGGAGAGAAACCGGCGGCAGTTGGGGAGGCTGATCAATATCGCCGGGAACATTTGGAACCATTGCATAGCCTTGCATAAACGGTATTACGG
>JAISWW010000186.1 GCA_031270705.1 Deltaproteobacteria bacterium
GCCACTTGCCGCAAGATACTTTTAGGCGGCGGCAAACGACCTGGCCCCACGCGACCTGAGGCCAGGAGTCCGCAAGCGGGCGCCAAAACCTTAACGCCTCTTTCGATTAACAGGTTTATGTTGGCTTGGGTGGCTGGGTTGGTCCACATGCCCGTGTTCATGGCTGGCGAAACTAGCTTGGCTTCCTCATGGGCTAAGATCAAAGCGCTAGCGAAATCGTCAGCCAAGCCATGAGCCATTTTGGCTAAAAAATTGGCCGTGGCCGGGGCCACAATCACAGCCTCGGCCCACTCTGACCAAGAAACGTGGCCAATCTCCGCCTGAGATCTTGACCACATGTCCCAAACGCAACTTTGCTGAGTGACGGACTCAAACGTCAAAGGAGTCACAAATTTAGTGGCCGCCTCGGTCATGGCCACGCGAACTTGAGCCCCCGCCTTTAAAAACAAACGAGCCAGCTCCACCGCTTTATAAGCCGCCACTCCTCCGGTCACCACCAAAATAAGGCGCTTCCCCTTGAGGACAAAAGGCCAATCTTGGAGCCAGGTTCCGGTCATAGGTTTTCCTCAGTGACTCCTGACTTGGGTTCCCTGATGGGCTTGGTGGAATAGATTTCCCCTTTGGTTTCCGACGATTTTTTGTAAAGAACCCTTTGACCTAGGTCAGCTTTGGAGCGTGGCGGCGAGACCCACAACTCGATCCGGGAGTCTTTGCCCGTGGCGATCGCGAAAACGCTAGACACAATAATGGTCAAAACTTTCTTGTCTTTAACCCAGGTGGAAATCAGCTTGGGGCCTTGAGCCTCGGCTAAGGGCGTCCAACCATGGCTGGGCAAATGAGAGTCATAATATTCCCCCACCTCGTCAACGGTCATCCGGCCAGCCACCACAATGGTGCCCGCCAAAACCCCGCGCCTAGAGTAGGTAAAGGTCGCGGAGCGGTCTAAACCCATCACCGAAGGATAGGGCACGTCTAAAAATTCCGCGAAACTCTCGCCTTCCGTGACTTGCTTGTCTTTGCCGCCGCCATAGGGAGCTAAAATTGGTTTAACGCAACCAGCCAATCCCAAAGCCAAAAGAGCGACTAAGGTCATAAGGGCTAGCCTGGAGTTCTTTAAGGGCATAAATAGGTTCGCCAATGGATCCTCCTTCTTGCTATTTTTTTAATTATGACACTTTTTCTAAATTTTTTCCAACAATGATAATTTTTTATAATTGTTTATAAAAGGCCGAGCCAAAAAAGAGCCTAACTAACTTTTCCGAGCCACGGCTGATTGAGCCAATTTTTCCAAGTTGGCTCGAGCCTCATTGGGGGCTAAACAATTCAAAGCTTGGCTAGCCAAATCCGCCATCTCTTGAGCCGCGAGCCGAGCCGCTCGAACGCCGCCAGCTTTTTTGACTAGGCTGACAATCTGGGCTTTTTCCTCAGGAGTTCGCCGCTCTTTTTGTCCCAACTCTATTAACAAATCCCTGGCCTCGCCCGTAAGCTCTTGTCTAGCCAATATAAAGGGCAAAGTGATCCGACCCTCGTCGAGATCTTGGCCAATGGGTTTACCGAGTTTTTTGGGTTGGCCCTCGTAATCCAAAACATCGTCAATAATTTGAAAAGCCAGACCCAAACGAGCCCCAAACTCCCCTAAGGCTTGAGTTTTTTCCGGATTTACGCCTAACCAGAGACCAGCGATCTGACCAACGCCCTCCATGAGAACCGCGGTTTTGCGATAAATAATCTGGTCATAGTCTTGGCGAGAGAGAAGAGCTTGATTTTGGCTTTTCAGTTGCTCCAATTCCCCTAAGCTCAGTTCCTTAATGACGTGGATAAAAACCTTAAAGCAATCCATGTTATTAGTGGCTAGAGCCACTTCCGCGGATTTGGCCAAAAGATAATCAGCCGCCAAGACCGCCTCAGGGACGCCAAAGGCTAAATGCGCGGCGGGTTGACCGCGCCTAGTCGCGGACATGTCAATAATATCGTCATGGAACAAGGTCGACAAATGCAACAACTCAAAAATTGTCGATAACCGCAAAGTAGGCTCGTCAATCTCGCGGCCTAGGGCTTTAGCGGCCAAACAAAACATGATCGGCCTTAGCCTTTTGCCACCCCCGGCCAAACCATAAAAGCCCATCCGCGCCGGTAGATCTGAGCTCTCGTTTAAAACAGCCTCAAGGGCTTGGTTGATCTGGCCAGTCAATTTGGTTAGGCTAGCCAAAAACGCGTCGCTCATAGCCCTACTTCCAGTTTATAGTCATTAGATCAATCATTAAGATAGTCTAGAGTCGCGGCCAAATCATAGGCTCGGGCTTTGGTTATTTTAGCCCGGGCTATTTGGCCGATTGGGGGTTGGGTGCCATCAAAATAGATGAGCCCATCAACTTCTGGGGCTTGAAAAGTCCCGCGCCCGACCATGACCAGGGGACTATCCTCAGAGGGGCCTTCCACCAAAATATCCTGGAATTGCCCAATCCTCGCCCGATTTAGGGCTAAGGAGATACTTTTTTGCGTTTTTAAAATCTCTTGGCGTCTTTTATTGGCTAGACTCCTCGGCACTTGATCGGGAAACTTGGCCGCCGCCACCCCCGCCTCAGGCTCAAAAACAAAAACCCCTAAATTCTCAAACCGAGCCGCGGTCACCAAATCCTTTAATAGCTGAAAATCCGCCGCCGTCTCGCCCGGAAAACCCACCATCAAAGTCGTGCGCAAAGCCACGTTTGGCCACCATTCTCTTAAGCGCTTGACCAAAACTAAAGGATCCCCAGAATACCGCCCCATGCGTTTTAATAATCTGGGCGAGCTATGTTGGATGGGGGCGTCTAGATAGGGCGTGACTTTAGGGTTTTTGGCCAAGCGTTTGACCATATCTTTATTTAATCTTTCTGGATAAGCGTACATCAAGCGGAGCCACTTAAGACCCTCGATCTGACTCAAGCTGTCCGCTAAATCGGCGATATTCAGCCCTTTATGAGTCCAGGCCGTTAAATCCTGAGCCACTAGGGTCAGCTCCAAAACCCCTTGAGCCGCTAAACCGCTGGCTTCCTTAACTAATTCCGCCAAAGGGCGATTGACCAAGGGCCCACGCAGTTTGGGGATTAGGCAATAAGAGCAATGGTGGTCACAACCCTCGGCCACTTTTAAATAAGCTCGCCAAGGCGGGGAGCTTAACTGGCGTTCCCAGGTCTCAAAAGGCCCCGCGACTTGGGCTTTTAAATTTAAGAGGCGGGCCAGGCTCTCCGGCCAAAGATCAAAGTCGGCTCTGGGCAAAAGAAGATCCGCCTCTGGCAAATCGGCTTTTAAGGCCGCCAGATCTCGGCTGGGCAAACACCCAACCACGGCTAATTTTGCCCCAGTTTTTCTATTTTGGCTCAAATCGAGGATAGTTTCGATGGACTCTTCCACGGCTGGGCCTATAAAAGCGCAAGTATTAACCAATAATAGATCGGCCTCTTGAGGCTCCTCGGTCACGACCACCCCTAAAGCCGTTAAACTGCCTAAAAGCCTTTCGCTATCCACCAAGTTTTTAGCGCAACCCAAAGAGACTAGAAAGGTCTTTAACTTTTTTTGGCCTCTTGCCACAATCTCTCCAGCTCAGCCAAATCGACTTGTTCCGGTTTTAGGCCCTTTTCGGACAAGCGATTCTCCAGCCAATTAAAGCGGGTCACAAAGCGATTATTGGCCTCAGCCAGAGCCTTTTCCCCAGAAAAACCCAAACGCCTGGCCAAATTAGCCGTGGCCATGAGAGTGTCGCCTAGCTCATGGCGGAGACGTTCTTGCCTTTGGGGATCATTAAAATTTCCCAAAGCGATTTCTTCGTCTAGCTCGGCTAACTCCAGCTCTAAAGCCTTTCGAACCGCGGCCACGGATTCCCAGTCAAAACCGACTCTAGCCGCCTTCGAGGAGAGCCGATGACACCTAGTCAAAGCCGGCAAATCCACGGGCACGGTGGCCAAAACCCCCTGGCCTTTTTGCCGCTTAATTTGATGCCATTGCCGTAAAACGCCCTCGCTGTCCTTTATCTCCGGAGCTTCTCCAAAGACATGGGGATGGCGTTGGATCATCTTGTCAATGACCGCGTCCAAAATCTCTTTTAAGCCAAAACCCCATTTTTTTCGCGTTAAGCGAGTTAAAAAAATGAGATTAAAAATGGCGTCCACAGCCTCTTCCAAAACTCCGGCGGCCTGATCGGCCAACAAAGCCTCACGAAGCTCAAAAGTTTCCTCCAAAATTGACTCGGTTAAGGAATAGGTGGTTTGTTCCTTATCCCAGGGACAACCCTTTTCGGGATCCAAAAGAGCCTCAACCAAGAGCTCTAGCCTAGTTAGAGCCGCCTCATCCGTGGGGCTACTGGCGAAAATCTTAGCGAACTTTTGAGTCAAAATCGTTATTCCACGGCTGGGCTTGGCCAAGAAGGCGAAGGCTGAACCGGCGTTGGGCTGGCCTGGGGAGTCCGCGGCATTTGGGTCATGGAAAAGAGATTGGGGTGATCTCGGATAAAACGCTTAATATCTTCTGGATCGAGGGCTTCTGGGCCAACGAGGTTCCGAAACTTATCCCGCCAAGCCTCGGCAATGAGTTCCGGGTGCTCGTTTAAGATTTTCTTTAAGCTTTGGAAATCCGTGGGAGGAGCGAGGGTTTGGCCTTTTTGAGGCGCGGATTCGGCCCGCAAAGTCCGATTTGTTGTCTGGGGCTTCATCAACTCAGTCAGATTGGAAGGGGCCAAAGCTCTGGCTTGTTCGGAAAAAGGTTTGATAATTGGCCAAAGCGTCGAGTCTTGGAAAAAGGGTTGATCGGCCCGAATAAAAGCCGAGGTGGCCGTTAAAACAATGGAGCTCAGAACTATACCCTTTAAAAGGCCTAAAAAAGATCCCAAAAGACCACTAACAAAGGGCGTAATCGCGATCTTAACAATCTTATCCACAAAAATGGAAATTAAGCCAATCAAGAAATAAATAACCACATATATAATGATAAAGCTGAGAACCGCTCGATAGGTCGGATTATCCGTGATGGGAGACAACTGCTCGGCGCCTAAAGACCAATAAGAACTAGCCGCCCAAAAAGCCACAAATAGGCCTAAAACGCCGACAATTTCCTTAACTAATCCTCGGAAGACGCCCCGAATGAAAAAATAACA
>JAISWW010000221.1 GCA_031270705.1 Deltaproteobacteria bacterium
CCAAAACTGTTCCTCGTCAACGAAGTTAAAAATTTTTGAGTCCGCCGATTTAAAATGTTATAATATTTTGGTGAATCGATAATTGTTTATACTCGATTGTTTTCTACCTGGCCTGACATTGGATTTCTCGAACCTGGTTTTTGACTCTAAGATTTTTGACGCTTAGGGTTTACTCTAGGGTTTTGGTGGGATGGCTTTAAAGTTTCCCCATCATTTATTTCCAAACCAACCAACCCACCGGGAGCCCTGGCCCGGATATAAGATAGGTGGCTCTTGGTTACAAAGAACGCTGACTCCGCCCCCTTGTCTTCCTTAAGGTGTCCAGCCTGCGGCATAATGGTTCAACTGCCAGCCAGCACCTGCCCAACCTGTCACGCCAACTTGCGTACTGGCTTAAGGCCCCAAGAGTATGAGGAAAAAATCAGTTTCTGGCGCCGACGCTGGAGTCGGGCCGTCATTGTCCTCGTCCTCTTGATTGGGCCACCAGGTATTTACGCTTTAGGCTTTGGCGACTTAGGCGAGCTCTTAAAAGGGGGCCTAGGCAAGTTTGGCTTGGCTGACTGCGCTGAGCCCAGAAACCGTTGGGATGATTATAGCCAAGAAGACTTTGAGAAAAATGTGCGCGCTGGTTACGCCTCCTGGCAAAACAACAAATCCACCCGCAGGATAGGAGAAAGCGCGACTGGGCCAGAATCCGCCTTGATGGCCGCCCGCTCCCCGGAACAAAAAATGATCCACCAAGACACCCAAAGTTTTTTCGCGGGCTCTTTAATGTCTGATGGCCCTTCCAAAAACCTCAAGGCGGAAGACAACTGGTATAAAAACCTCTTGGGGGAATGGGACTTGGCCTGGATCCAAGGTGAAGGAAGCGGCGACGAAAAAATGACGCCCGGCGAGTGGGTCTTCGCCTGGATTAATAACGGGGAAGCCCTACAGTCTGTCATCAGCTTGCCAAATCGTTGGCTAAAACCGCCCGAAGGCCTTACCCCTATTAACATGACTTCGGTTCGCCACTTTAATACGGGCCGAAAAGCCTGGGAGGGTTTTCACATCCAAACGGGCCAGATGCACTATTTTGGGGCGACTTTCAATCAAAACCAGCTTGTTGAGTCCTATCAGATTGAAAATGGCCCCATTATGGTCTGGGTTTTTGAGGAACTCCAAAATGATTCCTTTAAGGTGACGATTAGCCAATCCACGGATAATGGAACTTCTTATACAACGCTGGGACAGATCTGGGCTAAAAAACGCGGCCTAGCCACTAACAATTAATTTGTCCGCATGGCCCTTAAGGTCAAATTAAGAAAACCTCTTAGCCTTTAATTTGGCGACAAACAAGATGAGCGACCAGAAGCCAAGCCTAGAGGCGACCCCATCACTAAAAACGCCTTTGGTTGTCGCGGAAATTGGCGGCAACCACGCTGGGGATCCTCAAAAAGCCCGGCTTTTGTGCCAAGCGGCCCAAAAAGCCGGAGCTGGGGCGATCAAATTTCAAGCTTACCAGACCAAACGTTTTATCCATCCCCAAAACCCTTATTACGCGGAACTGGCCCAAGAAGAGCTACCTTTTAAAGTCCTAAAAGAACTCCTGGCTTTCTCGCGAGATCTGGGCTTAAAAACAGGCCTCACGGTTTTTGGCCCAGAAGGCTTGGATCTGGCTTTGGAGGCCAAAGCCGATTATATAAAAATCTCCTCGGGCGATCTGACCTATCATCCTCTAATTCGTTTGGCCAGCCAACTGCCCCTGCCCCTAGTTATATCCACCGGGGCGAGCTCTCACCGAGAAGTTGAGGCCGCTCGATCCATCTGTCCAAAATCAACTATAATTCTGCAGTGCGCGGCTCTTTATCCAGCTCCTTTAAGCGCCTTAAATCTGGCCGTTATGGCGGAGTGGCTACGTAAAGGGCTTAAGGCGGGTTTCTCAGATCATGGCTTAGAAATAGAGCCCGCCATAGCCGCTCTCCGTTTGGGAGCGGCTATGGTGGAAAAACATTTCGCTATTGATCGCGACTGGCCCGGCGGCGATAACGCCATGAGTTCCCTCCCCGAGGATTTCCAAAAACTAGCTCTTTTGGCCCAAAAACCGCCTGAGCCTCCAGAATCCGAAGAATTTTTTCAGAAAATAGCTAAAGATCCCCCCATTTTCTGGGGCAACTCCCAAAAAGGCCCCCTACCTGGCGAAAACCCTTCTCTCATTAGGCGCTGGGCGGTGGCGGCTAAACCCTTAGCTAAAGGTCAAGAGCTCAAACCCGAAGATATCCTTTTTCAAAGGACGCCGCCTAGCCCGAGCCCCTTATTGAGCCCCGAGGAGCCTTGGAAGCCATATCAGCTGGCCCGGGCTTTAGCCCCGGGCCAGCTAGTCTCTTTAAACGATCTAATGCCCTTGGAGGCCGATTTATGAGTTTACTTAGATCAACTAAGAAGAATATTGATAAAAATAGCCCAAAACCTTCTAAGCGACCTGAACCAGCCCCCAAGCTCCCTGGCCCAAATAGACAGACCAAGGCCAAAAACCAACTCGCGCCTAAACCCTTAATTGGTCTCCCCGTCGGCGAGTTTATGGCCCAGCCCAGGCCAG
>JAISWW010000249.1 GCA_031270705.1 Deltaproteobacteria bacterium
AGAAGCCCCGCTAACCATTGACCAACGATTTGGCCGGGTTCTTCGGCTTGGAGGATATTTTTGTCAAAGATCTTGCCGCCCTCGATTACCTTGGCGTTTTTGAGGGCTTTTTCCAAGACGCTATAAGCCTGGCGGGGATCACGGCCATATGTACCGAAGATTATGACTTTTTTCCCTTGAAAATCGATTTTTTCGGCCATATCCATAAGAGGCAAAGATGGCCGACCAGCCCAGACTGGACCGCCAAAAAAGATGACGTCATAGGCTTGAAGGTCGGGAACCGCGGTTTTAACCTCAAGTTTGGCGTTGGGGTTTTGGAGTATGGCCCTTATGGTGTCAATGAGTTCTTGAGGTTGGGCCGGGAGTTCTTTAGCGGTCTCAAGGCGCAAAACATCGCCATTGACTTGACTTTTGATAATATTGGCCAACTTTTCCGTGTTTCCGGTTTGCGAAAAGTAGACAATGAGAACCTTGCCAAAAGAATCAGGGCTTAAAGGCTGGGATTGGGCTGTTTGAGCCAGAAGAGCGTCCGAACCCATCAAACAGCCTAGGGCTAGAAACAAAATAGTTAAGAGAAAGCGTTTCATAAGACTTCCTTCCCAAGGCCAACCATCTAAAGGTCGCCCTGTAGTCGCTAAGAAAAAACCATGACCAAAAGAGTTTTATCAATTAAGACGATCTATTTTAGGCCTTTTCAGCGAATTAGCTAGGGTATGGCCGCTCATTCGCCAAAAAACCAATTATTCCTCAAAAAAGATTTTGGCCTCAAAATTGGTTTCCATGGGGCCATCTTTAAATTGACGGAGAACGACATCCGTGGCTAGCTGGTCGGTGAGGTTCCAGTCTAGGCTTTTTAGGGTCGCGTAACCATCGCCGCCTTTGGCCAAAAAATCAAAAGTGACCACATTATACTTAGTTTTAGATCAAGGGGGAGCCATTTGTCGCCCGACCAGACGCTGACCGCCTTAACCCAAGGGCTGAGACCCTGGGCAGGGTTTGCGGCGTCATTTTTGGTTTTCAGCTCTCCTCGGTGGTTCCTCTGGCCCGAGGTATTGGGTCTGGCCAAATAAGTCACCTTTAAGCCCGCGACCTGTAAAAATTTGCCCGAGTGGCCTGGGCCCTCGCGAACAGAGTGGTTTAAGGTCTCCAAAAGTTCTTGGCCAGTAATCTGAGCCGTGTATACATAGTTATCAAATGGCAAGACGGCCAATATATCGGCTAGGCTTACCTCGCCTATGGGTAAAGAAGCCCTAAGGCCTCCAGAGTTAACTAAGGCTATTCGCGCCTTGGGGAAGCGATTTAAGAGGGCGGTGGCTATCACGTCGCCTGTGCGGCATTGTTGACGTCGGCAGAGGGAGTGGCTCTCCTCTAAGGTTTGGCCAGAATCCTCGGCTCTAATCTGGCCCACTTTTTCGCTCATAAGATTTTGGATGGGAAAAGTTAGGGCTTCCAGATAAGTTCCTAACTGCGGATTGGCTAAAGGCGCGTTTAGTTTGGAGATAGTCTGGTCAGTAATGGGATAAGGCTGGCCAGACCACTGGCTAGGCCGGCCTTTTTCGTCAAATTCCACGGTCAATAAACCTAAATAACGACCATGGGAGCCAGCCGTCACCACTAATACTGGTTGGCCAGAGGGAGATTTTTCGACCAAAGGATAGGGGCCATCCGAATCCTTTAAATTATCGCCTAAAAGATTGTGGGTGTGGCCACCCACAATAATGTCAAGACCTTCCACCTCAGCCGCTAATTGACGATCCATAGGCAAGCCCGCGTGGGAGAGAGCCACGATAATTTCCGCGCCCAGCTCTTTTAATTCTTTTATGTTGGCTAAAAGGGCGGTTTTTTCGTTTATAAACTCAAAAGGCTTGGGTCGCTCGGGGGAGCTTAAAATACTATAAATGTCCTGGTCAGCCGTGGTTAGGCCCACTAAGCCGATTTTTTGGCCTTTAATCTCCACTAAAGCGTAGGGAGCCAGGTTTTTCGGTCTGAGCCAGGCTTCGTTAATAATCAGGTTTGCCGAGAGAACCTGGGCTTTGAGCTTATCGGCCAATCTTTTTAAATTTTCTAAGCCGTTGTCAAATTCGTGGTTGCCGGGGACAAAGAATTGGTAACCTAGGGCGTTCATGACGGCGACGGTCGGAGCTTCTTTATGGAGTCGCCAAAATAACGTCCCTTGAAATTGGTCGCCGGCGTCCAGCAAAATAGCGTTGGGATATTGGCTTTTTAAGGCCCTAATGATCCTCTGTAGACGCAAGCTACCCCCAAAGCCATTGCGGCAAATGGCTTTATAACAAATCTTTCGGTCTTGGTCGTAACCCCCATAACTAGCGTGGATATCGTTTGTGTGGAGGATGGTTAAAGTTAAAGTCTTAGGGCTAGAGTTAGGGGCGGCTAAAAGGGTCGTCGCTACACCGAAAAAAAGGGCCAAGAAGATCGCGAGGCTCTGGGAGAGGGCAAGGCGAAACCAACCCTTAAGCGATTTTGAATGGGCGTCCATAAGAAAACCTCGAGCCAGCGTTAATAAAGTTATCCTGATAATAGCGGATTTTTGGTTTAAGGCCAAGATTTTTCCAACCGAAGAGTC
>JAISWW010000005.1 GCA_031270705.1 Deltaproteobacteria bacterium
CTTTTAAAAGGAACCCCGACCTTAAGCCGTTATCGCCTGCTGGACGCTCCCCAGGAATTGACTGACGAATATATTCAAGATCGGTTGAAACATCATAGTTTTGTGGACATTGAGGCCACGGCCGAAGAGGCGAGCTTGGGTTGGGTGGAGATTTTGAATACCCAAGCCAGCGATTTTGAGCCCGCCTCTTTTCGGTTTGGGTCATTTATAGCTTTCGTGGCTCGCCTAGATCATCGAAGGCTAGCCGCCAAAACCCTCAATCGCTATTACCAGATCCGCGAAGCCGAGTTTGTGGCTCAAGCTGGCCGCAAACCCAACGCCCAGAAAAAAAAAGAGCTGAAAGAAGCCTTAAGGCAAGAGCTTTTAAGGCGCTCCTTATTGGACACCGAGCTCTTGGAGGTTTTGTGGTTTCCCCAGGAAATGGAAATCTGGCTCGGGGGGGCGGGAGAAAAGAAACGGGCTCTTTTTGAGGATTTATGGGAGAGAACCTTTGGCTTAGGGGCGCGACTCTTGGTGCCTATCACCTTGGGTTTGGAGACCCTTACCAAGGCCGAGGCCGAGGCTTTGTTACAAATCGAAAGCTCTTCGCTGTGGGCCGAATAAGTCTTACGCTTTGCCAACTTAATGGGAGGAATTTTTAGCTTTGTCCCCAAACTACCCGGAAGACGTTGTTTTTTTGGATCTCTGGCAGGATAAAATGTTCTTGGGCCAGGAATTTTTAACCTGGTTGTGGCTGGCCTCAGAGATTGAGAGTCGATTTCCGGGCCCCGGCGGCTCGGAGGTGGAGGTGCGGTTTGAGAAGAAGCTGACCTTAGAGATGGGCCAAGGCCAAACCCGGAGCCAAGTCGTCTGCCAAAACCCCGATCGCGATTGGACGGAGGCTTTTGTGGCTTTGGGCTTGGATAAAAAAGTGGTGAAAGGCTCCTTGACCATCCGGACAACGGCCTATGAGCTGGCTTTTAATCTGCCGGCCGACACTCTGGCCCCCCAATCGGTCAAAGTCACCATGGGAGCCGCTTTTACGGAAGACGACGAGCCTTTGAGCCAAGCGGGCAAATTTTTAAATCAAGTCGCCCTCATCGCTTCCTTAAGAACGATTTTGGATCATCTTTTTAAGGATTTCTTAAAAACGCGTCTCTCTTCCGAATGGACGACCAAAGAATTGCCCCGCTTAAGGCGATTTCTCGAGCCCATGATTCTCGACCGAAAGAACCAAGATTAACTTTATGGCCCGGTTTTTTTTCGCCATTTGGTATTGGCCAATCTTTTTTGTCCTGACTATCTTAGCCGGCTTTGTCTGTCTAATAGTCAGCTTATTTTCCAAGAAAGCCACTCGCTACATTTCCAGCCACGTCTGGGCGGCCATAGTCCTAACGCCCGCGGCCATTAAGATTAAGGTAGAAGGCCAAGAAAACCTCCCCGCGAAGGGCGGGTTTATTATCTTCGCCAACCACCGCTCCCTTTTGGATATCCCCACGGTCGCCAAAGCTACTGGACGCTCAATTTCTTGGGTGGCCAAAGCCGCTTTGGGCCAAATTCCGGTTTTTGGCTGGGTTTTAAAAAGAGTCCATATGCTGGTGGATAGAGGCGGAGGAGCGGACGCGGCCAAAAAAATGCTCATCGAGGCCTCAGCGCGTCTAGCCGCGGGAGAAGTCATGGCTATTTTTCCCGAAGGAACGCGCAATAAATCCGAGATCCCCATCTTGCCCCTAAAGAAAGGGGCTTTTATTTTAGCCAAACATACTGGAGTTCCCTTAGTTCCCTTAACTATTTATAACTCGGGCGCCCTCTGGCCAACGGGGAGCTATCTGCCTCATTCCGGCCAGATAAAGGCCCATATTGGCCCGCCTTTAGAGATTGAGCCGCGGGAGTCCTTAGCTAATATCACCGAAAAAGCCAGCCAGACCTTAACGGATCTCTATCTCGGCTTACAAAAAGAGCTCCCAGAAAAGACAAATAGCCCAGATATTTAAATTTTTAATAGTATATTATTTATAGATAGTTAAAATCAAGATAATTTTATACTTAAAAACAATGGTTAAGGGTTTCCTGAAATGGGGCTCATGTCCTTCCTGGGCCCCTTGATATCTAGTTTCAGTTAAGTCGATCAATTCTGGCCAGAGCATTGGAGGAGATTCGACAATTTCCTGTCGCTTTGTTGGTGGGTTGAGAATATTAAGGAACGAGGAGGGAGAAACGCCAGAATTGCCGGAGTTTAAGCCAGGAGTAGCCACCAATTCTTTCAGTAACATATTATCTTCCGCCAGTTTGACATACTCAGCCAATATAAAATGGCTGATAGACCCTAATACCCTACAAAAATCCAAACAACCGGGACTTAGACTATAAGCTTCGCCATCTAAAGAGGACAAAAGCTCCTCTGGGAATAGATGGTCAAAATCATTATCAAAAACGATAGGAAGGCCTTAAACCCTAATAGATGAAGGAGGCCAGGCCCTGAACGGATACTTGCTTTCAGCTTTGGTTTGTGATAAACTCTAAAAATAAGTCGCGATCTACGGTTTAGCTAGTGTTGGCGCTTATGATGTATTTAGAGCGATAGTAAGCGGTGGGTTCGGAGTTGAGGATCAATGGCTTGCTCGCTCAAAGACTTTGAGCGTTTTTTTCTTGTTAGGGTACCGAAAATACTGGCTTTTTTAAGTATTGTCCCCACGCGTGTGGGGGTGAACCCAAACAAGGTCTTATGGAAACTCGGCGGGAGGCATTGTCCCCACGCGTGTGGGGGTGAACCGATACATATAAGAGCGCCAATCCACCATGACTGACCAACTCTCCCCGCCTAACTCGCCCGAAAAGTCTCAGGATCCGCCTCTAGTCACTCAAGAGCCGAAAAGCCCAGAGTCCATTTTCCAGGCCACGAGCGAAAAACCCAGTCTTAAGGGATCGCCCATCCGGATCCTCCACGCCTCGGACTGGCACCTTGGCCGAACCTTAAATCGGATCCGGCGTCGCCACGAAGAACAAGCTCTTTTTTTGGACTGGCTCATTGAGGTCATTAATGAGGCCCAGATTGACGTTTTGTTGGTGGCTGGGGATATTTTTGACTCCGCGACCCCGCCGGTGGCTAGCCAAGAGCTTTATTACGATTTCTTGGTCAAAGCCCAAAAAACCCCTTTAAAAGACTTGGTCATCACCGCTGGCAACCATGACTCGGCGGCTTTTTTAATGGCCCCGGCCAAGCTCTTAAAATATTTTAACGTTCATGTGGTGGCCGATCCCGAAACTTTGGAAGAGGAAATCTTGGTCTTAAATGACCAAGATAAACAGCCCTATCTCGTAGTGGCCGCGGCGCCTTTTTTAAAGGATCGCTTTTTAAGGATCGCCCAGGAAGGCGAGACCATCCAAGATAAGGATCGGGCCCTCGTTCAAGGCTTAATCGCTCATTACGCGGCCATCGCCGAGCTAGCTTTGGCTAAACAAATGGAGGCGGGCGGCCAAATCCCCATAGTGGGTTTGGGCCATCTCTTCGCCAGAGGCGGCCAAATCGCCGAAGGCGACGGAGTAAGAGATCTCTACGCGGGCTCTTTATGTCAAATACCCGCCGAAGCCTTGCCCAAGGCCTTTGATTACCTGGCCCTGGGTCATCTCCATAGGCCGCAAAAAGTTGGGCGCGAGACCATTCGCTATAGTGGCTCGCCTTTGATGATGAGTTTCGCGGAAAATGAGGCGAAAAGCCTAGCCATCGTGACCTTAGGAGGCGGCCAAGTGAAGATTGAGCTTTTGCCTATCCCCGTTTTTCAAGAGCTAAAACGACTAAAAGGTACCAAGCTCGAGCTAATAGAGGCCTTGGAAAAGCTAAAAAAAGCCGATTCCCAAGCTTGGCTGGAGCTAGTCCACACGGGCGAGGAGTTTTTGTCCAACCCGAGAGGCCTCTTTGAGGAAGTTTTAAAAGGCTCGCGTATGGAATTAATCGCCATTATTGACGAGCGAATTGAGCGCGAAATTTTTGGCCAAGCCCAACCCGTCAAAAGTCTGGCCGAAATGAGCGTCACGGAAGTCTTTGAGCGGCTCTTGGATCGTCAGGGCGTAAAAGAGGAAGAAAGACCCGAGCTTCTGGCCTCATACCAAGAAATTGTCCTGACTCTGGCTGAGTCTGGCCAGTCGCTAGATTGATAAACCTTGTTATAAATCCAGTTATAAAACACAGACAAATTTTCTAGTACCTTGTAACATTTAAATTTTCTAGTAAAGTCGGCTGAGTTTTACTTGAGCCGCCTCGGTAGCCAAGAGCCAGGTAATGTCTGGGTCTAGAGCGTTCCGGTCGGTTTCCCAGGCCCTTACTTCTTTTCTCATTGTCTTAATGTCGGCGATACGTCTGTCCAAGCGTTGACCGGCAAAAACGCTCAACTCTATCGCGACCGTGTTC
>JAISWW010000045.1 GCA_031270705.1 Deltaproteobacteria bacterium
CTCCGGGCTGGGGACGCGGCTCCTTTGGCTCGCCTAACCCTCATTGGCCCGGATTACGTCAAAGTCGTCTCCGCCAAAGCCCCCAGAAAAGTGGCCGATCGCGGTCGCCGGGTGGCCGCTAGCCAAGAGGCCAAAGCCGCGCCGAAAACCAAGGCCGCGGCTCCGACTCTGGACAAGGCTCCTGATCAGGCTCCTGATACGGCTCCCAATCAGACTCCTGACCAGACTCCCCCGGAGGCCGATAATTCCGCCTCTGAATAGGCGCCAAGGTCAACATACGCCCTTTAGGTTTTGACTATTTATTAACCTTGGTTTTTAGCCTAAAAAGGGCGGCTAATTTGCCCATTTCAGCCAGATAGGGCGAGCCCTATCTGGCTTTCCTTTTTTCGGTCGCCTCTTTCTGGTCGATTATTTTGCGCCTTTGATTGATTTTTCTCGACTATTGGCGCTAAAATGATAAGAGGGATTTTATAGATTCCCTTCTTTGACCCGAAAATTTTTTGGGCCACTTCTTGGGTTTTCCTTGGGTTTGGCGGGTTTCCGCGCTTTTCTAGGGGCGCTCAATCATTTGATTTATCTGATTGAGGCTCAAGCGCTTGGTCGCCTTATTCGTCGCGCCAGCCCTTTCGGGCGCCCTACTGGTTGTTAGGCTTTTTTAGCCGTTGTTGGACGGTTTATATATATGAAGCTTTTCCGTTCTTTTTTAAATTTTTTCTCCAATGATCTAGCCATTGATCTGGGGACAGCCAATACCTTGGTCTATTTGAAGGGCAAAGGCGTGGTCTTGTCCGAGCCCTCGGTGGTGGCGGTCAAAAAAGACGGCAAAAATGGCAAAGTCTTGGCCGTGGGCCATGAGGCCAAAGCCATGCTGGGCAAAACCCCGGCCGGCATTGTGGCCATTCGGCCCATGAAAGACGGGGTCATCGCCGATTTTGAGATCACCCAGGCCATGCTCCGTCATTTTATCCGGAAAACCCATTTTCGCCGTTTTATAAAACCGCGCATCATCGTCGCTGTCCCCTCGGGCATCACCCAAGTGGAAAAAAAAGCGGTGCGCGAAGCCGCCGAGCAAGCCGGGGCCTCGGAGGTTTATCTCATTGAGGAGCCCATGGCCGCGGCCATTGGCGCCGGTCTCCCGGTCACCGAGCCCACGGCCAACATGATTGTGGACATTGGCGGCGGGACGACGGAAGTGGCCATAATTTCTTTGGCCGGCATAGTTTTCGCTAAATCCGTCCGCACGGGGGGCGACAAAATGGATGAGTCCATCGCCCAATATATTCGCAAAAAATATAACCTTTTGATTGGCGAGCGGACGGCTGAGGTCATTAAG
Source organism: Deltaproteobacteria bacterium (assembly GCA_031270705.1). Taxonomy (GTDB): domain Bacteria; phylum Desulfobacterota; class Desulfarculia; order Adiutricales; family Adiutricaceae; genus JAIROO01. Next base: position 1,334 of record JAISWW010000045.1, read on the forward strand.
CAAGAGATCGGGACGGCCTACCCTTCGGATATGGTCGATTCCCTGGAAGTGCGGGGCTTGGACACGGTCAGCGGCATCCCCAAAACTGTGGCCATTGATTCCGAGGAAATTCGGAAAGCCATCACCGAGCAGGTGGAGGCCATCTTGACCACGGTCAAAAACGCCCTGGAGCAGATTCCCCCGGAGCTAGCCGCGGACATCGTCACCCGCGGCATTGTTTTGACCGGCGGCGGGGCTTTATTAAGACGCTTGGACGTCCTCTTGCGGGAAGAGACCCATCTGCCCATCATCATCGCCGACAACCCCTTTACGACCGTAGCCATGGGGAGCGGCAAAGCCTTGGAGAGCCTGGACATCCTCAAGGAGATATCGATTAGCTAAATGCTCGGGCGAGGAAAATTCTTTGGGCCAGTTTTTTTATTTTTCCTAGCTTTGGCTTTGATGGCCGCCCACGCCCAAAATCCCCAAGGCCCAGCCAGTCTAGCTAACCGCTGGCCCATGGCCATTTTAGGGCCCATTTCCCAAGCTTTAAATTACGTGGCTGACGGCGTTGGCTCTTGGTGGACGCGCTATTTCGCTTTGGCCTCGGCCCAAGAGACCAACCTGCGGCTCCGGCAAACTCTGACTCGTTATCGCCAACAATTAGTGGAGCTCAAAGAGACCCAATACGCCAATGAGCGTTTGGCTAGTCTCTTAAAACTCAAAGAGGCTTTACCCGAAGAAACCCTGGCCGCTCGGATCGTGGCTTGGGATCCCGGGCCTTGGTCGCAGGTGGCTTTGATTGACGTGGGTTACGCCGATGGGGTCAAAATGGAGGCGGCGGTCATTAGCCCTTTGGGGTTGGTGGGGCGCGTGGCTCAACTCTCGGCCGCCCAGGCCAAAGTCCTTTTGGTGACCGACCGGGCCAGCGGCGTGGACGCGGTCATCCAGCGCAACCGGGTCAATGTTTTGGTCACCGGTTTAGGGCCCGGACGCTTAGAGCTCCAATACGCGCCCAAAGCCGAGGATATCCGGCTCGGGGATCTGGTCGTCTCCTCTGGCCTAGACGGTCTTTTTCCGCCTGGCCAAGCCATAGGGGTCATCTCTTTGGTGGATAAGGCCGGTTTAGGGCCTTTTTTGCGGGCTGAGCTCAGATCGACCGTGGAATTCTCCGGTTTAAGGGAAGTTTTGGTCATTAAGGATCCGCCTAAGGCTTTGGATTGGACGACCTTGGGCCACGAAGCTCTCTCTCTTTTTCCGAAAAGAGGCTCGGCCAAATGATAACATGAATAAGATGGCTCGCTACAGTCTAGCTTCCCCGGGGCCCCTAAAACGCGTGTGGCCGGTTCTGGTCTTGGGCTGGTTATTGGCTCCCTTAACGGGTTGGCCGCCGGCGGGCTTAAATTGGGCGGCTTGGCGACCTGACTGGCCCTTGATTTTGACTATCTGGCTCTCTTTCCGAACCGAGTCGCCGGTAGCTTTTTTGGGAGCGTTTCTCTTGGGTTTAGGTTTTGGCTATCTCACCATCGCCCCACCTGGTTTATTTTCGCTAAAATTGTTAGTCGGGGTCTTGATTTTAAGACTAATCGCCTATAAACTAGATGTTAGGGGGGCCTTTTTGGTTCTTATAACTTTACTCTTAAGCTTACTTTTAAATTTGGTCTTGGAGCCTTGGTTATTGGAATTGGGGGGCCTGACTCTGCCCACGGTCTTGGCCGCTCCCTTGGTGGCCCGCACCGCTTTGGTCACGGCTTTGGCCGTTATCCCTTCTTTAGCCATCTTAGATCGTTTTTTTCGCCCTAAAACCACTTAAAAAGACTCTCGTCGACTCTTTTTAATGATGCTCTATGACTTAGATCCAATGGCCTATTTACCATGAGCGCGCCCTCCTTTTCCGGAGCCCCCCCTGATTTCGGGTCTCAATTGGCCTGGCTCAAGGTCTTTTGTTTCCTCGTTCTCTCGGCTTTGATCTTGCGGCTGTGGTACCTCCAAATAGTGACCGGGGAAGAGCATCGCTTAACCAGCGAAAAAAATCACACATCTTTAATTGATATTCCCACCCAGCGCGGCCTCATTATGGATAGAATGGGTCAAGTTTTGGTGGAAAACCAGATCAATTACGATCTCTTGGTCACTCCGGGCCCCACTCTAAAGCCCCGGGATCTTAGCCTTAAGGTGGCCCAACTATTAGGGCGCGATCCTCTGGAGCTGGAAAAAAAACTGGGCGCCTTGACCAAAAAACCAAGCCCCAATCCCCAAGTTTGGCTCTCGGGTTTAACGAGAGCTGACCTAGCTCTTTTAAAAACTCGCCACGCCGGTCTTAATGGCATATCCATTGAGGTCAATTCCCTCCGCCGCCCGACCATGCCCAATTTCGCCCCCCACGTCATTGGCTATTTGGGGGAAATTAGCGGGAAACAACTGAAAGAAGAGCCTTATCTCGGCTTAAAGCCGGGCGATTTGGTCGGTCAAAGCGGCTTGGAGCAAGGCTTGGAATCCCTGCTCCATGGCCAAAAAGGCCAAAGACTGACCACCGTTGATTCCCAAGGCCGGGTTCTGGATGAGCTGAAGGTCGACTACCCCCAGCCGGGCTACAATTTAAAACTCACCTTGGATAGCCGCCTCCAACGGGTGTCTCAGGCTCTTTTGGGCGAAAAAGCCGGGGCCATTGTGGTTATGGATCCGCGCAATTTCGAGATCTTGGCTCTAGCCTCCAGCCCGACCTTTGATTTAAATGACTTTGTGGGCGGGGTCTCGGCTGAGCGCTGGAAAACCCTAAACGAGGATCCCTTTCGGCCCATGGAAAATCGGGCCGTGGGCGGCCAATATCCCCCGGGCTCCACCTTTAAGATCGCCATGGCCTTAACCGCCCTAAACGAGGGCGTCATTACCCCGGAGACGACCTTCTCTTGTGGCGGGGCTCTCTTTTTGGGCAATAGCCGCTTTGGTTGCTGGGCGCGGGGCGGTCATGGGGCGGTCAATCTCAAGAGATCCTTAAAAGAATCCTGCGATGTTTATTATTACGAAGTGGGTCGCCGGTTGGGCATTGATCGCTTGGCCAATGGCGTCCGGCGCCATTTTGGCTTAGGCCGCGTTTTGGGCGTGGATCTCAATACGGAAAGAGCGGGTTTGGTGCCCGATCAAGCTTGGAAACTGCGGCGGTTCGGAAAACCTTGGAATTTTGGGGAGACGCTACCGGTAGCCATTGGCCAAGGCTACTTGTTGACGACGCCCCTGCAAGTGGCCCAGTACACAGCCGTCGCCGCCAATGGCGGCGTCTTGTACCGGCCGCGTTTAGTGAAAGAAGTCTTGGACTACCAGGGCCGCCTAATTAACCGAATTGAGCCCACGGTCATAAACCGGCTGGAGTTGCGGCCCGATTATATTGAGGCGGTGCGGAAGAGTCTCGACGCCGTGGTCAATGAGCCGGGCGGGACTGGCCGGCGAGGGCAACTAGCCGGCGTCCGCGTGGCCGGCAAAACGGGCACCTCCCAAGTCATAAGCCTTAGTCGTTATCAGATCTACGCTCGCGGCGGGGTCTTGCCTTGGAAATACCGCGAGCACGCTTGGTTTACGGCTTACGCTCCGGTCGATAACCCCGAGGTGGTGGTCACGGTTTTACTCGAGCACTCCGGCGGCGGCGGAGCCAACGCGGCTCCTTTGGCCGCCAAACTCTTAAACGCTTATTTTGACGCCTCGGTGGACACCCGACTCATGCCGCCCAACCAGGCTCAGCCCGATAAACCCACGGGCTGGAAGGGTGACCTATGAGCCCGGGCCTCACGCGCCGCTTGGCCGAAAACTTCAGTTGGCCCCTCATTTTGGCCACATTGGGCTTAATGGCTTGCGGCCTCATAAACCTTTATAGCGCGACCAGTACCCCTACTGGCGAAATGAGCCACAATTTCCTAAAGCAAGTCATTTTCGCGGCTATAGGTTTAGTGGGTCTCGGGATCTTTTTTGTCTTCGATTATCGCAACTTAAAATCCTTAGTTTGGCCTTTATTTATATTATCTATCATCCTCTTGGTGGCCGTGAAATTTTTCGGCGTTAAGGCCGGCGGCGCGCAAAGATGGCTTCCTTTTGGGCCTTTTCGGTTTCAGCCCTCGGAGCTAGCCAAAATCGCCTTGATCCTTTTATTGGCCCAGGTTTTAGCCAAAAAGGAACATCCCACGGGTTTGGATTTTAAGGACTTATTATGGCCTTTGCCTTTGATATTGGGCCCTTTTTTCCTCATTTTAAAGCAACCCGATTTGGGGACAGCCCTCCACCTAATTTTATCCGTCGCCCCGATCTTTTTTCTGGCCAAACTCCGGCTCCGGGTGATCATAACTTTGGTTTCCCTGGTCGCGGCCATGTCCGCCTGGATCTTCTTTTTGGGCGGGCAACAGTTTTTGCTCGATCGCGGCTTAATAAAACCCTACCAATTAGATCGCGTCCGCTATTATTTTACCCCCAAGGCCAAACCCACTGACGAGGGCTGGCAGATCATCCAAGCCGAAAACGCCATTGGCGGCGGCCAGATCTTAGGCCAAGGTTTCCAGGAAGGCACCCAACAGAAATATGGGTTTTTGCCGGCCCGGGAGACGGATTTCGCTTTCGCGGCCTTAGCCGAGGAATGGGGATTTGTGGGGGCCAGCGTTATAATTTTCTTATTCTTTTGTCTCTTTTGGGCGGCCTTAAATATCGTCAAACGCGGGAGCGAAAGTTTTGGGGCGTATCTAGCTATTGGTTTGACCAGCCTCATTTTCTGGCAGATGGCCATCAATATCGCCATGGTCGTGGGTTTGTTTCCCGTGGTCGGGATACCTTTGCCTTTTATTAGCTATGGCGGGAGCGCTTTGTTCGCCAGTTTATTGGCTGTGGCCATTATCGCCAACATTGGCCTCAATCGCTACGTTTTCCAAGATGAGGCCATCAAGCAAAATCCCCAGGTCTGGGCCAAAGGCGTGACCGCGCCCAAGGAACCCGCCACCGAGCCCATTAGGCGCCTGGCCCCGCCCAACCCCGATGAGCCGGAGCCCTATCCCGACCATCGCTTGCCCCGGCGCCAAGTCTGGCTCAAATACCTCCGGAAACCTGAGCGGCCATTTTTTGAGTAAATTATCCTTTCTAAAACATTGGAAAATTTACAATACCACCACAGGTTTGCCCGTTTTTGGGTTTTCTAGTATTTCCACGTCTAACCCATAAACTTGGCGAATAATACTTTTAGTCAATATATCCTGAGGCGATCCCTCCCCAATGATTGTCCCTTGACTCATTAAAAAAAGATGATCACAATATTTGGAGGCCAAATTTAGATCATGAAAAACCACCACTAAAAGCTTATCAAGGGATTTTAAATTATCTAAAAACAATATCTGATAATAGATATCCAAATGATTAGTTGGCTCGTCTAACAAAAGGATAGGCGTCTTTTGAGCCAAAGCCCGGGCCAATAGAACCATTTGGCGCTCGCCGCCAGACAAGGTGGTCACGTCTCGATTTTTAAGCTTATTTAATCCTAATAAATCAATAATATGATCTATATATTTTAATTCATTGTCTGAAATTTTTTCAAAAAAGCTTTTATGTGGATATAGCCCCATTTGAATGACTTTTTCTACAGTTATTTCAAATAAGCTTTGTTGCTGAGGAACAACAGCAATATTTTTAGCTAATTCAATCCTTTTATATGAAGTTAAAACTCTATCATTAAATGATATATAACCGCAATCAGGACGCAAAACATTAAATAAGGAGCGCAAAAGAGTGCTTTTACCGCTTCCATTTGGGCCTATAATTCCATTAAATCGGTTATGTCCAATTTGTATATTGATATCATTCAATATTTTTTGGGTTCCGATTGAAATTCCTAAATCTTTGGCCTCTAACCTCAACTTACCCTCCATTTGCCCAGCAACAACCAAAAAAAGAATGGCGAGCCCAATAAACCGGTAATGACCCCCAAAGGAATTTCTGAGGTGGCTATACTTCGGGCCAATAAATCAACCAAAACCAAAAAACAGCCCCCGGAAAAAAACGATAGAGGCAAAAGAGCTATATGATCTCCGCCAAAAAGGAAACGCAGAATATGCGGAACAATTATGCCAACAAAACCGATCATCCCGAAAAAAGCCACGCTGGAGGCGGTCATTAAGGCCACAAAAACCAAGCACAGTAGCCTAAAATTTTTGGGACTTAAGCCTAAGGAGATGGCCTCATCGTCGCTCAAGTTGATAAGATTTATATTACGGCTATTAGCTATAAAAAATATTAACCCAATAAATGAGGCTAAAAATACCCAAAACAAATTTTCCCAAGAAGCCGGAGCCAAACTACCCATGAGCCAAAAAACCAAAGTCCTTAACAAGTTGGCGTCATTACTCAAATAAATTAACAAGCTTCCCAAAGATGAGCAAAGCGCGTTAATGGCTATGCCAATCAAGATCATGTGATAGACCGAAGCGCTCGTCTTAAAGGACATGGCCAAAATCAAGGAAGAACTCAAAAGGGCTCCCAAAAAAGCGCTACTGGATAGGCCAAACGAGCCAATAGATCCGCCAAATACTAACAGACAAATCATCGCCCCTAAAGAGGCTCCAGAGGAAACGCCCATTAAGTAAGGGTCAGCCATGGGATTGCGGGCCACGGCTTGCGTGACCACTCCGCAGACAGCTAAAGTTCCGCCCACCATGGCGGCCGCCAAGGCTCTGGGCAGGCGGATGTTTATTATAATTTCACGTCTTAAACTTAAATCGTCAAATAAAAGGCGGTATATTAACTCTTTAAAAGAATAATCAACAAAACCAATCATAATACTTAACATTACGCACATAACGAGACAAATAAGCACTATACTAACAAGAAGTTTGAATTTCATAAGAATCAATTATTCGCTAAACAGGTCAGGATAAAGGTATTGGGCCAGGCGGGCGACTCCAGAGGATATCCTAACGCCAGCGCAATGAGCCTCAGCCAAAGGCATCGGATATACATGGGCAGATTTAACCGAATCTAGCTTAGATAAAATTGGATCTTTTCTAATTTCGTCAAGATGACTCGCCACATCGCCTTCAGTTTTTAACATATGAATCATAACTATGACTGGGGGATTTAGGTCAACTAACCCTTCCGCGGAAAGAATCGCGCCATTAGGCAATAGATTTTCCCCACCCGCTATAGCGAGCATTTCACTGACTAATGAGGTAGATCCATAGGCTAAAAATAGTTTATTTGGCAAATATTCGCCAATTATTAATTTCTTTTTAATTTTCGCTCCCTTAACAATTTTTTGTATTTTCTCAAACTCGCTTTTAGCGCTTAAGATATAATTTTCCACCTTATCGTCAATATTAAAGATTTTGCCTAAATTGGCGATATCAAGAAAAAAATTGTCTATCCTTTGAGGCTTTAAAACAGAGTTGCGACTTATAAATGTGGCTATTCCCAAGTTGTGCCAATATTTAACGTCACCAAGAGCTTGAGGCTTAAAGGCGCTACCCCAGCCATAAATAAAATCAGGCTCTAAAGCCAAGACTCGCTCGCGGGTCGGGTAACGCTCCGCGATAACTGGCGCGCTTTCGTAGGCCGCCTGAAGATCCTGGGCCACAGGGTTATCCAGGTAGGCTGTGCCAACAATTTTCTTTTCCAGGCCCAGTCGCAAAAGCAATTCCGTGGCTGAGCCATTCACGCTTATAACCCTTTGGGGCTCTCCTTTTAAGGGAACCACAACAGAGCCACCATTTGAGTCAAAATTCATATAGCTGGGCGGTAAGGCCAATATCGGAGACGAGCCAAGAATAAAATACGCCGCCAAGATTAAAATATTAAACCATTTTAGCAAAATAAACTCCCAAACACGCCTTTAAATTATTGGCGCAAATTAAGGCATAACCGAAAATGTCGCCTTTAACGGCTATGCCTTTTATAAATCAACAAAAATAGGTTAGAACTCGTAAGAATACGTTAATGTCGCCGAAAACGGATTGGCTAATAAGCCATAGTAAATATAAGGAGAAGAATCGTCTTGAGGGTCACGCCTAGCTCTAGTAGCCGCTGTTTCATATGATTTATCGAATACATTGCCTAAATAAAGACTTATCCTACTTCTTTCTGTTATTTGCGCGTAAAGACTCACATCGGCTACCCAATACGCGCTATAATATTCACGGGCTCCAGCGTTAATTAACGCTGGGTAGTTCGCGAAAGTCGTGTAAGTCTTGCCAAAATATTTGGCGTAAATCCCCAACCCCACAGGCACGCCGGCCAAATCGTCATTCCATTGTAAGGTTATGGTGGCAAAATCCTCCGGTAACCTTCTTAGATCAATTTGGCCCTCGGTTTTCGATCTTTGCCAAGTATACGCGGCCGAAAGAGCTAAACTTTTTATTGGCCTTACTGTTCCTGAAATTGTATATCCATTTATAATTGTCTCATCTTCAACATTTTGAAAGACATAATTAGCTTCATAACCAATTTGATTTTTTATCTTTTCGTAAAAATATGATATTTCCGCGCTTACAACTTCGTTATTAAATCCTAAACCTAAATTTAGCGCAAAACTTTCCTCTGGTTTTAAGTTTGGATTGCCTGTTTCGTCAGGATCAATGGCGTAGAGTTGTTCCGCGGTCGGCAAAGTAAATGATGTTCCAATATTCGCTCTTAAATACATCCGATCATTAAAAAAAGGCATTCTAGAGCTTATATTCCAGATTGTCGCGTCTTCCTCGCCACTTCTGTTATATCTCACGCCAAGGGCTAATTTCCAACTCGGCCAAAAAGCAAAATATGGCCTAAACTGGGCAAAAATCGCGTAGGCTTCTTCATGCTGGCTTTTTATGAGAAGAACTTCGTCTTTGCCCCAATAATTCTGATAGTCAAGCCCAAATAATATCTCATCGCCACGATCAAAACGATAACTATTTAGAAAATTTATACCCCAATCTTCATAACCCCATATACTCTTGTTATTAGAATAACTTCCATCTAAATATAATCTAGTGTATTCTGTCCACCAAGTATGTAAATATATTTTAACAAAATAGCTATAATTACTTGTTACGTCATGATCCCATTTTGCTGTAGCGATATACTCTTCTCTATCATTAAGCGCGCTTCTAAATTGAGGGTAGGCAAAATCAAATCCTCCACTATTTCTTTGTAAGTGAAGATTGAAGCGTTTTTCAGCGTTATCGCCAAAATCAGCGTTTAATTTTAGTCCAAAATTAAGTCGATCAAACTCCCTCTTCCTTCTTTCCTGGTTGCCGAAATCTTGATAAGTTTTATCTTTAAAAGGTTTATATCCCTCCCAATCCTCATAACTGGCGAAAAATAACAACTTAATTGGGCCAACGCGATCGCTTACCCAGCCATTAGTCGCGACATAAGGACCAGTTCCATAAGACAGACCCAATTTGCCATGGGGCTCATCGGTTGGTTTTTTGGTAATTATATTGATAACTCCCGAGGTGGCGTCCGTGCCATAAAATAATCCCTCGCCCCCATATAATACCTCAATTCGCTCAATCATATGCACGCTTAATGTATCCATATACGCTGATCCATATAATCTATTATTTAAGCGTATTCCATCCATCAACCATAACACGCCTGTATTTCCATTCATCATGTAACTAGCGTAATCGCCTCTCCCCTTGGCGCTAATAAATAGCCCTGGGGCCAAAACTGGCAAAGCGTCGCTTAAATCAACAAAACCCATGTTTTCCAATGTTTTTCCGTCAATCACTTTTACTTCGTGACCATAAGCCGCCAATTCAGCCGATAATTTTTCCTCAATTGGATGTCCAATAACCTCAACAGGTTTTAACTCAGAGGTAATTTGAGCCAAAACGACCGTTGAGGCCAGTATTGGTAAAACAATAAAAATGCCCAAAAGCCCTATTAAATATTTCACGCGTTTCTCCAAAGTCTTGCGGCAATAGCCCATCCACAAGGGCGATTAAAAAAAATTTAACTTAACAATTAGATCCATAAAGAAGCCTATAAATTGATACTTTATAGCTCTTTGATAAAAAAACCCGGTTTCCAACTCAATTGGAGACCGGGTTTAAAACAAACCTCTAGTAGTTTGGCGACGTGGATGGCCAAAAGCCAACCAACATCACGCGATACTTTAGTCCCCAAGTGGCGCGTCAATTAGTTTGTAGGCAGGCTTTCTGACTTGTCACGCTATAGGCGGCCTTCCCAAGGTTTTGCCTCAGTGACCACTTTGGCCTTAGCGACCAGGAACACCTGGTAAATGACTTACAGCGATGGGCTCGTTCCCGACTTCAACGGGATTTCCTCTTTCCTGAGAAATAGTTTTCTCAAGCGCCTACAAGCCGTCTATAATTAAATAGGCGAAAATCTATCTTGTTTTCGTGTTATTTAACTCCCTTATGAAATTACCATACAATAATTTATT
>JAISWW010000051.1 GCA_031270705.1 Deltaproteobacteria bacterium
TATTATTTAATTCAAGAACTAGAGGACGAAAGCCTAGTTTATCGCGCTCAATTGGCTCCCTCATGTCTTTTGGAACCGCGAAAGGGCGATGGGGTTTTAGCTTTTGTGGACGCGCGCGAGGTTTTTATTTTGGCGATCCTCCAGCGCGATCAGAATAAAAAGGCCCAAATCGCTTTGCCCAAGGAATCCGTTTTGGCCGCCCAAAACTTAACCATAAGCGCCCCAGCTTTGTCTTTAAAGGCCCAAAGCGCCCAGATCCATAGCGATCGCCTCCTAACCCAAGGCCATCTTTTAAGGGTAGATTTTCAGGTGGGCCAATTCTTAGTGGGCCTAGTCTCCTCAATTTGTCGCTCGCTTTTAACCACGACTAAAAATTTTGCTTTGCGCGTCTCGGGTCAAGCTCAGGTTTCTAGCCAAAACCTTTTGGTTAAGGCCGATCGAGAGCTCCAAACGCGTTCCGGGGGCTTAGATCTAAAGGCCTCGGGCTCAATCCGGCTTGACGGTCGCGACATTAAGCTCGGCTAAAAGGAGCCTTTTATGTTCGCCTTGACTTTAAAAGGGGGAGTGGCTCAATCGCTAGCCCCAGACGTTTGCCAGACGCCCTCGCCGACGGGGCCGATTCCTACGCCCTACGTAAATATTTTTCAGTTAAATCAGGTGAATCCGAGCCAGGCCGCCCAAAAAGTTTTTTTTGACGGAACCCAAGCCTTAAACGCCCGAAGCGAAACCCCCATCTCCAAGGGCGATGAGGCTGGGGTCAATGGCGGAGTTATTTCTCGGAAGTTTATCGGCCCCGGCGGCTTTAACCCAGGCGCGGGTAGCCAAGTCGTCTTTTTGGAGGGGAAACCAGCCATCGCCATGAGCCAAGGGACACTTCACAATGGCCAATCCAACTTTAACGCCACTGGTTTTTGTCCTTTAGCCGCCCAAGCCAAAGTCATGGTGAGTTAATCGTGGATCTGGCCCTAAACAGCTCATCAAATAGCGCTTTAGGCGGCTCCTCTTGACGCTTTCGATGGTTGGGCGCTTGGACGAGGTTAATTTTGATTTGATCTGAATTTTTTCCGGTTAAAAAAGTATCAAAGCTAGTGACTCATGAAAATTATCGCCGCCCAAAGCTTATACGTTAGCTCTTTAAATTATCGCCTGGCTGGTCGGGACTATCTAGCTTTAACCATGGGTTTGGGCTTTTCCCTTCTGGATGGGGCCTTATTGGAGCCAAAGATCGCTTATGGGGCGGCCATTGAGGCCTTAACGCCCTACCAAGCCCAGGGTTTGGTTTTTGATCTGGGTTTAGCCAAAAAGCGGGGCGAGTTTTTAGTTTTGGGCCAGGCCCAAACGGTCAAGCCTCAATCCACGCCTTTGCGGGTGGCAATTGAGGTGGGGCCCCTAAAAAGAGAGTTCGCGGTTCTCCCGGAAGAATATGTCGATGGGCGACTCAAACCCTTTAAAGCTTTGCCTTTGTCTTGGAGTCTGGCCGAGTTTGACGCGGAGGGCAATGTTTTCGGGATAAAGCCCAAAGGTAGCCAAGGCGCCGCTGGCGTCTTGGCTCGGGCCCAGGTCTTTGAGTATGAGCCTCATCCCCAAGGTGGCCTAGAGCTAATGGGCCAAGTTCGCCCCGGCCCAGCCTCGCCTTTGCCTAAACCGCCCCCCGCCAATTTAGGCCATTGGGGAACATTTGACCAAGCTTGGCTCAAGACTTCTTGGCCAGGCTTTCCCCAGGACTTTGATTTTGGCTTTTTTAACCTGGCGCAAGAGGCCCAGCGGTTAAGCTCCGGCTATTTTTGGGGGGATGAGCCCATTAGCCTCTTAAACCTCCATCGCCAAAGGGTCATTAAAGCCAGATTGCCTGGCTTAAGGGCCAGGGTTGTGGCTAAAAAAGAGGCTGAGGTCTGGGAAGCCCCAACTTTCTTGGATACGGTCTGGCTTTTTCCGACCCAGGAAATGGCCATTATTTTATGGAAAGCCTCCCTCCCAGTTATAGACGAGCGAAATACCGATCTAGATCTTCTTGTCTTAACTCTTGAGCCCTTAAACGCTCCCCCCGAGAGCGCGGTCAGCCTTTTAAGCCGGGCCGAGCGGAGAGAGTTATGGGAGCCCCAACTAGTTCCGCCTTTAAACGCCCCCGAGAGCTCGCCGCGAAAAGAGCCTCAGCCCCCGCCCAAGGCCGAATCGCCGCTTAGCCCTTCGACTCCCGAAGTCGTTTTAGGCCAGGCCATCCAACTGGCTAAAGGGTTCGCCGCCTTAACCGTAACAGAGGACTTAATCACGGCGGCTCGAGCTAACCTAGTCGAAGAAAAAGCCCAGTTAATGGGGGCTAGAGAAGATTCGCTAGCGGAAACCGAGGGGATCCAAAATGTTTTAAAAGCTTTGGCCTTAATTCCGCCTGTTAAGGCGGATTTTGTTCTGGAAGCGGATTTCGTTAAGGCCGCGGCGGCTTTTGGGCAAAAGTGGAGCTCCTTACTGGGTTTGTCGCCCAGGATTGGGGCCGAGTTAGGGCAAAAGCTCATTCTCGCGGAAAGCTCTGAGCCAGCGGAGATAGCCGCGGTTTGGGCGGATCTAGAAAAAGACCAAGAATTGGCTAAGATTCTGACCAGCCTCGAGCCGCCAAAAGTCCATTGGAGCCAAATAGGCTTAAGTCCAGAGAAACAAAATTCCAGAGAGGCCGCTTTGGCTCATTTGGATCAAGCGGCGGCCAGAGCGCGAAATCGGCCTTGGGCCGAAAAAGTCAAGGCTTTAAAAGCCGTGGCAAAAGAGTTGGCGGGGAGTTTAGGTCTCTCGCTCGTCCAAAGCCTAGATAAAGTCACCCAAAATCTGAAGAGTTTAGTCTGGGGTTTTGGGGACGTGGCCGACATATTAAAGGGCGAGGCCATAAAAGGCGGGCCCTTGAGCGCGGAACTAGCCACCCATCTCCCTAAATTGACCCCTCTTTTTAAAAATCCGCCTTTAGAGGCTAATTCCCTGGTTGATTTAGGGCTCATGGTTGGGCTCTCCCCCAAAGCCTTACAGTTTTTGGCTGATTTAGACGTTTTAAATCCTCCCCCTACGGCTCAAGTTGAGGCGCCTCAAGACAAGGACTCGGCTACCCTGGTTTTTAGCGATCGCCAAACGGTTATCGAGCGTTTAGCCGATCCCCTGGCCAATTTTGTGGGGGGCGCCATGATCGGGCTAGATTTAAGCGGCCTAGATTTTTCGGGTCGCGATCTAAGTGGGGCCGATCTTCGCGAAACATCTTTAAGTGGGGCTAATTTAAGCCAAACCAGCCTTAAAGGGGCTATTTTGAGTGGGGGAAATCTAAGCGACGCCAATTTAGAGGGGAGCGATCTAGGGGAAGCGGACTTAACGGGGGTCAATTTCGGGGCCGCCCAGATCGCTAGGGCCGATTTTACAGGAGCCAATCTCAGCCAAGCCAATCTGGAAAAAGTGGCTTTAGAGCTTTTCGTGGCTCCTAAGGCCTATTTCAGCCAAACGCTTTTACCTAAAAATTTGGCGGGAGCCAATTTGAGCCAAGCGAGCTTTCGATCTCTCAATCTCGCGGGCGGGGATTTAAGTCTAGCTAACCTTGATGGGGCGGATTTTGACCAGGCGCATTTGCGGGCGGCCAATTTGCGGGGCGCGAGTTTGGCTAAGGCCAATTTTAGCGCTTGCGATTTAACTGGGCTCAAGGGTCAAGAAATCCAAGCCCCAGGCTTAAGGATTATGAGTTGCGGGGATTTGGGCCCGAGCGATTTTCGGGGAGCCGATTTAACGGATCTGCTACTCAGCCAGACGGAAGCCAACGGAGCGAATTTTCAAGGGGCGACTTTGGATCGGGCTAATCTGGGCCAAACTTCCTTAGCTGGAGCTGATTTTTCCGGGGCTAGCTTAAAGGAAGCCGTTCTCTTTCAAAGCGATTTAAGCCGAGCCAAAGCTACGGGCGCCAACCTTTTTAAGGCTGTTTTAGGCGGATCTAACCTTAAGGGGGCTAATTTTTCCGGGGCCAGTTTGTACGCGTCCGATCTTTACCGAGCCCAGAAAGATGATTTGACTAACTTCTCTGGGGCTGATTTGGGCGATACTTGTTGGAGCGCCTCCGCCGGTTTAAAGCCTCAATAATCTGCCGTAGTCGTCTATGGGCGAGAGGAAGTTTTGGCTAAATTATCCGCTGAGGCGTTGACCAAAAAAGTTAATAATCTATCCAGAACCCTTAAATTTCCTCGCGATGGCTTTAACCTGATTCCGCCCGCCAACGGCGAGGCCTATTTCCACAATATTCTTGGCCAAAAGGCGATACTGGTTGGCATAATCTTTAGCCTGAATTTGATCCAAGGCTTTTTGGGCGGTTTGTGCAAGAATCTCGAAAGGAATAAGACTTTTGGGCGGCTTTTCTTCCGAGACAGAATCCGGAGACAAGTATTTTGGCCTCGAAAATTGGCCTATAAGAGCTATTAATTGAACTGAGTCAATGGGCTGGTCTTTAGAAATTAGAGAAATAAGATAATCCTTTTGAATTGAGGAAAGAAGACTCAAACGCGGATCAGTTAACAAAACGTCCAAGAGGTTCGGGCCAGTTGAGCTTGATTGGCCAGAAAGCGGTGGAGCTAATTTTACCGTAGACCAGGTCGCGTATTTAAATTCCAGACAAACAAAAAAATTATTGTCTAGGGCTAAAACCAGATCCAAATGGCCCCAAGCCGAGGGCGGTTCTGACCGAACGTCTAGGCCCAAGACCAAGAAAAACAACCGTAAAGCCGCGTGGTAAGGTTTTTCGTTCTGAGAATTTTCTAGATAGGTCAACCTAGAAAGGACAGAGGCTAAGATTTCGCCGATTTTTAAAGAATCGGCTTCCAGAAAAGCGGCGCTGAGTTTTTCCTTAAAGGCGCTTTTCTCCTTTTGAGGGTCAATTTTAAATATATGGCCCAAAAATAATTCCTGGTAAGCCGCGCGCGCCTCAAAATTGGGTATTTTTAAAGAAAAACGACGTAAATTATCGCCTTTTGCTGGTTTTACCTGGTCTATGGTCAAGAAACCAAACTGAAAGAGAAGCGAGACTGGATCCAGCGAATCCAAGGAAAGCGTGGCCAGGGTTGACTCGGAGTACTCCGCGTCTGGGGCTTCAAGAAAATTTAATGGGCTTTTGGCCATCAAATGGGCCAGAAAGGTGGATGGCTCCTTTCTAAGCCAAAAATTATTAAACTCATGATCCGTAAATAAATTTACGACTGAGTATGGGTTCAGTACCCTTAAAGGAAGCTCTGGACATTCCGGGTTAGCGGAAGGTTTAGAGCTAGCGAGGATTTTAGGGGCGTACATGGGTAAAGGCTCGCCGTCAAAATTATAGCCACCCCGCCAGTTGAATATTTTGGCCTCAAGATCGAAAGCGCTGGCCGCGGCCTCCATCTGGCCTAATAATTTTAAGCTCGCGAGAAGCTCCGCGAAATGGTCGCCGAAAAGGTTTCTCAGATCGTCCGCGGTAAAGCCGCAAATGCCAGCGAATTCTGGATCAAGGGAAATGTCCACCAGGTTGGAGGTATTCGCGCCCAAGGCGACATTGGCCGCTTGAGTGACTCCGGTCACCAAGGAAAAATAGATATAGCGATCAAGGTCTTTAAACTTACTAAAGAAGTCATGAAGGGTTTTATGGTTTTTTTGGGCCAGATCTTGATCATGAACCCAGCTCTTAAGAATGGGCGCGTCGCAATCATCAATCAGAATGACCACATTGTTTACGGGATCATAAATTTCCCCGGGCTTTGGCTTTTCTTTGCCCTGGAACTGAAACTTTTTGGAGAGTTCTTCGACCAAGGATTCGAAAGTCGTGTCTATATTAAAACCGTTAACCGGAACATGGTATTGGGTTCCAATCTTTAAAAAGCTTTTTGTAAGATTCGCCTCCAAAGCTCCCTCTGGCTGGGAATCGAGGTAATTTAGGCTAAGCCGGATGATAGGGCGCTCCACAAACTCGTAATCAGAGTCATAGATCCAAAGGCCCCGGAAAAGCTCTCTGTGGCCTTTAAGCGCTTCCACCATAGTGTCCAAAAGGAGCGATTTTCCGAAACGCCTGGGCCGACAAAGGAAATAGTTTTGCGGAGTTTGGAGCAATTTGTGGATATACTCCGTTTTGTCCGCGTAGATCATATTATCTTTAATGAACGCGGAAAAAGTCTGTATTATAGAAGGAATTTTTTTTCGCTCGCTTAAGGCCATTTGAGTCTCGCTTTTTCAGTCTTCTACCTAAGGCGATAAAGCGGCGACGCTTAGAAAACGCGCCGAACCACGGAACAATGATTATGGGCTTAGGCCAAGGGATAACGCGTCATTACTTAAACCGTAAAAATTAGCCGCTGACAACTGGTTGGCCAATTTTTTCTAGGAATAAATATTGTAAATAACTCTTTTTAATATAGCGCCAATATCGGAGGAAGTCAAATCGGCGCTTAAGACAAAATCATTTAAAATATCCGCTTCACTCCTCTTTTTTCGCCCGATATTTTCCTATACAAATTTTCCAGCTAACCCACACAGAGAAGTCTTAGGCCGCCTCAAGCCCCAAATTAATTGGCAGAGGCTCTGGTAGTTTCTCCAGGAACGCGGGCGAGCGGTCTACTATTTTTGTCGCTAATTCCCTAAAAGCCAGGGGTTAAGGGGCTGGTCGCGCCAAAAAGCTAAATTTAACCGCTTGGGGTTATTTTTAGGCGAAAGCGAAAAGTTGGAGCTTGACTCAATTTTGGTGGTAAAAACCTATGGTTTATGTTATCATTATAATAGCTAACTCATAGGCCAAGTATGCGCTAAACAGCTTAGCTCGATTCTATAGTCTATAAATATCTTTTTCAGATAAACGTTATTGCTGGAAAAGGTATTGTAAATATCTTAAAGATTGTTTAGATTAAAAAGTATATTTAATTTGATATTTTTTAATCTATAACGCAATAATATTAAGTTTTGTGTTTTTTTGTCTGTTTGGTTTTTATCTTTTTTTCGCCATTTTTTTGGCGCGACCGCCTCAAAGGGGAGTAGGTTTTCGCGCCTTTGGCGATTATCCGATAGCGCGTGGGCGACGCTATTAGCTGGAATTTTTGATTCTAATCCCCACCTCCATATATAAGGGCTGTCCAATGTTAACTCGAGCGAGGCGTCTATTGATTGGCGCGGTGTTGGTTGGTTTGGTGGGTCTCGGCCTAACTTATTTCTCCTGGGGAGATAAGGAGGCGACCGCCGCGGGATCTAAAAATTGGCCGAGTATAGAGTCATCTATAGCTGGGCCCAAAACAGTCGCCTGGTTAGGCGGGGCGGCGGAGAATAAGCGTGGGCGGGATTTAGAAACCCCTAAAGAGGGCGAAAAGGCTTTAGAAAATGACGGGGCCAAGGCGGTTAACAAAGGGAGCCTAGGCGCCTCTTTAATCTCCGATTTTCCGACTGAGCTAGAGAAGGCGGAGAGTGGGGAGAGCTCCAGCCAGAAGGCCACCCCAGTAGCGGACGACAGCGATCCCATCGCCGCTTGGTCAACTGACGCGAATCAGCCCGAGCCTAGTGTCCAGCCAGAAAAGCTAGAAGAGTCGCCTGTCGCCTCTGAGCCGCTAGGAGCTGACGCGCGGGAAAGTCAGCCAGCCGCCTCTGAGCCGCTAGGAGCTGACGCGGAAGAAAGCCAACCAGTCGCCTCTGAGCCGCTGGGCGCTGACGCGCGGGAAAGTCAGCCAGTCGGCGCCACTGAGCCGCAAGGAGCTGACGCGCGGGAAAGTCAGCCTGTCGCCTCTGAGCCGCAAGGAACTGACGCCCAAGCCAGCCAGCCAGTCGTTACCAACGCCCAGAGCGGTTGGGGCGACGTCACAGGCGAAGTGAGGCCAGAAGGCGATTATGAGCGGCTCAATCCTGAAGGCCCAGGTCATGGAACCTTTAAGTTTATAAGCGGGCAGACCGATGAGCAAGGCCGTTACATCCTGTTATTGGAGTTTGAGGGCCAGCTGGGAGCTTTTAAGACCAATACTTATCGCTCGGAACATACGGCGAGTTACGTTGATTTTGAGGGGGATTATAATTTTGTCCAAGATGTCTGGCCCGTCAAAGGAGCCATGGTTAGGCAGTTTCGGTTTGGTCGGCATAAAGACTTTACGCGTTTAAGCTTAACTTATAAAACCGGTCAGGCTCCAGAGTCGGCGGAGGCTTTTGTTTTAAAGCAGGGCCAAATACTAGCCGTTATTTTTCAGTTCACTGGCCAAAAACCCCAAAAGTTGGCCCAAGAAGCCAAGTTAGTCCAAGAACCTAACTTAATTACTAAGTCCGAGAGAGTGGATAGCCAACCCCACCCCCAAACCAGCTCTTCGGCTAGCTCGAGCTCCTCAAATCAAGGTAAGTTTGGCCGGCTAAAAGGACAATACGCGGAAGATGGTGGCTACGTTTTAGGACTGGAATTTACGGGCGAGCTGGGGGAGTTCAAATTCAACACCGACACAAGCCAAGAAGTGGTGCCAACCTACATTGATTTTATTGGCGACTATGATTTTTCGCAGTCTCTCTATTCCGTGCCTGGTGGGCCGATCTTACGCTTTCGGTTAGGTCGCCATCCTGGGTTTACGCGTCTCAGCCTAACTTACCGGGATAATAACGCTCCAAAAAACGCCAATTTAAATCTGGAGAATAGAGATGGGCGCTTGGTCATTACCTACGCCTTTATTGGCGACAAAACCCTAAATAGAGCCAAAGAAGCTTTTAAAGCGGGTTTATAAAAAATTATCGACTTTTAAAAAGAGGCCCAAGCGTTAAAAAAAACCTTATCCATCAAAACGGATGGCGAAAGCTCGATTCTCGTCCAAGCCTAGGGTTATGGTCTTGGGCATGGTCTGGCCTGTGGACATATAGCCGAGGATATCTTGAGCCATTTGGGGCGTGACTCCAGAAGAGAGGATATGGTCAATATCCCGAGCGCCCGTTTGCGTGTTAAGGCAACGCTCAATAATGGCCTCGACAACCTCGTCGTCATAGTTGAGCGTGGTGCCCGCGTTATTGGCTAGACGCTGGGCCAGGGCGGCCAGTTTTAAACGAGCGATCTGGATTAAAGAATCATGATCCAAAGAGCGGTAGGGCGCGATATTGACGCGAGCCAAAAAAGCGGGCTGAAAATGTTTGGTTAAATACGGCCTAATAGCTTCGGTCAGGGCCTTTAAATCCAAAGACGGGTTAGCTTGGGTTAGATTTTCCATGACATCCGCGGCCAAATTGGAGGTCAGGAGAATAATGGTATTGGCGAAACTAACTTTTTTGCCTTCCGCGTCAGTTAAAACGCCTTTGTCAAAAACCTGGTAAAAAAGGTTCATGACGTCTAAATGAGCTTTTTCGCATTCGTCCAATAAAAGAACAGAATAAGGCCTTTGCCGAATAGCCTCGGTCAATAAGCCGCCTTCCCCATAACCCACGTAACCTGGCGGGGAGCCGACTAAGCGCGAAACCGTGTGTCTTTCTTGAAATTCGCTCATGTTAATGGACAAAACGCTTTTGTCGTCCCCGAACAATAACTCGGCCAAAGCCAAACCCGTCTCGGTCTTGCCGACGCCTGAGGGCCCAACCAATAAAAAGACGCCCAAGGGCTGAGCTTGGTCGCGCAAACCGGCTTTGGAGGCTTGAATGACTTTGGCGATGGAGGCGAGGGCTTGATCTTGGCCTTTGACTCTTTGACCCAGACGCTCGGGTAGATTGGCGATTAATTGGGCTTCTTCCGCGGCCAAGCTGCCAACGGGCACGCCAGTCCAATCGGAGACGACTTTGGCGATGGTCTCGTTGGTCACCTCAATATCCAAAAGGTCTTTTAGCTCGTCAGGTTGATTTTCGCTGGCCGCTCGCCACTTATCTTGGGCCTCGTTTAAATCTCTTTGGGCTCGCTCTAAAGGGGTCAGCTCTGGCGCGGTCGGCTCTGGAGAGTTTAGCTCAGGAGCGCTCGACTCTGGCGCGGCCAGATCTGGAGCGCTCACTTCTGACGCGACCACCTTTGGCGGAGTTGGGGAGGCGAGGTCAGTCTCAGCTTTATCGGAAGCGGCTTTATCAGATTCATCCTTAAGCCGCAGAAATTCCTGACGCGCCGCGATAACGCCTAAGGCCCCTTCTTTTTGGGCTTGCCAAACCTCATTAAAATTGGCGATTCGCGCGGTTAAAACTTCAATCTCTTGAAGCAGAGCTTTAAAACGCTCTTGGTCGATGGATCCCGTAGCCTCATCGCGGGCCAGACCAGCTTTTTCGCGCTCCAAGGCGGCTAGTTTTCTCTGGGCGTCTTCTAAAATAGGCGGTTTCGCGGCTAAGCCCACTTTGACTCTCGCGCAGGCGGTATCCAAGAGATCCACGGCTTTGTCTGGCAAATAGCGACCGCTTATATAGCGATCCGACATGATGGCCGCGGTTTTTAAAGCCTCGTCGCGGATAGAGACGCCATGGCTACTCTCATAATATTGTTTTAGGCCCCGCAAGATTAATAAGCAAGTTTCCGCGGAAGGCTCGCCCACGCTCACTAACTGAAAACGCCTGGCCAAAGCCGCGTCTTTTTCAAAATACTTTTTGTATTCTTTCCAAGTGGTGGCCGCGCACGTTTTTACTTCCCCGCGAGCCAAAGCGGGTTTCAATAAATTGGCCGCGTCCGAGCCACCCGCCGTTCCCCCAGCCCCGACCAAAGCGTGGGCTTCGTCAATAAACAAAATAATGGGTTTGGGGCTGGTTTTGATCTCGTCAATGACGCCTTTAAGGCGTCTTTCAAATTCGCCTTTTAAGCTCGCCCCCGCTTCCAACAAACCCATATCCAAAGACAGCAAAGTCACGCCTTTAAGGGTGCTGGGGACATCGCCCTCGTGGATCCTTTTGGCTAGTCCTTCCACCACGGCGGTTTTGCCGACGCCTGGCTCGCCGACCACAATGGGGTTATTTTTGCGACGCCGGGCTAAGATATTGACCATGGAGCGGATCTCCTGATCGCGGCCAAAGACGGGATCAATTTCGCCCCGAGCCGCTTTAGCCGTAAAATCCTCGCAATATTTGGCTAAAAAGCTGTCCCCGGAGCCAACTGAGGCGGCTTGGCTACTCGCCTCGCTGGTGGGCTCAAGATCGGCTTTTGTTTCCAGAGAAGTGGCCAAAATCTTAAAAAAGTTTTCGGCTAGATCGTCTTTGGCGATCTTTTTCAATTCCGGCAAAGCTCCACCTTGAGAATAACTTAGAGGCCTTCGAGCGTAGGCCAAGATGATGGCCCCAGTCCGAATTTTGTTTAGGTTTAAATCCAAGGAAGCCGTGGCCCAGCTGGCTTCCAAAAGATTTAACAAAACGTCGGAAAAAGTGGGCCGCCCGGTGTTGCCAGAGACGAAACTCTCTAAGGCTTTGTTTAAGCTATTTTGGAGCCCCACGCGGTCGATTTGAAAGTAATCCATAATGTGAGCTAGATCATAGTCAGCGGCTCCTAAACCCTCAAGGAGGAAGTGCTCCACGCCGACCTCATAATGAGTTCGGTTGACGGCTAAACCACCAGCCTTATAAAGGAACGTGGTGGTGGCGGAGTTCAGTTTGCCGATGAGCGATTTAATGTCCGTGGAGATCATGGGGGCCTCTGGATGAAATTAATCGGTTGGGGTGGCCAAAAAACCTAAAGAAAATTTTCCGCGAAATAAGCTGGGCAATTTGGCTAAGAT
>JAISWW010000104.1 GCA_031270705.1 Deltaproteobacteria bacterium
ACGGGGAAACCCGGGTCTTGAACTCTTATTCGCTTATACAGGCGCTTGAGACACAAGAGCTGAAGGCCTACTGGTTTAGCTCGGGCGCGCCGTCTTTTCTGATGACGCTCTTAAAAAGAGAAGGCTCTGGGTTCTCTTTCCCCGAAAACCCTCAAATGGACGAAACGTCCCTCAACGCGGTGGACATAACAGACCATGAGCTTACGCCGCTTCTTTTTCAAACTGGCTATCTAACGGTTGACAAAAAATTAAGCACGGTTTCTTACCTTTTAAGGCGCCCCAACAAGGAGGTCAGCGAGGCGACTGACAAAAGCCTCGTTAAATACCTGCTTGGCCAGCGCGATATAACCATAGCCAAGTTGAGGGAGCGGATTGGGAAGGCTCTGGAGGTCTATGACTCGGCTGCCTTAGCCGCGTCATTCAGGGAAATTCTCTTGTGGAACTCCTACTGTGAGCTTAAGGCCAGCGAGGGGCAATACCACGGGCTCATTTTCTCTGTCCTGAAAGTCTTGGGGTTCTCGGTCATAACCCAGCCAGTCACGCCCGAAGGGGTCTTTGATATCCTCCTTACACTAGGCCAGAGGGTGGCTTTCGTTTTCGAGTTAAAGTACGAGAGTTTTACCCCCACTTTGGGCCAAGACAAAGCGGACGCGAAGAAGATAGGGGGAAAGCTAAAAGCCGCGATTAAAGCAGCGAAAAACCAGATCCAACGAAGGAACTATGACGCGAAATACGGCTCCGAGTACGCGGTCGTTAAGAAAGTGGCCGTGGCTTTCGTGGGGAAGGCCCAGGTCGCGGTGGAGATTTACTGAGACGTTCTCGACTGGCCAAAATTGGCGTTGAGGCGAAATTACGCGTACGAGAGAACGCTTTCAAGCCAGAGGATGGCGATAATTTTTCGACGCGCGAATAAAGATTTGAAGCTTTAAAAACTCAAAAGATTTAAAGTCTTAAAAACTCCTCAGTTATAAAGCCGCGAAAATTTAAAAGCCACAAACTAACGACTATGGCCAGGCCATAACCGCGGTCTATATCGACTCGCTT
The DNA here is from genome assembly GCA_031270705.1 of Deltaproteobacteria bacterium. GTDB lineage: Bacteria > Desulfobacterota > Desulfarculia > Adiutricales > Adiutricaceae > JAIROO01. The sequence goes on from JAISWW010000104.1 coordinate 1,045, forward strand.
TTGGCCCACCGATCCGCGGGTTTGGCGGTTTATTGAGCCCACGCTGGCGGCCTCCCCTGATTCCGCCTAAACGCGCGCGACGTTAGAAGGAACTAAGTCGCTCGATAACGATCTTCAATACCGCCTAGATCTGGGAATTGTCAAAAAAGACGGGTAGCCGCGCCCGGCCAATCCGATTTGCGCCAGCGTTAGCGTTATCGTATTTAATCAATAATAATAAGGAAAAAAATTCGAGCAAAATTTTTGCCAACTGGTCATATAAAATTTTTACGCAATTACTTTTTTGACCAGTAAAAGTGGGAGACCTCTCAAATGGTTCCCCTATGGACTCTAATTTCCGCTAAAATTTCGCCAATTTTAGGAAGAAGAAAATCAAGCAAAATCAATGAAGACCATGAAAAATAAGGCTCCTCCCGTGATCACTAAAAGTTGTCGGAAAAATAAATTTTCTCCCGTGATCGCTATACCCAGGATAATGAATTAAAATTTCTTCAAATACTTCTCCACAAATTCCTGATATTATAATTAATACGATAAAAAATATTATTTTAATAACGATAAAATATAAAAAATTTATTAAAACATGTTTTAAAAATTATAGATTATTTAAAATAAATCAAGAGAGTCTGGCTTTTGGTCAGGGGCCATTTGAGCGCGCCTTGGAAGCTCGAAACGCTATAATATTTGAGGGCTATAAGTTTTCTTGCTCTATTATAAATTTTCCGGTATCTTTTGGAGACGTCTTCATTGTCCACTCGATTTTGGCCAATTTAAACTATTATATGATCAATAGAAAAATAGATCAGAATTAAAATTATTAAGATATTATAGCAGTTATTATAATAAAATTACGATTTTTTAGTTATTTTATATAATCTAAAACTAGTTAAATGTTATATTTATTCTTTATTAATAAAAAAATAAGACGAGCCCTGAACCGGAAAAGGGGTAATAGATTAAAGTCGCCCGAGCGCCTTATTGTTTCTTGTTCAGGTTTGGCCACGTCTAGCTCGATTTATCCTGGGGTACAGACAACTAATTATTTAGCGAAAAATTGAGGCGTTTATGACCAGGCTTTTTAAGGGCTTAACAGGGCTAAAAGATTTATTTATTAAATTAGGTATTAAAATTACTATCTTATGTTTAGCCTCTGAGATATTATTTCTTTTATCCGTGAGTCAAGCTAAGGCGGAAGGTTTTTCCGTGTATGATTATGGGGCTCGAGGCTCTTCTTTAGGTGGGGCCATGTTAGCCAGAAAACCCGATCCTTCGGCTATCGCCCACAATCCGGCCTTGTTAACTAAACTGCCAGGAACCTGGGTTATGGCTGGAGCCACGGCTATTGGCACGGCGGGGAAAATAGACCATCCGGCGGGCCGAACCGCCATAAGCGGCTCCATTTATACCTTGCCCCACGCTTATTTTACCCATCAGTTGAGCGATAGGCTATTTTTGGGGGTCGGGGAATTTAGCCGTTTTGGTCTAGGCAATGAATACCCAGCGGATTGGCCGGGCCGCTTTAACATTTACGAAGTCTATTTAATGAGCGCCTCCTTAAACCCAGTTTTGGCCTTTAAAGCCACTAAGAAATTGTCTTTGGCCGTTGGGGTTGAGCTTCTTTACGCGGCTCTTTCCATGAAAAGCAAAGTAAATTTTTTACCTATGGCCGAGATAGACTCGCGGATCGAAGAAGCCAAAGATCTGGCCGTGGGCTTTAATTTGGCTGGCCATTATCAGTTTAATCCTCAATGGGCCGTGGGTATCCAATATCGCTCCCCAATTCGCTTAAAAGCTAAGGGTCAAGTTGATTTTACTTATTTAGGCCCCAATCTCCCATCCTTAATTGATTATTTTAATAGCAATTTTGTGGATGGAACCGTCAAAGGAGTGGTGACTCTCCCTGAGTCCATCGCCGCGGGGGTTAGTTATAGCCCAACGGAGAAAATTTCTTTAGAAATCGGGGCGGTTTGGACTAGATGGAGCCGATTTAAAGAATTGGCTCTAGATTTCCCGGGCTCTCTCCAACTCGTTAGTCCCAAAAAATGGAAAGACACTTGGCGCGTGACCACGGGCCTAGAGTGGGCGGCCTTGGACTGGTTAGACGTTCGGGTGGGTTATAATTGGACAGAGTCGCCTATGACGACCCCAAACGCGGATTATACGGTGCCCACGCGTAATCGCCATACCTATACGATTGGCCTTGGGTTCCATAATGAGCGTTTTAGCCTGGATCTGGCCTATATTTATGTTTATTGCCGGTCGCGAGGTTTTAATGATAGCCCGGTAGGCGCTGGCGGGAATGGGACGCTGGCCTCTAAGAGCCAGAAATTTTTGGCTCATGAGGGAGCTATAAGTTTGACCTATCATTTTTAAAAAGGGGTTTGAATTTAACAAAAAATTTTAGTAAAATGCGCCTAATATAAGAGTATTTGATATTTATCATCTAACAATAAATTGGTTTTAATTTGATTGAATATCAATAATAATAAATGATTATATTACAAAATGCGACATGTAGCTATATATTGTATTGAATATTTATGATTATTATTGTTTAGGAATATTAATTATGGCTAATCAAAAATATAGTGGTGAAACATACTTTGGATTAGTTATATTTATTATTATTCTTTGCAAGATTTTATTATTTACTATATATATACCTTCTTTTTTAATAAATTTAGATTATACTATTAGTTTTATAGTAGTTGGGTCAATATTATTACTAAGTTATATGGAGATTAAATTACTGGTTTTAACCGACAAGATATCATACAAAAAAGGTTATTCAAGATATTATAGAGCTGGAAATTTAATCGCTATATCTACATTAATTATTTTGTTTTATATTGATTTACCTGTTATAATTAATAGTAGTAAAGAAATAATTATAATAGAGGTAGTCTCATTATTTTTAACAATAGTAACTATTGTTCTAGTAATTAAATTATTAAAAAATAATGAATATATTCCATTTTATAATTCAATAATAATATTCATAGTCTATACAATTGAAAGTTTAAAATTAAATGATATATCAAACTATTATTTAATATATATAATAATTTTTGGGATTAATATATTATATAGAGAGTTTAAACAAGTATTTTTATTTTTTGTTGTATCAAATATTGTTATTGGAACACTTATATTACTTGATTGCGCGACTTTTGGGCTGGAAGGTCAAAGCTCGCTCCAATGGGTATATACGACCTATATCGCCATTTTAGCTATGGCTTTGACTAGCTTCTCCATGAACAAAAAAAATAAAACCGAGCTAGCCGAAACTACCCTCGAATCTTTAATGAGTTCCACTACTAACTTAATAGTTATATTGGACGAGTTAAGCCGGGTTCGCTATATCAGCAAACCTCTGGCCGATTTAGCCCATATTGAGGACTACGAGATCAGCGTTGGGCGACCCATTCTGGATCTATTTCCCGATATGGATATGAAACTATTGATTAGCGAGATTATATCCAGCTCCGAGGCCTTTGATCAAACGGCTCAGTTAAGTTTGGGCGGCCAGACCAGGTATTTCAAAATAGTATCCAACTCTTATCAAGGCCAAAGCGAAGGCCGTTTCATTGACATTACCGACGTCAGTCAAATTATGGACGCCAAATTGGAGGCGGAAAAGTCCAACGCCACCAAGAGAAATTTTTTGGCCAAAATGTCCCATGAGATCCGCACCCCCATGAGCGCCATCGTGGGCATGACTGACATAATCCTGCGTGATAACCTAACGGCTCGGGTGCGGGAAAACGCTTTGGAGGTCAAACAAGCGAGCCTAAATCTTCTGACCATTATAAATGATATATTAGATATTTCCAAAATTGAGTCCGGTAAGATGGATCTTAATATTGTAAATTATGATTTTATTGAACTTCTTAACGGAATAATATCTATAATAAGAATTAGGGCTGTTGAAAAAAGTCTACAATTTGTAGTGAATATTGATAATTATATGCCTAGTAAACTGTCTGGAGATTCAAATCGCATAAGACAGATCTTGTTAAATATTTTAAATAACGCTATAAAATACACAGATAAAGGTTATATAAAATTATTAATTAATTTTAGATTAATTAGTAATGATAAAATCAATTTAAAATTTACAGTTAATGATAGTGGAATTGGTATTAAAGAAGGAGATATAGAAAATTTATTTACTGAATTTACACAATTTGATTCTAAGAAAAATCGTTTTGTCGAAGGAACCGGCTTAGGCTTAGCCATCGCTAAAAATTTGGCCAATTTAATGGGAGGCGACATTCTTGTCTCTAGCCAATACGGAAAAGGGAGCCAATTTACGGTCTCTATCCCTCAGGGCTTGGTTGATCCAACTCCCCTGGCCCAAATTGAGGGCGAGTCGCCCAAAGTTTTGGCTTTGGAAGCTCGCCCCGTTTACGCCGAGGCTTTGGAGTTGACCATCAAAAATTTTGAGCTTGCGGTAGCCTTAGCCAATAACATAACTGAGTTTGAGGAGTATCTGGCCCAGGAAGATTATGGCTTAATCATGGTGTCCAGTAAATTTTATCAGGCGGCCACGGATATCCTGAAAGAGTTAAAAATAAAATCTTTAATAGTTATTATGACTGAAGTTGAAGAAATTATTGTTACCGATTATTTAACGATATCATTGCCAATTTTACCAAATTATTTTGCTAATATTGTTAATCATCAGACTACTGGAATAAAATTCAGTGATTTTAAAACCTCAATAAACTATTTTATCGCTCCCACAGCCGCGATACTAGTGGTGGACGATATTATGACTAATCTTAAAGTGGCTGAGGGTTTATTGGAGCCCTATAAATGCGAGACTATTTTAAGCAAAAGCGGATTTGAGGCTATTGATATCGCTAAAGAGCGGCCCATGGATCTGATCTTAATGGATCACATGATGCCGGAAATTGATGGCCTAGAGACAGCCGCTCGGATTCAAGCCCTCCAGACGTCTTGGCCGACCCCGCCCATTGTGGCTTTAACGGCCAACGCCGTGTCTGGAGCTCGCGAGCTATTTGAGAAGGCGGGGTTTGATGGGTTTTTGGCTAAACCCATTGATATAAATGAGCTCCATAACATTTTGACGCGCTATATCCCCGAGGAAAAAATCTTATTTAACGTGGCCGGCGGGGGCACCAAATTAGCCGAATCGACATTAGCCATCCCCGGTTTGGAGCTGGAGCCGACTCTGGCCCAAACTTTAGGCTCAGAAGAAAGATACCGGGATTTATTGGGGGTTTTTTATTTTGACGCTTGGTCAAGGCTGAGCCTATTAAAGTCGCCGCCCACCGCGGCTTATCAAGACAAGCTCTATGATTATATCGCCGCGGTTCACGCCTTAAAATCAGCGGCCTATAATATCGGGGCCCAGGCCATTTCCAAACAAATGGAGGAATTGGAGTCCTTAAGCCAGTCCAAAGATTGGGCGGGTCTGGCCGCGGCTTACCCGCAAGCCCTCAATGATCTGACCGAGTTATTGCAGCTCTTAAACGCGAAATTAAATATTGAGACCGGGGAAAAAGTCGAGATTGACGAGGATCAGGCCAAGATGTTGCGTCAGGTTCAGCGTAGCTTAACCGAAGGCGATGTTATTTTGGCGGCGGATCTGGTGGAAAAGATGTGTTTTAATCATTTGAGCGAAGACTTACAAAGACAGTTGGATAACATATCTTACTGTATCTTGGCCTATGAGTTGGCTGAGGCTTTGAGCCTAGTGGATAGGCTGTTGGTGGACAATTTAAATGACAGATAAAAAATATATCTTTATTATAAATCCGATATCTTTTACTAATAAACCTGAATTAGATATTATTATCAATAAATTGAATAGTTTATTTGAATTTAATCAAGATAATTTACATATATATATATCCAAATTTCCCCGGGACGCCATCGCCACCATCCACCGGCTCATTGGCCAATTGCCGCCAAACGTCAAAGCCAGGGTTTACGCCGTGGGCGGGGATGGGATCCTTTTTGATTGTCTCAATGGGGTGGTGGGCTTGCCGAACGTGGAATTGGGCGCCTTGCCTTATGGCAATTCCAACGATTTTACGCGAGCTTTTGGGGAAGACGCCTTTGAGCCTTTTCGCGACCTAGAGGCCCAAATAGCTGGCTTAAGCCTACCCACTGACGTTATCTATTGCGGCAACAATTACGCGATCAATACCTGCACCATTGGCATGGAATCCTACGCCACCCATAAGGCCATCTCTTTACATAATAATTATCGCCGACTCATTGAGAACTCGCCCAGGCCCCTAGGCCGATTTTTGTATAACCTCCTATATTTTTTAGGCGGGGTCTTTTCCATTAAAAACCAAGCCATTATCAACCAAAAATACCAAATTACCATTGACGACCAGGATTTTAGTGGCCATTACGCCATAATTAATATCGCTAACGGTCCTTGCTATGGGGGCGACAAATCTGGGGCCGTGGCCGCCATGCCCAATGACGGGTTATTGGATGTTGTTTTATTTAAAAGCACTGGTATTTTTAATTTTATAAGCAAAGGTTTAGATTATTTATATGGAAAATACTATAAATATCCTGAGTTAATCAGTTACCATCGGGCTAAGGAAATTGTCGTCCGCTCCGAAATGCCTTTAGTTCTCCAATTGGATGGGGAAGTTTTTTTGGATACCATGATTAAAGTAAAAATTATTCCAAAAGCCATTAAGTTTATTTCCGTTCATAATATGACATATAAAAGAAGGGCTGAGTTGACCTAACTATTCTAGTTCAGGCCCACCAACTTAGCCTAAAGAAAAGCCAAGCTGGTATTTTTCTTAAGAGTCTCCGCAAAATCTGGCCGGGCTGACGACTCCCGGCTCCATAATTCCCTAGCCAAAAGTTCGCCTATCTCGCTTATCTTCCTGACCCAGCCAAAAACTAGCCTACAATACAAGTCAATTAGTGGCCTAAAATCTTAACCTAAAAAACTAAAGAAAAAAGTTTGCCATTTTGGAGTTGAAAGGATAGAATAAAATTTCGCTTTTTGGCTTAAAGCGTTAATCCGTTTTTGGCTTTAGAATTGACCTTTTAGTCTTTTAGGTTTATTTAGGTTTGAGGCGTTTTTTTAACAAAGAGAGTACCTGGGTTTGTCCTCTAATCCTGTGACTAAACTGGTAGCCTTTTGTGGGCGGATAGTTCTGAGCTCAGTCTTTCACTTGGGCCATTACAGTCTTTTATCTATCCGCGCCCTTGTTTTGGCTATCTTGCCCCCATGGCGGATCCGGTCGATTTTTCGGCAAATGGAGCTGGTCGGGGTTAATTCCCTCTTTGTGGTTATTTTAACGGGCCTTTTTACGGGAGCTGTTTTTACTCTCCAGGTCATCTACGGCTTTCGGCGGTTTTCGGCTGAATCCATGGTTGGGCCCACCGTGGCCACGGCCATGACTAGGGAGCTAGGCCCAGTCTTAACCGCTTTGATGGTTACTGGCCGGGTCGGGAGCGCCATGGCCGCCGAGCTCTCGGCCATGAAAGTCACCGAGCAGATCGACGCCTTAAACGTCATGGGGGCCGATCCGGTCAAATACTTAATTACGCCCAGGATTTTGGCGGCTATTGTCATGTTGCCCCTTTTAACGGCGGTGGCTGACGCCGTTGGGGTCATTGGCGGGTACTTGGTGGCCATCGGCAAAGGCCTAGATCCTGGCCAATTCGCCTCAAGGATCCAAGATATCGTCGTCATTGGCGATGTTTATAATGGCTTAATTAAGGCCGCGGTTTTTGGCTTTATTCTCGCTTCAGTGGGCTGTTACATGGGTTTCTACACCAAAGGCGGGGCTGAGGGGGTGGGTCATTCCACCACCCACGCCGTGGTTTGCGCGTATGTGGCCATCTTGGTGGGCGATTTTGTCATGACCGCCATGATGTTTTAAGGGTCATATTATGGGGGCGCCCACCATAATGATTCGCGATTTGCGCAAAAAGTTTGGCGACCAGGAAGTCTTAAAGGGCGTAACTTTTGATATCCTGGCCGGGAAGATTAATTTCCTCATAGGTCGGAGCGGGGAAGGCAAAACCGTGGCTTTAAAGCACCTAACGGGGCTCATGACCGCTGATTCTGGGGAAATATGGTTCGATGATTTAGAGATTAACCAAGCTACTCGAAGTCAATTAGATCATTTGCGTTTAAAGATGGGCTTATTGTTTCAAGATGGAGCCTTGTTTGATTCTTTAAGCGTTGGCGAGAACGTGGCTTTTCCTCTGTGGTTCCATCGCAAGGCCAAACCCAAAATAGCTCAGGCCAAAGCGGATAAACTCTTGGCCGAATTGGGGCTAGAGGGTTCGGCCAGCCGGCGGGTCGTTTCTTTGTCTACTGGGGAACGCAAAAGGGTGGCTCTGGCTAGGGCTTTAATTATGGATCCGGAGATCTTATTTTTTGATGAGCCCACCACCGGGCTAGATCCCTTATTGAGCGCCCAGGTCGATGAGTTGATTGGCCAGATCCAAAAAAACACGGGGGCGACGGTGGTGGTCATCAGCCATGATATAGCCGCGACTTTAACTTTGGCTGACCAGGTGTCCATGATCCACGATGGTCGGATTATCGCTAGCTCCACGCCAGCCGCGCTCCGAGCCAACGAAGAGCCCAATGTGCGCATGTTTTTAGCTGGGGAAAACGCTTAATTTCGCGTGAGTTATATTAGCTTTAGCTCACTTTAAGCCAAAGATTAAATTAATGTTTAAGGCCAAGACGCCGATAAAGAAGATATGTTTGATTATCGGCTTAAATCTTGGCGTCAACCCCTTTACGCGATTAGAGTGACCAATGTACAGCTCGTCCACTGAATTAAAAGTCGGCCTTTTTGTCTTAGCCGCCCTGGCCGTGGTGGTCTGGATGGCTTTGCGTTTAGGCGTCTTCTCCAATATTGGCGAAGACTACTATCGCGTTAACGCGGTTTTTGACGAGGCCTCGGGCTTAAAGCAAGGGGTGGCTGTGGAAGTGGCCGGCATTAATGTGGGCCGGGTAGCGGAAATTTCCCTCTTCCAAGCTGACAAGGCCTTGGTCGTTTTGGCCATCAGAAATGACGTGCGCCTGCCCGCCGATAGCCGGGCCGTGATCCGCACCCAAGGCGTTTTGGGCGATAAGTTTGTGGAGATCTATCCTGGGGCCAAAGGGGGCGCGCTTTTGACCAGCGGTTCCCAGATCCAGGAAACCGTTTCCGCCGTGGATATGTCGGAATTATTGGAAAAATTGGCCTCCGTGGCCGATGATCTCAAAGTCCTCACCTCCGCCTTGGCTCAAGATGGCGGGGGCCAGGATTTACGGGATATTGTCAATAATGTTAAGGATTTAAGCCGCTCTTTAAAAGATCTGACCGAGGCCAACGCTCCGGGGGTGACCAAAGCCATCGAGAAGTTGGGCCTAGTGGCTGACAACATGGTCAGCATTACGGAGCGGATCGAGAAAGGCCAAGGGACTTTAGGCCAATTGATCAACGATGACTCGGCCATGCGCGAGTTGCGATCCACCTTGGCCAGCTTAAGGACAATCACCGACAAAGTGGCTAGCGGCGAAGGGACTCTGGGGCGTTTGGTCAACGACGAGACAACCATTGATAAGATTGATCAGGCCTTAACCAGCGTTAATAATTATCTCGAAAAAACCGATACCATGTCGGTGACCGTCGATTACCGGGCCGACTGGATGACCCGTTACAATTATCTTAAGAGCACGGTTGGCGTTAAAATTCATACCTCGCCTTATAGATACTATCTGTTAGGCGTGACTGGGGATTATTTTGGCAAATATTCCCGGACTGATTATGAATTTAATGGGCAAGAGTATCGCCGGGATAACCACGAGCGCGGAAAACTCAAATTTAACGCTCAAATCGCTCAACGTTTTTACGATATAGTCGTGCGCGGCGGCGTTTTTGAGTCCGGGGCCGGTTTAGGCGTGGACTGGTATTTGTTTGACGAGACCTTGGCCGTGACTTTGGAGGCTTTTAGCGGCGATTTTGACCATAATCCGCATTTAAGGGCCATGGCCACCTATCGCTTCTGGAAATACTTTTACGTGGGCGGCGGGTATGACGATTTTATTAGCGACCTCCACCGTTCTTCGCCGTTCATAAGTTTTGGCTTTAGTTTTAGCGATGACGATTTAAAAGAGCTTTTAGGCGGGGCCTCCTCTTTTATCTCTAAATAAAATACGCTAAAATTGGCAATAATTGGGGTTTTGAGTTAGAATTAAAATAGGATCAGTAAGGGGCTTTAGGTGGCTTTAATTGGCTCGAAAGCCATGGGCCAATAAACCCCTAAAGGCTAAACCTC
>JAISWW010000117.1 GCA_031270705.1 Deltaproteobacteria bacterium
GTATTTCATTGAAGATCCTGAGTTCTCATAGGTATAATGATACATCAATTGAGATATAAAGTCAACTAGAATTAAAATTGTTTAAAAGAGCTCGAATTTTTTTTTAAGAGCCTAGATGAGCGCCGAGTTCGAGTATCTGAATGTGAATGAAATCGTTAACCCATAAATTATGATCCGCTTTGGAGATAAGGAAATGCAAAATTATGTTTTGTATCCTAATTTAGGGGAATAATTATTGAGTTACCCCCTAAGACAGCGGGAAAGATTCTAAGCTACCTTGTGGAGAGAGTCGAACCATGGTAGGCTCAGGATCTTCTGGAGAGGATTTGGGTTAGTACGGTTTTTAGGAAACCCGTTAATGGTTACGTATAAGTCATGATACTTAATGATATTTTGATTTCATATAATGGCTTAAAAGTTTTTTTAAAAAATTAAACTGTTCTTATGGGCGAAATTATCAACCCAGTATAAAATTTGATGGCTTCGCGAAAACCCTAGTTTAAATGAAATCGTCAAGTAAAATAGTAATAATTTCAATAACTTATCAATTTTAATTCTTGAATTTTAGACTTTTCGCGAGGCCATCAATCATGTTCTCCGCGCAAAAAGAGAAGCTGGCTGAAAGTCTCAGAGCTCTACTTGACACACTCCCACGGTTAAAACCGTGGGATTCTGGGATCAACGGAGACTGCTGGTCGAAACAAGTCTTGCGTCTCCTCCTCCAAGAGTCGATGCCCCGACTCTTTGAATATTAATCGCTGCGTTGATATCCCGGTCATGATGGCTATGGCGCTCCGGGCAGGTCCATTCTCTTTCTTCAAGGCTTAATTCTTCAAAGATATGGCCGCAAGAGGAGCAGGTTTTGCTGGAAGGGTAGAACCTGTTTATTTTCGAGACCAAAGTCCCGTTTTTTAGGGCTTCCCACGCCAAAATCTTCTGAAATAGTATTATTTCTTGTCCATCTATCAGAACTCATAGTATATTATAATTGATTTTTTAAAAAAAGTCAAGTTCCCAGATTTTTCCCGCCTTTCATCCCACGGTTAAAACCGTGGGGTTTCCCGGCGGATTATCCTAAACAGCCACCCCGGCCGCCAGACCCGGAGCGAGTGCCGGGAGGCGTGTCAGGTCGTCATTGAGGCCCCGCTCAAGCGTCTGGACTTGGCCTCGCTGTGTGTGGGTGTTCCGACCCCGGCCAACGGTTTCGTTGACGTGGACATGAAGACCATTGTGGCCGAGACCGGCCTGGGTCAGCGTCGATGTGAACGGGCCATCACCGTCCTGAAGGAGGCTGGCTTTTTGAAAGTTCAGCAGCCCCGATACCGCAATGAGGAAGGGGCCTATTTCGGCCTGCGGGCCATTCGGGTATTCACGGAAAAATTCTTCGACTGGCTTGGTTTGCTCCCCATGTTGAAGAAGGAACGTGAACGGGCCTCCCAGGCCCTCCGTCGCCGAGCCATCCGGTTGGGAAAATCCGTGACTGATTTTATGGGCCGACGCGGCATAGACATTGCCTCTTGACATGATAGCTTGATGCGCTATCATTATTGTTATGAAGAGCAAGTGCCGTAAAACATTGGAAGCCGTTTTCAGCCAACCAACCAGGAGCAACATAAAATGGGCCGACATCGAAAAGTTATTCGAGGCCGTGGGCGCCCTGGTTTTGGAGGGGGATGGTTCGCGGGTACGAATTATTAAAGACACCACTAAATTGGCGACCCATCGGCCGCATCCAGGCAAAGAAGCCAAACCATACCAGGTGGAAGCGGCCAGGGAATTCCTGTTGGCCTTGGGGGTGACACCATGAACGACGTTTCTTACAAAGGCTATATGGCCAAAATTGAATACAGCCCCGCTGATGGATGCCTGATCGGTCGTATTCTGGGCATTCAGGACATCATTACTTTTCACGGTGATTCCGTGACGGAAATTCATCAAGCTTTTGAAGAAGCGGTGGATGATTATCTCGATTTTTGCGCCAAGGTCGGTCAAGCTCCGCAAAAACCTTTTTCCGGCAAAATAATGTTGCGGGTTCCTCCCGAAGACCATGCCAAGCTGGCTCTTCAGGCTCAGGTCAGCGGTAAAAGCATCAACGCTCTGGTCATTGACGCCCTGCGCCAGTCCGGCGCGCTTGAATCTTAATCCCGCCTGAAAATTATGCGTCATGGTTGCCCCCCGATAATAAGCGGTCAGGTATTCTTGGGCTGAAGGTTCGGGACGTCAACGACGAAGACGAAGAGCTGTTTAGCGCCTTTCTGTGATTTTCACTCCGCGTAAGCCCCCGCAAAAGCCACATCCTTGGTGACGACGACGTTGAACTGATAGCCGGGCCTGATTTCCAGGGTCGGCTTGATGTTCAGGTTTTTTTGTAAAAGCTGAAGGGTGGTCTGGCCGAGTTGGGCGCCAGGGCGGCGGTCATTTCATCTTGGAGGGTGGTGGAGCTTTCATTGCCGTTGCCGCTGGAATCGTTGCCCGCGACCCGATCCACGGCATAGCTCATGCCGCCGGTGATCAGGCTCATCATGATGGCCGAGCCGAAGACGCGGAGATAGTGGTTGTCCACCTGGTCGTGGAAGCCGGCGTAACCGGCCAGGTCAGCGCCGGACATGGCCCCCAGAGTGACGCTGGAGCCGTCCGGGAAGATGACCCGGTTCCAGGCGATAAGAACGCGCGACTGGCCGTAGAGCGCCCGCGAGCCATAGACGCCGTAGAGTTTGGAACCCCGCGGAATCAAAAGGCTCCGGCCGGTGGCCGTGTCGTGGACGTTTTGGCTGACTTGGGCGATGAGGCTGCCGGGCAAATCCGAGTTGACGCCGCTGACCATGACGCCAGGGATGACCGTGCCGGTCTTGATTTCGTATTTGCGGCCGGCCTCACGGGTATTAGGCCGCTACGAACTGGAAACCCAAAAGGAAACGCTCCGCCACCTGGAGCCCGCTAAGTGAAGCCTATGAAGCCGCGATTCAAAAATTAAGCGTTCCAGACCGACGCGGTCAAGGCCGTCCGAGACCTCTTCAGCGGGCGGGAAAAGCAATATCACCATTTCACCCTCATTGGTATTGATATGTATTTCACGCGCCGCCCCACCACCGTTTTTTCAGCCACAAAGACACCTTCACCAGTCCTATGAGCGCCGGCACTTCCACCAAAGGGCCGATGACGGCCACAAAGGCTTCGCCGGAGTTCAGGCCGAACACGGCGATAGCCACGGCGATGGCCAGCTCAAAGTTATTGGAGGCGGCGGTAAAGGACAAAGTGGCCGACCGCTCGTAGTTAGCGCCCGCCCGCCGGGAGAGGTAAAACGAAAGCAGGAACATCACGAGGAAGTAAATCAGCAAAGGAACGGCCACTTTCGCCACATCGAGAGGAAGCCGCACAATGTATTCGCCTTTGAGGGAGAACATCACCAAAATAGTAAAGAGCAACGCCCGAAGTGTCCAGGGACTTATACGGGGAATAAAGACATTTTCGTACCAGTCCAGCCCCTTGGCCTTGAGGCCGTAAAAGCGGGAGGCCACCCCGGCTATGAAAGGTAGGCCCAGGTAGATGAAGACGCTTTTGGCAATCTGCCCCATACTGACGTTGACCACGGCCCCAGACAGGCCGAGCCAGCCCGGTAGCGCGGTTATGAACACATAGGCGTAGACCGAGAAGAAAAGCGCCTGGAATATGGCGTTGAAGGCCACCAGCCCCGCGCAATATTCCCGGTCGCCACCGGCCAGGTCGTTCCAAACTATGACCATGGCTATGCAGCGGGCCAGGCCGATGAGGATAAGCCCCACCATGTAGCTGTTGTTACCGGAAAGAAAGGCTATCGCCAGCAGAAACATGAGCGCCGGGCCGATAAGCCAGTTTTGCGCCAGAGAGAGGAGCAGAACTTTTTTGTCACGGAACACCCGGCCAAGTTGTTCGTATTTAACTTTGGCCAAGGGCGGGTACATCATCAGTATAAGCCCGATGGCGATAGGGATATTGGTCGCGCCCACCTGAAAAAAATTGATGAAGTTCTTAACGCCCGGCGCGGCCCATCCGAGCCCCACGCCCACGAACATGGCCAGGAAAATCCACAAGGTTAGGTAGCGGTCAAGAAAGGAAAGCCGCTGTAGAGTTGATTGACCCATAGTCTTTCACTCCTTTTTAATGAGGCGATGTTGTCAATAACAGCCAGAAGCCGGGTCGCGACCATATTTGGTTCTGTCTCAAGCTACTTGACCAGGCCCCAATGACTGATCTTCATATCAGCTCCTATACGACCATTAACAACATTCGCCGCTGTCGCGGTCGCAACTTGGTTCGCTTCCCGTAATCCAGCCTTTGATAATCGCCGAGGCGCAACCGACACCCGCGTTGACTTCAATCGCTTTTGCCGGGCAGTTTAGGGAGCAGGCGCCACATTCCATACATAAATCTTTTTCAACCACCCACGCTTTCTTATCAGCTAGGCTGAATACGCCATGGGGGCAGACCTCCGCGCACCTCCCGCAACCGAGGCACTTTTCGGCCAAAAAGGAGAGTGTGGCCACATTTTTTAAATAGATCATCTTCATATAGCCCCTAGCCCATCAGGTGGCCGATGATGGTCAGCGCCGAACCGACGATGGCCGAAATAACGATCAACGGCAAGGCGATTTTCATTTCTTTTAATACGCCGGACGGCGACGTGTAGGTGGACGAGCCGGTAAAATTCATGGCGAGATAGGCGGCCACCGCCGGGAGGGCCAGCAGATAGCCCGCCGCGAAAAGCCGGCGCCCCGGCGCGAACCACCCCAACACGCCCACGGCCAACGTCGCCCAACATAGCCCCAGAAGCCAGCCTTTAAAGGCAAAAGCCCGGCCAGGGATAAACGGAAGCAAGACCGGGGTAAGGACGGCGCCAATGAAAATCGTCCCGGCGCAGACGGCAAAATCATTCACGTCGAATGGTTTGGCCGCGAATAAGTTCAAAAGAAACAGAACGCCGAAAACAGATAGTGACTTTTTCGCCGCTTGGACAAGTTCCACAGGGGTTAGAACCAGCCGGTCACGGAGAGTGAAGGAGACTGTTCGCATTTCCTTAGTGGCTTGGTAACCGGATGAGATGAAGGCTTTGAGGTCGCTCGCGCGCACCGGGCCATAGATGACGGAAAACCCCGCGCGCCTCGCTATCTCGGGCGCGCTTACGCCTGGAGCGCCAAGTTGCGGCAAAATCAGTTTCCTGTGTCTTACGCGTTCGGAAAGTTTTACCGCTTCAAGGCGATTTATCAATTCAGATGTTCCGAACGTTTTCTTGCCCGCCGCGCACCAGACGTTGACGCCTTTGGTATCAAGTATCAGAAGCCAACAATCCAGACCGACAAGGTTTTTCCGCAAGGTGTCAAAGGTCAGCTTGTAATTCGCGCTGACCAAAACGGGAGAATCGCCGTCCGGCTTTCCCACGGCGTAAAGCCCCGGTTCCACCTGGTAGTTCACGCGGCCAATACCCCAACGGACTTTCCAGCCGCCCAGCCTATCTTTGAACGAAAGCGACGTTGAAACAAGCGGCGCGTCCTTCGCGTCGCTTGAACAACAATTGTTGTTAGGCGCGCGGCAACAGCCGGAGCGCGTTGGCAATGGTTTCATTTCAGCGACGACCTCAACCGCGGGGCTTTTTTTTATCTTCACAACAAGTGGGTAAAAATTCCGGCCCAACCCCGCTTTCCGCCCGGTAGGCCAGGCACCGCTCAGGATGGCCGGAACAGCACTCGGCCGTCAGGTAGGCGATGGTTTCCAACATCAGGGGGATATTGGCCCGGTAGCGCGTGTTCCGGCCTTCGCGTTCCATACTGGCCAGTCCGCTGTGAACAATAGTTTTCAGGTGAAAGGAAAGGTTGGTCTTCGGGAGATCCAGCATCCGAGCGATATCCCCGGCGACCAAACCGTTCGGCGCGTATTTGACCAAGAGCCGGAAGATGGAAAGCCGGGCCTCGGAGGTCAAAACTTCAAAAATGGTGGTGGCGGTTTTTGTTTCCATTGGACAATTATTCAACACCAATTGAATAATGTCAAGGGGCGATTCTGAATTCGCTCGGTTGGCCTCCTTTTGAAGAAGGCCTGGCCTGGTTCTTTGTATCCGTTCAGGGCCTTCTCCATCTATTAGGGTTTGAGGGTGGTGACAGGTGGCCATGATTCTTTCCGAGATAGACTTCTGACCTTACTGGAACCCCTTCTTCCCAGTAAAATTAAATTTTTAAATTATTGATAAAATCTGACTTATTTGGTATATTAGTCTTATAATACATTTAAATATTAAAAAATAAATCTTTAATAGACTGATAGGTCAATCATCTAGGATGTTAAACAGTAGTTTATCGGCTAAATGAGGCTCAATGCGCTTTTCATGTCGGCGGCGTTCATGTATCCTTTCATGTTCCCGTGAAATTTGGCCTGTCGGCGAGAGCCATTTTTTCTACCATATCTCTACCAATCGCGCCTTTGGCCCCATAGATGACCGCCGCTGGGTCGGTTCCATGATTTGGGAGGTCGGCATATGACCGATCCCCGTTTCAGGAAGCAATCCGGCAACCGTAGCGGCCACGACCCGCGCCCTCCCGCTCGAGTCCCCCCAAACCCATCAAAAAAGGTTCGAGGGTCCCGCCTCGTTTTGCGCAACTAGTGGTTGCGCTAAGTGGTCGTCGCGGTAAAGACCAGCGACATCCCAGTTTGAGCGAAGTTTGACACTTGGATTTGTTAACTACAGGTTTTTATTAGAGAAATGGGATAGAAAAAAATTGTAGTGAAAACAGACCATGGCCCCTTCAATAAAATGACGCTAATTATTTTGATTCTTACTAACTAGATTATAAAGTGTACAATAAAGAATAATCAAGAAAATTTATTTATTTTCCAATTCAATAGCGCTAGTATTAATTTATTCAATTTTGAACGGGCTACGCTCCCGCGGTAAGACGCGAACCGGTTGGAATATTACGCGCTGACCAGGAGACTGGCGCTGACCAAAGCTGAGTTGATCGCCGAAATTGCCGAACAGAGTGGCCTAAACGGTCGCTGGCCGGTCGGTCAAATTCAGAGCCGCTAATTTCCTGAATGATTCAGTTCAATAAGAAGGTTAAAGGATGAGCCACAATAATCAGGAGGCCACAGCTATGGCCAACGCCATCACTCGCGTGGAGATAAAGGACTTCCTCGCCTTCAAAGGCGAGTTCGCGTTGGACTTCTGTCCTGGGGTCAATGTTCTTATCGGCGGAAACGGGACGGGCAAGACGACGCTGATGAAGGCGATGTACAGCCTAAATCCCAAGTCAGGAACCTCCGCCAGGGAGATTCTTCCAGCGTTAAACCTCAAAGACGGGGACTATGGCAAGTTGTTCATAACCGGGAGCGTAGATAATTTTATTTATATTCCCGAAAAAGATATGCTGGAACACGCCAAAGGCTTACTAACTTTCATTGAGCGAAAACAAACAGGTTTTAGCGCTATCTACAAAGATGTTCTTGTCTCGGCTATGGATACGCCCCCGCGTGAGCTGACCGCGACGCAAAAGTCCATAGGGGAAAAAATAGTCAAAATAATTGGCGGCGCGGTTTACTGGGACAATGGCGCTAGTTCGTTTTTTACTATGGGAATCGACGGAAGCCAAATTCCGCTTGCCTATGAATCCTCCGGGTTTAAGAAGTTGGGCTATCTCGGATTGCTGGTCGCGAGTGGGCAGATCCAATCTGGCTCCGTACTTTTTTGGGATGAGCCAGAAAACAGCCTGAATCCAGATCTCACGCCCGAGCTTGTGGATATTTTGCTGGAATTGTGTCGTTGTGGAGTCCAGATATTTATCGCGACGCATAGTTATGACATCGCGCGGTGGTTTGAGCTGAACATACGGGCCGGCGACAGCTTGCGTTACTTCAATCTTCGGAAAACTGACGGTAAAATCGTCGCCGATGTCGCCGATGATTACATTTCGCTCCCGAACAATGTTATCGAAGACGCGGGCGATAGGCTGTTAAAACGGGTAGCGGAAGTCGCCGCGGTCAACGCGGGGGTAAAACTGAAATGAAACTTATCGAAAGCCATATGGAATTTGATTTTTCGACTTTCGACTCAGCCGAAGTCTATGACTCGCTGGAAAGCCAACGCGCTGACTTTCCAGCCCACATTCCGGCCAGGAAGCCAATGAGCGCCAAGTGAAAGTCGCTAGAGAATTTTGAGAGATTGGTGGTTACGCCATGAAGACCATGACTTATCGCGGCTACGCCGCTCGAATAGAATATAGCGCGGCGGATGATTGCCAGATTGGCCGTGTCGCCGCCATCAATGACATCATCTCTTTCCACGGCGACTCTCTTAATGAGATTCGTGACGCTTTTGAGGCGTCTGTCGATTTTTATCTTAAAACTTGCGCCGAATCCGGTCGGGAACCCAATAAGCCATATTCCGGTCGTATTTTCTTGCGCCTGCCTCCAGAACTTCATGCCCGGCTGGCTGTCGAAGCCAAGAACCAAGGCCAAAGTCTCAATAGCTTTTTGGTTGAAAAATTGTCTGTTTTCGCGCGCTAAAATAGGTTTTTCCAGGCGAATCATGTCAGCGAGCATGAAAAAGTGGCGTTTGGGCGACTAATGTTAAAAAAATCTTGACTGACGCGCCTTCCCTGAAGAAGAGGACGATCTAATCCGGAAGTTGATTGAGGCTTAGTCTAAAAACGGCCTTGAAGTCGTTTGGACAGACGAACGTTAGAATCCTTTTTAGATGAGTAAAATATAATAGGATCAACTCTGGGAAAAAGCAGTAGATTACGCGGATGGACTCCGCGCGATCATGGCCAATTGCGCAGATAGTGTCCGCGCAATTGTCTTCGATGAAGACCACGCTGGTTTGGCGGTTATTCCGGGTTTTCGGCAGAAGGCGCCGGCTTGGGATCTTCGAGCCGAATTATGAGGCCAGCGCCCAAAGCCTGTCGTCCGGCTTCCAACAAGTGGCGGCGGATTTCCTCCACCTTCAGCTTGGCCGCCTTGAGTAAAACATAATGGAAACAGCTCAGGGATAAATCAGTTGACTACGCGGACGGACTCAGCGTGATCATGGCCAATTGCGCAGACAGTATCCGCGCAATTGTCTTCGATGAAGACCACGCTGGTTTAGTGGTTAGTCCGCGTTTTCGGCAGAAGCCGCCGGCTTGGGATCTTCGAGCCGAATTATGAGGCCAGCGCCCAAAGCCTGTCGTCCGGCTTCCAACAAGTGGCGCCGGACTTCCTTATCCTTGGCCGGTGACCTGTCCACTTTGATTGAGAGCTCGAGGCTAACCCTGGTTTAATCGGTCTTTAACGGAGGCGGCGCGTCCTCTTCAGTCCACTCTTGTAGCTTTTGCCGTAGCTCTTCTTTTGATGGTAGGTATAGCTGGTACCGTGAGGCGTAGATATTGGCGTTTTCCGGCAAGGTCAATTCCACCAGAGCGTCATTGTTGTCTTTGCGGAGGATGACGCCGATCGTGGGATTTTCCCCTTCCGTCTTGACGTGGCGGTCAAAATTGTTGACGTACATCTGCATTTGACCCAAGTCCTGATGGGTGAGTTTGCCAATTTTGAGGTCGATGAGCGTGTAGCAGCGCAAGAACCGGTTGTAAAAAACCAAATCGAGGAAAAAATGATCCGCGTCGAAGGTGAAGCGTTTCTGACGGGCCTCGAAGAGATAACCCTTGCCGAGTTCCAAGAGGAAATTTTTAAGTTGGCGTCAGATGATGACTTGACTGAACTCCCCGGTTTCGGCATGTGGGCTGATCGCGAAGATATGGATAATCCAACAGAGTGGGTTCAAAATTTGCGGCGGGGGCGGTATCGCGATTTTTGATACCGACGTTCTCATCTGGCGCGCGCGTGGCAAGCCGAAAGCCACCCTACGACAGCGACCGGATCTGGCTCCCAATATGCGCGTTTGCTCTCCGTCCGCGAAGTGATGGCCCTTGATCCATATTCCGATTAGAGAGTAGCGGCGATCCTGGGAGACGAAGAGAGAGCCGAAGTTTTTATTTTAGCCTTGGATGGTCTTTTAGCCGACGAGCCGACGGCGGACAAGTTGGAATGACGGATACGGATTCTTGTGTCTCAATTCGCCTCTCCGCCAAAAAAAAAGTCAAACAAGGCGATGGCCAGATTTGGATTTTTGGGCCATCGCTTATCGGCGCGAAGCGCGAACGCGATTAGATACTTAATTGTTCGCGGATAGCCGATTACGCCTACCAGATTCCCGCCATTCGACTTCATAGCCAGAAACACCGTCGCGCGTTTTCTCATTAAAAAAAAGAAAACCCGGAGCCTAAGCTCCGGGTCACGCTAGGCCGAACAGCCTCCCAAAGTCGCCGGCGTAAATTACATGATCGGCGGGCTAAAGGTGGCTAGGAGTTTTAAAGGCTCATTGCCGGAGGTTTTTAAGGCGTGAGTCACCCCGTCCGGAGCCCGGAAAGCGTCGCCTGGTTTAATTTTGTGCCAGCCCTCGTTGTCTTGGAATTCGCCTTCTCCAGAGACCACGTAGAAAAACTCCGTGCTGGTGGGATGGTTGTGGGGCAGGATCTCATAGCCGGGGACAATGATGATTTCCAGGTTATTCAAGCGATCGGTGTCGGCTTTCCCAAAAAAAGGCTTTAAATAAACCCCTTCGTTGGCGTGTGGGGCGAAAGCGGCGTCCAAAGCGAAAGTCTTAGTCATGATAAACTCCAATAATGTTGACCTATTAAGATCGAAACAAAAGGAAAAAAGTTACTTTTAATTGTGAACAAACCGGTAAAAACCAGAATGATTGGTTTTTTTGACCCCCAGTAATCCGTCAGGGATAAGTCCCAGGTTGAAAGGATAATTGATCCTGGAGGAACGGGTAATTTATTGACAAACATTCTAGCTTATTAGCCAGGTAAAATCCAGAGCTTAAAAGGAGGTGGAATGTTAAAAAAGTGAAATTTTTGTAATTTTAAGGTGCGGTTTTATCCTTTAGGGGCTAAAAACCGCTCCGGCCCAGCCAATAGCTATTTTTTTTCTTAGCCAACCCGTAAAATTTTCAAAATAACCAAAAATTTCCAAAAACGAGCGTTAGCGATTTTTTGTTAAAATCCGCAGAATTTTCTAGAGTCAGCTAAGGCGAGAAATTATTTAATATGAGTCGTCAAAACCAAAAATTAATTTTTAAAAAAGTTAAAAAATATTAAAAGTTTTTAAGGCATAAGTTCAATCATTCGCTTAAATTGATAGCCATTATTCAACATAAAAATCATAAAAACAGCCGATAAAAACTTTTGTTTTTTCAGGTTTTGGGCTGGTTAAAAAAGTTGAAAAGAAATTGACATCGCCAAAAAGACCTATATACTGAAATTGATTCTGAGAATCATTTGATTATTTCTGGCCAGTTTTCAGGAACCTGAGCTTCCTTATAGTAGGGAGAACCGAGCGAATAATTTTAAGCCTTAAGGGGGCGTCCATTCATCTTGGGCGGTTATAAGGCTGGCCTATCTTTGTGTATTCAGTCTTTAAACTCCTTGGGAGTTTGGGCTCATAATTTAAGTAAAAGTTGACCATAACATGCTTTTGGTAGACATGATAAAGTATAATAAACTAGCTTTAGACGCGTCAGTAATTGGCATTATTCTCTCTCTCTCATTAATATATAAATATAATCTTTTCATATATAAAAATAGTATTTTATTTTTTATATACTCATATTCTATAGCCTCAGTCCGCCCTTCCATTATTAAACATCAATCGCTCTACGCAAAAAACGCCAAATATCTAAAACCCGTCAAGAAGATCCAAGGTCAAAGATTCTCGCTACGCTGGCGACTTAATATCTCTTCGCTATTAGGCCTTCAAAGTCGCGTCTATGGCTGGGGCGAAAAGAAGGCGATATTTCTTCGGGTTTTGGGCGTAAAGGTTCTTGGCGTTTATAGACAAAATGGCTTTGGCTAAAGAATAAGGAGTTCTCAAAGGGAAGCGAATCATTATAAGCCTGAGAAAAAAATTAATTTTATATTGTTTAAAACAATTTTTAAATATATCAAAAGACAAGATTTTTTAAATTTTAAAAATGACGTTTTTTATAATGATGTCATTTTTATTAAGAAAATCTCAGCGATTAGGTATTGCTGGGATTGAGTAAATAATGATTTTCGAAGGAGAAATTCATGATGTTTGGCCTTAAAATGACTTGGGCGGTCATTTTCTTAACAACAGCGCTTTTATGCGTCTTATCGCCAACTTTAGCGTTGGCCCAACAAAGTGGCGATTTAAGCCTGGGGACTATCGTCGTTACTGATACTACTGACGGGACTAGGGCGGTAGGTTACAAGCCCACGGGCACAGATACCGCCGGGCCTTTTGGGAAACGGCAGATTTTGGATACCCCGTACTCAATTAATGTCATGTCCAGGGATTTATTGGATACTACTGGAGCGGTGACTGTTGACGACGTTTTGCGGATAAACCCAGTAGTCCAGCTAACTTTTTCCACCGACCGCACGGTGGCCATGTACAATATCAGAGGGTTCGCCATTGGCCAAACGAGTGGGCGAATGTTTGATGGCTTGCGAAAATATTCTCTTTATACGCCCTTAGAAGATAAGGAAAGGGTTGAAGTCATAAGTGGCTTGTCTGGGTTTCTCTATGGCCCAGCCGCGGTGGGCGGAAGCGTCAATTATGTCCTTAAAAGGCCAACCGCCCAGAGAATGGCCACTCTAAGGCTGACCACCACGGAGCGAGGAGGGGCTTCGGCTCATTTGGATTTAGGTGGCCCAATTGACGCGGCGGGCCGTTTTGGTTACAGGATAAATTTGGCGGGCCGAGGCGGCAATACTTCGGTCAAAAAACAGTTGAACGAGTACTCAGTTTTTAGTGGGGCTTTTGATTTTAAGGCCACGGAAAATCTGCTTTTAAGATTTAACGTCTATCGAAATTGGAACCATTATGTCAAAGTGTCGTCGAATTTTGCTTTGGGTGGCGCGACAAGTTGGCCCAAAGCTCCAGATCCTCAAGACCCCATGGCTTTTGGGGGCAGGACAAATATCGTCTCTGAAGGGTACGGCCTAGGAGCGAATTGGAAAATCAATGACCATATAACTTTTAGGACAGCCTTTCAACAATCGCAAGAAGAGATGAAATATAGATTGTATAAGTCTGTTAGAATTACAAGTAATAGGCCAACATATGTAGTAAGTGAAAATACTGTATCATTAGTCGGGCCAAAAGCTAATCAATTATCTACTTACACGTATTTTGATTTTAAATTTAATACAGGTCTAGTTAAACATGAATTAACAGTTGGATATAGTGGCGAAAAAAACAAAATGGATTGGGGCTTAGAAAATAATCGCCCGCCAATGAGTAAAACCATTTATCATAATTATACCCTTGGCGATATAATAACTTTTAGCGACCAATGGCAATTGATAGGCGGCTTGACTCGAGCCCAGCTGAGATTGAGCGATTACCAAACCAATACATTTGATAAAGTCAATAAAGTCACGCCAACAGTTTCCTTGTTATTTAAACCCGCTCCAAATTGGACTTTGTATACTACCTATATGGAATCATTAGAGCAAGGAACTTTAGTTGGCGACCAAGACTCTGTTGGAAGGCCGTACACAAACGCAGGCCAATATTTGCCAGCCTTTGTTAGCGAACAATATGAAATTGGAGCCAAGGCGGAATTTGGCAATCTTTACTTGACTTTGGCCTTGTTCCAGATAGATAAAGCGAACTCTTTTGAAATTGACAACAATAATGGCACTTTGACAATGAGTCAAGATGGTCGGCAAGTCCACAAGGGTCTTGAGTTTACGGCAACTGGAAAAATAACCGAAAATTTAAGCGTCTATTCGGGTTTGACTATTATGAAAGCCAGGCAGAAGAAAACCTCAAATAGACTCGCTATGAATAAGATTCCTGCCAGCGTTTCCGAAAAAATGTTTAAGGTGTTTTTGGACTATAACATTCCGTTTGTTAAAGGCCTATCTATCAATGGCGGAATCAATTACACCGGCCCATTTTATAGTGACGTGGCTAATAACCTAAAACTGCCGGGATTTACGACATTTGATTTGGGGGCGGGATTTGAGACGACCATAGCCGGGATTCCCGTCAATTTTAATCTTGCGGGGAAAAATATTTTTGACAAACATTATTGGCAAAGAGCTGGCGGGCTAGGTTATCCTAGATCCATCCTTTTATCGGCCCAGTTTAAGTTCATTTAAGACTAACCTATTAAAGGCGGAGACTCTTTAGTTTCCGCCTTTAATAGGGATCATAAGTTAGAGTCAATAAAGCTTTCAGTCAAGGAACTCCGCCTATTTGCCCTCTGGCGGCTTCTTTATTCTTTTGGCTTGCCATTGGCTCCAACCGGATTTTTCCTTTTTCGCTGACGCGTTAGCCTTAGGGGCCTCGCCAATGGCCCTTGTAGGCGCGGATTGGCTATCCTTATGTCGGCCAAACAGACGCTCTCTTTCCAAAAGCCCTCTTTCGGCGGCGTAAAAATCCCACAAAAATCTTAATGTGTCTTCGAAGTTGACTTTATGGCCATACTTGATTTTTCGGACAATGGTCAGACAAATCTTTCTTAAAGATGGGCTAGTCACGCCTTTGGCCAGGCGCAAGGCTTTTTCCAGGGTCTGTAGCTCTAGATCGCCATAAACCCCTAGCTGTTTTTGGGTAAAAACAAAGGCGGCTTTTTGGCTTTTATCGGCTAAATCCTCCAAAAGGACAGCTTTAGGCATGGCCACCACCACGGAGCCACCAATCAGATCGCCTAGCCGGTAATGGTTTTTGGTCACATAGGGGAGGATAACCATGGCTACGATAAAGAAAAAATCCAAGACCTTTAAAAAGGATTCATCACTAGCAAAGGAGAGTAATAAATATCTTAAGGGAAAAAAGATCTCCACTTGACGGGTTAAGTTGCGAGCGATGACCATGGTGGGCGTCAATTCCCCGCCCCGGCGATTAATGACCTGAAGGCCGGCGATTCTTTTGCCTGGGGTGCGGCCTCGCCAAGCTAACTCAAAGAAAAGAAAATAAAAATTGAGACAGCAATACCAAAGAAGGCTATAGAAAGCTATGGAGGCCCTATTGTCGAAATCCACAAAGATGTTGACCACGAAGGCGAATAGGATAATGATGATCCAATCAGTGATAAAAGCCGTCCAACGCTCGGACATGTTGGCCACCCGAGCTTGGAGTTTAAGGCCCTCAGGACAGGTCAGCTCTAAAAAACGCGGCGCGCCGCGTTTAAGGAGTCTGAGGGCGTTTTTTTTTCTGACGGATCCGAGCCAATTCATTTTTCTTCACCTTGGCCAAAAAACAGAAAATAATACGCCCAGCCAAAAAGGGTCAGAGCCGCGATAAAAAGACGGAGAAAAGTGGAGCTGAGCAATTGTCTGAAGCCCCCCTCAATTAAGCCAGCCAGCAAAAGCATAAAGACCGCCCCGACCATGGCTCCGGCGGCGGTGGGGCCTTCTTTGGCCAAGTTTTCTAGGCGGCGGCGATTCCCGGGAAAAAATAATCGCTGGGCCACGCCTAAACCGGCGGCTCCAGCCACCAAAAGACCCAGGATCTCCGTGACCCCGTGAATGGTCAGCCAGGCAATAAAATCCAAAGTTAAGCCTTTGGAATAGTGGAGAGCCAAAAAAGCCCCCAATAACTCGCCATTTTGAAATAACAAGATAAAAGTGGGGAGGCCTAAAGCGAAGCTCAAGCCAAAGCATAAAAAGGCCACCGAGGAGTTATGCTCAAAAAGTTGGGAGGCGAAGATAATAAAACTGTTCTCAAAACCTGACCAAGGCCCGAATATAATCTCGTCGCGCAGAGTCTCAACGGAAGAGGTGAGATTGCGACCTTGAGAGGCCGCGGGCGGGACTATTCTAGAAAAGGCGGCTGGGTTGGCCTGGACGCGGAGAAAACCTGAGGTCACGCCCAGAAAAAAAGCCAAAAAAGCGATTAAAAAGGGCCATTTTAAGGCTCGGACGGCCCGCGGAAAGTCCCGATTAAAAAAAGAGGCCAAAACTTCGCCCAAACCTTGCCTTGGGCCATAGACAGCGATATAGCCGCGCAAAGTCAGGCTTTCCAAATAAGTCATTAAGCTTTGATCCAAAACAATGTGCCTGGCCAAAGCCAAAGAGGAAACCGCGTTTTGGTACAAAAGAGGCAGATCTCTCGCGTCTTGGGCGGAAAGAGATTTTAAGCCTTTTTTGTCGAGCCGAGCGATGAGATCATCCAGCCTTTGCCAACTCTTTTCGCGGTTTTTGCGGAAAGTGGCGCTCCTTAAAACGATGGTCGGGGTTTCCGCGGGTTGTTCAGCCTTGGGGCTGGCGTCGTTAAGCGCGGGAGGCGTTTTATCTAAGGCTTTCGGATCCATCACAAAAGTCCCCTTTGCTTAATGAGGAGATAGCGACTCAGTAAGGCCCCGGTAATTTGCTGGGCTGGCGCGTCAAGACAATGGACGCCCAAGCGGCGAACGCGGTTTAAGACGATCTCGCGGTTTTTGGCGAAATTGTCGGCCAAAACGGCGGAGGCCAGAGTTTGGGGATCCAGGGGTTTTTGTTTGGTTAAAGTGGCCAAAGTCGGATCGCCCGTGGTCACGAAAATGACCATGTGCTTGCGGGTTAATAAGGCTAAGCTCTCCATCAGTAACTCAGCCGAGATGTCGTCAATAAACTCGGTAAACAAAACCACCAAGGAACGGTGGGGCAAGCGACTCATGAGCTCGGCCAAGGCTAAGGTGTGGTTGGTTTCCTCATAACGGTAGTCGAAAGCCGCCGTAAAAGATCTTAAGCGGTTAAAAAAGAAAGGCCCGCGACCAGGTTTCAGGAAGGAGTGGAAGGTCAGATCATAGCCGCAAGCCCCCACCAGATCCCCGCTCTTTAAAGAAACCCAGCCCAGTCTTAAAGCGGCGGCCACAAAATGATCCAACTTCGTGATCCCACTAACGGGCTCCAGCATTAAGCGACCTGTGTCAAAGCCAAAAACAATTAAATGGTTCCGTTCTTGGCGAAATTCTCTGGCTAAAAGCTTTCTATGGCGACCAGAGCGTTTCCAGTCAATGCGCCGCGGATCCATGCCGTTAGCGAATTCGGTTAAGCCCTCGAATTCGGAGCCTTCGCCTTTAAAGGGCAGGGGTTTTTGGCCAATGAAGGTTTGACTGCTGAGGATTTTGACCGTGTCTTGATAAAGCCTATGGGTATTTTGACTGACCGGAATTTCATGACTCAAAGGCCGGCGAATCCGGGTTTCTATTAAGCTATAAGGGCCTGGCCAACGTAGCCACAGAGCTTTTAATTGGAGGAGGCCGCGCCTATAACCTAGTAAAGGGATATTTAGCTCGACTTTTTGGTCAATTAGATTGAGGGTGAAAGGCTTTAAAGCCGTCATGGGGCCCGAGATTTCCAAAACGGCCTCAATCTCTAAGGGCTTAGGCCAAGGCGCGGTTATAGTTAAAAGAGCGTTCTCCTCATGGCCCACATACAGACTCAAGGGGGCTTTAAGATTGGTTTCCAAGGATCTCGCCGGCAAGGCCCGCGTGAGATCCAAGAGAAAAATAGCGAGAATAAAAAGTGGATAGGCTATGACCAAGGGCCATAAATGGGGGGCCAGGGCGGTAATGAAGATCGTGAAAGGCAGGGTAACGCCAAAAGTCATCAAAGCGTTATAAGAGGGACGAAACACGATTATTAACGGGGAGCCGGAGTTTGAGCGATGAGCTCGCTGATGGCTTGATCTGGGGTGACGCCCTCAATATCGGCGGCGGGGGACAAAACCAGGCGATGTCTCAAAAGGGGCGGCAAGAGGGTTTTTATGTCATCGGGGATAACAAAATCTCGGCCTTGGGTGGCCGCGTAAGCCCGGCTAGCGACGGCCAGAAGGTTGGCGGCTCGCGTTGAGGCCCCGGTCTCAATGAGCGGATGGCGACGGGAGGCCCGGGTCAAGGTCACGATATATCTAGCCAGCTCATCGGAGAGCTTAATTTGGCTAGCCACCCCGCGAGCGTAGGCTAAATGCTCGGGCGTTACCACGGCCTGAATCCCAAAATTGGCTTGGGTGGGGCGAGCGGAGCCTTGGCCATGACGCCGAACGATCTCTAGCTCCTCATTTTCCGTGGGGTAGCCAATGACAATTTTAAATAAAAAGCGATCTAGCTGAGCCTCGGGCAAAGGATAGGTGCCTTGTTGCTCAATGGGGTTTTGGGTGGCCACGACCATAAAATCCTCGCCCAAATCATAGCTTTGGCGATCAATGGTCACGGATCTTTCGCTCATGGCCTGTAACAAAGCGGCTTGGGTTTTGGGGGGCGTGCGGTTAATCTCGTCGGCCAAAAGGATTTGGGTAAAGATGGGCCCGGGCGTTAAAACAAAGGAGTTGGTCTGGAAGTTAAATAAATTGGTGCCAATAACGTCCCCAGGCATAAGATCCGGCGTAAATTGGACGCGCCCAAACTTAAGGCTCATGGACCAAGCGAAAGCTTGGGCCATGAGAGTTTTGCCTGAGCCGGGCACGCCTTCCAAAAGGACATGGCCGCCGGACAATAAGCTGGTGAGCATCAGTTCCAAGGCTTGGGCCTGACCCACAATGACCTTATTGACTTCCCCCAGGATGGCCTTGATTATTTCCCCGACCAGTTTCAAATCCACGTTCTAGCCTCGCTTTCCATTCATAAGCCCGGTTAGCCCATTGCAGGCAAAGGCCTGGGCTGGGTTTGGGAGCTCGCTCAATCTCATTCAATAAGCTTTTTAAAGAAAATTTCGGATCTAGCTTTTCCAAGCGATTTTTTATCTCTTGATCCGTTAGGCCTTTGGGCAAACGAGCGGCTTTGGCGGCCATTTTGATGATTAAGGCCAGATAATCCCAGGTCAGGTCTTTAGGCTTGCCCGATTTGCCCAAAAGGCGAGCCGAGTTTTCAATGAGTTTTTGGCGACCAAAATCGATTTTAACATCTTCGGCCGCGGGTAGCCCGAAGCGCGAGTCGTCGGCCAAAATCGCCATGATGGCCGTGGCCAAAAACACGGCGTAAAGAAGGAGTTGTTGGCCAGATGGCCACTCAAAGAGAGACGATTTTTGGCCCGAGGCTTGAGTCGCGGGCTTATGGGTACCAAACCTGGGCTCGTCAAAGATAATTTCCCCATTTTTAGGCAGGATATCGTCTAGTATTGACATGGCTAAAGGCAGATTAAGGCCTTGTCGCAAACCATGATTATTTAAAATATCCGGATCAGATAAAATTAAGAGCCTTTTATCGCCTTGCCGGCGCTCCCCCAATAAGACGCCGTCAGGGCAAGAGATAAGAGGCGATAAAGAGGGCTCTTTTATCAATTGGACGGGGGAGTTTATGGTCGGATAGAGTTTATATTTGGTTGGCCACCAATCTGGGTTGGGCGCGTAAAGGAAGGTGGCCTTTTTTAGGTCAAGGGCGTTTAAAACTGGGGTCAGGGCTTGGTTTTTTTTGAGTTTGGCTTCCAGGAGCCAGTTGGGTTTTTTGGGATCCGGCTCGTAATTGTATTTGGGCAGAATCACCAATAATAATGGGGCTTGGCTGAGGTTTTTCGACTTCAGAATCGACATGACTGGCTCTGGCGAGATAGCCAATTGATTGGCGGCGGGCTTCCAACTCTCGCCCACTAAAGAGCGATGGATGGGGCGTTTCTCGGCTTTTAGGTATTCGTAAAAAAGAGTAAAACCCACGGCGGAGACGGAATAAGAGCTTTGGTCTAGGGTTTGGCCGTAAGGCGCGGCGGTCTGGCCAGAGAGGAATTTATAAGCCAATACCACCAAAACCATAAAGATTAGGACGAAAAGCGCGAAACGGACGAAATTCTTTTTCACGCGGAACCCTCAGCTTTTAAGCCCTTGATTAAGGTCTCAAAATTGTCTAAACAAGCCTTATAGTCAGTTTCTTGAGGCTCATAGGGCCCAAAATGGGAGATTTCGACTTTGGCCACCATAAAAGCCAAAGCCGGCTCCACAGGCGGGCCCAGTTTGAGGCGGGCCAGGATCTCGCGACTGGTTAAGCTGGAGGGCCAGGCCACTTTTTTCCGTTTTTGGAATTCTTCCAAACTCCTTAACAACAATTGGTGGATAGCTTCGGCGTATTGGCCGTTTTTGGCCACGCGCCGGCTATTTTGGCCAATCTCTTCCAAACGCTGGCCTAAATCGGCGTTGGGGCTGGCTAAGGGCTCGGGCGGGGGCGCGGATTTCAGGTGGCGATAGATGGATTGGCCCACAATGAAGAGGATCAAGGCCACGACGACCCCGAAAAGGCTGAATAAAATTATTTGGATAACAAAGCCTTTGCGTTCAGAGCTATCAGATTCGGTCTTGATTAAGGGCAATTCTGTTTGGATATCAAATTTTTTGATGAGCGACTGGGTTTTAGCCTCGGCCCTCTGGTCATATTTCTTTAGCGGCGGCGGATCTCCGGCCCAGGCGTTGGCTCCCACCCAAACCCAGATCCCTAACCAAAGCCCCAGAAAGAGGACAAAAGGGCTGTGGGGGTCAAAAAAGCGCCGCTCGGAAATGCGCATAGAGTTCCGTTTAGAGTGTTTTAGAGTTGGGTTGAGGCCGGCCAAGGCGCTTAAGGAGCCAAAACCAGCTATTGGGCCTTATGAAAGGGGCCAAGAACCTTTGGGCCAGGGTCTTCTGAGAGCTAAATAATGACTTATCTTATTACCTCAGCCTTGGGCTTGTCAATTATTGGCCCGCTCGGCGATAAGCCTTCGTTTTGGCGGGCGTGGGCTAGAGACAACTCATCCATGTTTTTTTGGTAAAGAGGAATGATCTCTTTCGGCGGGCCCACCATCTTAATGGATCCGGCTTCCAGCCAAACCAAGGCGTCGCAGGTTTCCACCGTGGAGAGGCGGTGAGCGATGATGACGCTGGTCAGCTGGCCTTGAAAACGCTCCAGGGTATTTTTAATGATGTTTTCGCTAGCCAGATCCAAAGCCGAGGTGGCCTCGTCAAAAATGACAATTTTGGGCCGCGGGTAGAGAGCTCTAGCGATGGCCGCCCTTTGAGCTTGACCGCCCGAAAGGCTACCGGGGGTCACGGGTTGATCGAGGCCTAGGGGATGGTCAAAGGCGAAAGTCATGGCCGCCTCCTGACAAACCTCCATGACTCTAGCCCGATCGCTCTCTTCGCCCCACTGGCTAAAGGCCACGTTTTCGGCTAGGGTTCCTTCCACTAAGAGAGGATTTTGGGGCACATAACCGAGGATTTGATAATAAGCCTCTTTTTTGGCCGGCGAGAGTTCTTGGCCATCCACCAAAAATCGCCCATCTTGCGGCTGAATTAAGCCGCTTAAAATTAAAGCCAAAGTGGTTTTGCCCGAGCCAGATTGGCCAATGAGCCCTAGGCTTTGGCCTTTGGGAATGGTTAGGCTCAGGTTTTTCACGGCCTGATCTTGGGCCTTGGGATAAGCGAAGGCCACGTTTTCCAAGGTGAGCTCTCGGTTAAAGGCAAAATCGGGATCGGGCTTGGGCCGGACTTTCTGGGCTTTGTCCTGATCGATAGCCAGTTCCAAAATAGCTAGGGCCTGGGCTCTAAGGCTCCGAACGCTAACCGTGTAAGAGAGACACCGACTGACCGCCGGCAGAATCCGCCAGGCCGTCAGCATGAGCATGGAAGTGGTGGCGATGATTTCGGCTAAAGGGAGATTAGCCAAGATCATGAGGATGACTATGAGGCCAATGGTGCCAAAGCCGACCACCTCTAAAGATTGGCTGGGCAGGGTAAAGGCGAAGTTTAAAAAGGCTTTGGAATTTATGGCTTTTTGCCCTAAAGCCAAAAAATGTTTTAAGGCCGTTTTTTGGCGGGCGTAAATAATTATTTCCCGAAAGCCTTGGCTAATGGCCACCAAATTATGCCCTTCCTGAACTATGTATTCTTGGACTTTCCGGCCATATAAATCCAATTTCTGGCGCACTAAGCCATAAACAAAAAGAGAGGCCAAACCAAAAGAAATAGCCGTAATTAAGGTTAATTTTGGCTCAAGAATAGCTAAGGTCGAAAAAAGAGCTAAACAGGAAAAGCAATTAGCCTGAAAGAAAAAGTTATGCAACAAAAAGGTGCCCAAGTTCGATCTATTTAAAATACTGTGCACCAAGGCGTCGGGCTCGGAACCCAATAGATCTTGGTAATCTTGGTTTAAGGCGTTTTGGAGAGCTTGGCGCGAGACCTCTAAGCTGATCCTTTGCGACAAAAGTGAGGAGCGATGGTTGGAGTAGACAAAAATGGTGGATTTTATGGCCACAAAGACAATCATCAATAAGCTGGTCAAAATAACCAGGTTGCGGGGCTCGCGGGCTAACTGGGCTAAGGCGGGCCAATAAGCCAAAAAGGGTCGAATGAGAAAATGATCCGGGGCGGCTTCCGGGGCGGCCATGGTTAAGGCGAACAAAGAGATCATGAGTAAGGTTAAGATCTCGCAAATGGCGGATAAACATTGAACGCCCATGACGAGCCAATACCGGAACTTTAAAGGCTTGGGCAAAACCCGATAAATCCTTTGACAATCTTTGACAAAGGCCCGGTAAAAGAGGCCAGGTAGCCGGTGAGGGGCGATGATATTCAAGATTTGGCCTTTTTGGCTTTTTTTAGAACCATAATCAAAAGACCCACCCCAAAAGCGAGGGGCAGGATCGATAATAATTGGCCTTTGGAGAGCCATAAATCATCCGCGGCTCCATGGCGCTCTTTTAAAAATTCCATTAAAAATCGGGCCGTAAAATACAAGATCAAAAAAGCCGCCGACAATAAGCCGCGCGGCCTATTTTCGCGGCCAGCCAGGCGATCTAGAATCAACAATAGACCCAGGATAAGGAGGCCCGCCCCAAACTCGACCAATTGGCTGGGATAGCGGGCCGGTACCAGATCGGGCGGCATTTGCCAATCATAGCGCGGAAAATGGACGCCCCAAGAGGCGGTGGTGATTTTGCCGACAATTTCGGAATTGAAAAAATTGCCCAAACGGATGAGTCCCGCGCCTAAGGCTCCCGAAAAAGTGAGCCGGTCAAAAAGATCCCAAAAAGGCCTTTTATCGCGATAAGCCCGCCAAGCGATGGCCCCCACAAGGCCTATGGCCGCCCCATGGCTAGCTAGGCCGCCTTCCCAAACCCGAAAAAGCCATAAGGGCTCTTTGAGAAAATAGTCAAAATTATAGAAAAACACATGGCCTAAGCGAGCTCCGCAAACTAGCCCAATAAAGGCTGGCCAAACCATGTCCATGGCCTCATTGAGGGAACGGCCAGCTCGCCGAACCTGCCAGGCGTATAAAATAAGCCCCAAAATGAAATTTAGGGAAAAAATGAGCCCATAATAGCGGACAGAAAGATCCAGCCCGGGGATAGTAAAAAATACGGGATTAAGATCCCAGGTCACAAGAGCTCCTCGCTATTCATCTTAATTAAGAGCCGATATAGAAAAACCAGGGCCTTAGGCCCTGGTTTTTCTAGAAATCTTGGTAGACCAAAGGCTAATGACTGGTCTACTTAGCGATTTATTTGTCTATGTCTTGGCCAGTAATAACGCCCACGACCCGGCGGTTTTCGGCCCGGCCCGCGGCGGTGTCGTTATCGGCGATGGGCCTGGACTCGCCATAGCCAACCGATTGAATCCTCGAGGCGTCGATGTTGAAGCGCGACTGCAACTCTTGGCTAACCGCGTCCGCCCTTCTCTGGGAGAGCTTCTCGTTATAGGCGTCATTGCCCCGGCTATCGGTATGGCCCTCAACCACGGCGGTGGAGAGAGGATGGCTAGTCAAGAAGTCAGCCACCTTCTGCACCTCAGAGTAGTACTCGGGCTTAATGACGGATTTGTCAAAGTCAAAATTAATCAAAAGATTAATGGAGACCGTGATGGGGCAACCATTGGCGTCAACCTTGTAACCAGCGGGGGTGCCAGGGCATTTGTCATAGATGTCGCAAACGCCATCTTTGTCGGAATCCAGGCAGGGGCCAGCCCCGCCAAACTGGAAGGTTAGACCAGCGGCCACGACGGGAGCGTTTAAGCGGCCCCGATCGCGGGGGTCAGTATTATAGTCGCGTTTGCGGAAACCGTG
>JAISWW010000187.1 GCA_031270705.1 Deltaproteobacteria bacterium
CCAAAACTTTTTACAGGGGAACTTCCACGAAACGCCCCTGGCGAACCTGAAACATTTTATAGCCCGCCCCAATAATATCCCCTTTGGCGTCAAAGCGAATTGGGCCCATGACTGTCTCAACGGTATCCTCGTTAAGGCTCTTTTTGATGGCCGCGAAATTATCCGTCGTTCCGGCTTTGGTTAAGGCCGCGAACAAGGCTTCCGCCGCTCCAGCGGCGTAAAAAAAGTAAGACCCCACTTCTTGGGAGTAATAGCGGCTTCGGTGATCCTTAAGGGCTTCCTGAGCCGCTTGGCTGTGGCTAAGACTGGGTTGGCCAACGCAATATACGCCTTCGGCCGCTTTTTGGGCGAGGTTAAGAAAGCGGTTGTCCTTGAGGCCATCCGAGCCGATGATGGGAAAATTAGGGTCTTTTTGGTGGATTTGCGTGGCCAGTTTGGCCGCGTCGTTATAATAACCCCCCCAGATGAGGGCTTCAGTTTTGGTCTCCAAGAGTTTGGCGATGATGGCCTCATAGTCTTGGCCAGGGTTGAGGCCCGCGAAAATAGTCACTTGGAATTGGCTATCGGGGGAGGCCGTTAGGAGTTGCCGGGCGTTTTCGGCCATGGCTTCCCCATAGTCGGATTTGTCGTGGAGGATAGCGACTTGGCGGTAGCCATTTTTGCGGAGCAAGGCCAACTGGAGTTTGACTTGGATGTCGCCGCGCGGGGTGGCTCGGAAAAAATAAGGATATTTCCCGCTATCGGTTAGAGCGTTTTCCGTGGCTGACCCCGAGATAACCAGGGCTTTGTCGCCATAAACGTCTAAAGCGGCTCGCGTGGCCCCGGAACAAGTGTGGCCTATAATGAGTTTTACGTCTTTATTTAAGAGTTTTTTTGCCGCGATTTTGGCTTGCGCGGGGTTACAGGAGTCGTCGGCGATGACGATTTCTAGGGTTTGGCCCAGGATCCCGCCATTTTTATTGGCCTTTAAGACCGCGTATTCCAAACCAAAGAAATTGGACTGGCCATAGGAGGCTAAGTTGCCTAACAAAGCCGCGCCAAAGCCAATTTTGAGCTTTTTGTCATCAGCTTGGATTTCGGCTAAAGGGCCTAAGCCAAGGCCAAAAATAGCCCAGGCGATGGCCAGCCAGATTTTTGGCGCCCAGGATTTAGGCATAATGGCTCCCTTAAGGCTTATGGCCGCCTACATAAAATAGCCCTAAGTCAAGGGCTGGCTCAAAAAAACCATAGAGTTTCCTTGAGCTTACTCTATAATCTCATAAAAAGGCGCGAAATTAAAGGTTTCTTTTCTGGAGTTATTCCATAATGTGGATCCTGGCTAGTAATGGCAATTTATAAAAAAATCCTCTCGCCTACCGGCTCAAACTTAATTGACAGACCAAAAATCCTTCTTTAGACTGATCTTGTCTTAGACATCGCCCTACAATTTCTTTCACAATTCTTAAGGAGTAACCATGGTTTACAAGCACCATGTCCTGATGTGCGCCGGCTCTAAGCTGGTTGGCGACAAAAAAGGCGCGTGCCACACCCGACAGGGCGTGGAGTTGATCAGAAAACTGGTTATGGAGCTGGAGGATAGGGATCTAGGCTCTGAGGTCATAGTGAGCGCCACCAGTTGTTTTGGGATCTGCGACAAAGGCCCCATTATGGTGGTTTATCCCGAAGGCGTTTGGTACGCTGGCTTAACGCCAGAGGCTATTGAGACCATCGCCGAGGAACACTTGGAAGGTGGGCGACCGGTCAAACAGTACGCCATTTAAGGTCAATTTACCCGCCTGGCCTTTTATGGCCAGGCGGCTCTCCTCATAATTCCGCTTTTTCGTCTCTGAAAACATGTCTATTAATACGTAAATTATTATAAAAAAGATAACCATAAGTTAAGGGAGCTCAAATATTATGGCCAAAGCGGCTTAGCGGGTTTTGAATCGTAAAAAAACATAAGGATTAGCTCTCTTTTGGGCTGACTCTTTTGGGCTAAGGGTGGCGAGCGAAAAAATAGGCCTTATTTTTCCAAGCGCCCTGGATTTTTGTGGTATAATGATTGTTTGATCTCCGTTTGCGGAGTCATCGCGAATTTCAAGGTAAGGTTATGTTGACCACGCTTGTTTCTTTTGTCGTCCTTTTGTTGGTTCTTATATTCGTCCACGAGCTAGGCCATTTTTTGGCCGCTAAGCTTTTAGGGGTGCGGGTTGAAAAGTTTTCTCTGGGATTTCCGCCCAAAGCTTGGTCCAAAAAAATAGGGGAGACCGAGTACCAACTGGCTTGGTTGCCCTTGGGCGGTTACGTGGCCTTATTTGGGGAATCGCCCAGCGAGGAAATCCCCGCGGAGGAGCGGCGACATTCCTTCACCCATAAGCCTATTTGGGTCAAAGTCATTATAGTGGCGGCGGGCCCACTATTTAACGTGTTTTTCGCCATTTTAGCCTTGTGGTTGGTTAATTTTACGGTTGGGGCCCAGCATCTGCCCCCCATTGTCGGGCCCATTGATCTGAAAGGCCCAGCTCAAGTGGCCGGTTTAGCTAGTGGGGACGTGGTTGAGAGCGTTAATGGCTCGCCGATTAAATTTTTTACCGACATTCAGACCTTGGTGGGGCAAGGAGCTGGCCAACCAGTTCAATTGACGGTCAAAAGAGGCTCGGAAACGCTCAAATTGGCCATCACCCCGGAGCGCGAAGAGTGGACCAATCCTTTGGGCGACAATATCCAAAGCTGGAATCTAGGCTTTGACTCGCGGACTAGGCCACTCATTGACGAAGCGGTGGAGGGCAAACCCGCCGCTCTCGCGGGCTTAAAGCCTGGGGATCTGATTCTATCCATCAATGGCGCGCCCACCCCGGATTGGCTTGACGTGGTTCGAATTATCAAGGAATCGGATCAAGTTTCGGAAGTTGACGGCGAAAAGGTTCATCAACAGCCAACCGCCATGTTAGTTAAGGTCGAGCGAGAGGGAGCCGTTCTGGATTTGACCATAACGCCGGTCTTAGAGCCTAACTATGGGCCAGATGGCCAAACTGGGTTCGCCCCTTTCATTGGCGTGCGCCCAAGGCTTGAGCTCTTAAGGGAGCCTTTGGGCTTTATTGGCTCTTTTGGGGCGGGCCTAAACGAAACTTGGCAGGTCACCAAATTAACCGTCAAGACCTTTGTCCGTCTTTTTCAGAGCAAAATTTCCATTAAGGTTTTGGGCGGCCCTTTAATGATCGCCGAGGTGGCGGGCAAAAAGGCTCGCGAGGGCTTAATGGATTATATCTGGGTCATGGCTCTCATTAGCGTGAACCTGGCCATCATTAATCTAGTGCCTCTCCCGGTTTTGGATGGCGGCCAGTTAATGTTCTTCCTCATTGAGGGTTTAAGGCGGAAACCTCTAAGCGTCAGGTTCCGTGAAGCCTGTCAATGGGTGGGGGTCACGGCTTTGGTGGCTTTGATGGTTTTGGTTTTTTATAACGACATCCACCGCTGGATAACTCGCTGGTCAGGCCCAGCCATTAGCCAGTCGCGGAGTTCTGAGTAATTTAGAGCTTATTTATAGAGATTATTGATAGAAACATGCTGATTTTGGCTTGGGACACGGCCTCGACTTCTTTAGGGTTAGCCCTAGCCAGTTTCAGCTCGGCAGGCTGTCAAACTCTGTATAATTATGTTGGGGCGGGGCTGGCTAGCCATGGCCAGACCTTAGCCCCGCTGGTCGATGAGGCTCTAAAGAACCAAGGCTTAAAGCCTAGCGATCTGGGTCTTTTAGCGGTTGGTTGTGGGCCAGGCTCCTTTACTGGCTTAAGAGTGGGTTTGGCTTTGGCGAAAGGTTTGGCTTTCGCCAGCCAATCGCCGGTGGCCGGCTTTTCGTCTTTAGCCATCTTAGCCACCCAAGCCCAAACTCAAGGCTTAGTGGCTCCAGTCATGGACGCGAGACACAGGGAGATATTTACGGCCCTCTATCGGGTGGAATCTGGCCAATTGGAGCCCCTAACTGAGGTCTTGGCCCTCAGCCCCGATAAATTGTGGCCAGTTTTAGAGACTTTTAACCCCAAAGGCGAGCGGGTGACCGTTACTGGCCCAGGCCTAGATCTTTTGAGCCCGCGGCCAGCTTGGGTCGATTTGGGCCCTAAGGACAGCCCCTCGGCTTTAACTTTGGCCCAAATGGCTAACCTAATATTTGAAAAAGGCCAGTTAGCCCAGTACCCTCCCATTCCCCTCTATGGCCGCTCCCCAGAGATCTTTAAAACCTTTTGTCCGCCCCAAAGACTAGCCCAGCGCTCTGAGGCGAATTGAATAAAAATTCCCTTTTTAATCTATAAAATCTTTTATCAATATCTAAATATTTAGTTTTTAACTCAATTAAGCTCCCTAAGGCTGGTCGGCTCTTAATTTTGGCCCAGACGGCCAATGGGCGCCTTAGGGATTTTAGGGCTAGAGGTTCTGGGGAGTTTTTCCTCGGTTATTTTAAACTGAGTAAAAATGGGCTGATTAGTTGGGGCCCTTGGGTTAAAAATACCCTCTTCGGAGATCCCAAAAGTCAAGGCCTTAGTCTAGATCTCTGGGCAAACTTAAGATCTTCTTGATAAACGCCCGCGTAAACGGCCAAGACCTCCAAAAATGGACTTGGCCTTTTTTTTGCTGTAACTCCTTCAGCGCAATTATGGCAAGAGTCCGCCTTAAAATGAGATTTACTGGTTATTAAGGCGGAATGGGCTCGCGAGTCCCGCCTGGGAATCTTAGAGCGGACTTGAGCGTTTTGGGAAAGCTAAACCTGACCAGGAGTTGAAGTTTTCCTTGACTTTAGAGTTTTTTTTTGTTAATTCATATGAGAAAGTAGAGTTATGAATTCACTTTATATTTAAAAAATTTGATTTAGAAACAGGGTTAATGCTCGAAATAGTCGGGCGAGTGAGTGAAATAAATCAAATTTTAAAACCGTGTTAACGTGAATTTATTTTTGATATATTGTATTATATTTTAGTTTTTTGTTACATCTTTAAGTAAGCTAAAATTTAGTTTTTTGTTTAAAATTTTAATATAGTTTAAGCCGCCTGTGATGGCGAGCGAGTCTGTGGGGAATCGCGCCCTTAGGACATTTTGAGGTGCTATATGCTTAACGGTAAGTCAACATCTTTATGGTTGTTTGTCTTGGCTCTCGCGGCCTTGATTTTTACCGATCAGGCTTTCTCTGACCGTGGGGCCTACCAAAAATCCTCCTCAGGCTCTCTTCCAGTAGTGGCCCAGGTCGCGCAAAGGCAAAGACCTAGTAGGGAAGAAAGAAAAAAAGAAGCGCCCGCGGCCAAACCCGCGGCTAAACCAGCGGCCAAGCCGGCGGCCAAACCCGCGGCGAGGCCTCAAGCCAGGCCTCAAGCGAGACCTCAAGCTAGGCCTCAAGCCACGCCCCAGGCGAGACCTCAAGCTAGGCCTCAAGCCAGGCCTCAAGCTAGGCCCCAAGCTAGGCCTCAAGCCAGGCCTCAAGCCAGGCCTCAAGCTACGCCTCAAGCGAGACCTCAAACAAGGCCTCAAGCTAGGCCCGCCGTTATGCCTTCTACGAACAGGACTCCAAGACCTAGCACTCGCCCCTCGGTTAATACCAATAGGCCTGGCGCGAACCGACGTCCTGAAACCGTTACTCCTCAAAGGCCTGGCGGAAGTCGTCGTCCTGAAGTTGGCTCTTCTCAAAGGCCTGGCGGAAGCCGACGTCCTGAAGTTGGTTCTTCTCAAAGGCCCGGCGGAAGTCGACGCCCAGAAGTTGGCTCTTCTCAAAGGCCTGGAAGCGGTCGTCCTGACTTTGGCTCTTCTCAAAGGCCTGGCGGAAGTCGACGCCCAGAAGTTGGCTCTTCTCAAAGGCCTGGAAGCGGTCGTCCTGACTTTGGCTCTTCTCAAAGGCCTGGCGGAAGTCGACGTCCAGAAGTGGGCTCTTCTCAAAGGCCTGGCGGAAGCGGTCGCCCTGAAGTTGGCTCGTCTCAAAGACCTGGAGGCGGTCGTCCCCAATTAGGTGGCAATCAAAGGCCTGGAACCGGTCGTCGTCCCGAGATGCTCGAACGCGCTACTAGGCCCAGCTTAGGCGGTCGTGATGGCGATCGGGCTGGCTTCGTTGGCGGCGGTCGTGATGGCGAACGCCGTGGAAGGCCCAACTTAGGCGGTAGTGGTAATCGCGAAGGCTCTCGTGAAGGTCGGCCCAGCTTAGGCGGTGGTCGCGAGGGCGGTCGTGAAGGTCGACCCAGCTTAGGCGGCGGTCGTGAAGGTAGTGAAGGCGCTCGTGGCGGTCGGCCTGGTTTAGCTGATGGCGGTCGCGAAGGCGGTCGGGATGGTCGGCCTGGCCTAGCTGGCGGTGGTCGTGAAGGCGCTCGTGAAGGTCGGCCCGGTCTAGCTGGCGGTGGTCGAGAGGGCGGTCGTGAAGGTCGGCCTGGCCTAGCTGGCGGTGGTCGCGAAGGCGCTCGGGAAGGTCGGCCCGGCCTAGCTGGCGGAGGTCGCGAAGGCGGTCGTGATGGTCGGCCTGGCCTCGCTGATGGTGGGCGCGCAGGC
>JAISWW010000269.1 GCA_031270705.1 Deltaproteobacteria bacterium
ATCCCGACGGTCATCCCGATCATTGTCCCGATGACCATCCCGGCGCCCATCCCGACGATCAACGCGCTTTTTGGAGGATTTTTTGTTCAGACTCTTTTTTGAGCCACGATGATCCCGGCGATCGTTATCATAGCGATCGTGGCGGTTGTTATCGCGGCCCCGGCGATTGTTGTCGTAGCGGTCATTATCGCGGCCCCGGCGATCATTATCGTAGCGGTCATTGTCGCGGCCCTGGCGATTGTTGTCGTAGCGGTCATTGTCGCGGCCTCG
The DNA here is from genome assembly GCA_031270705.1 of Deltaproteobacteria bacterium. Classification (GTDB taxonomy): domain Bacteria; phylum Desulfobacterota; class Desulfarculia; order Adiutricales; family Adiutricaceae; genus JAIROO01. Next base: position 271 of record JAISWW010000269.1, read on the forward strand.
GCGATCGTTATCGTAGCGGTCATTATCGCGGCCACGGCGATCCCGATCGGCGATGGTCTGGAACTGACTTACGTCAGAGAGAGGGGCTTGTCCCAAGCTCAAAGTATCAGCCAGGTTAACAAAATTATCCTGGGCTTGAGCGCCCCGGACGGCTGAAGCGTCAGCCTGATTAGAGCCAATAGCGGCCATAAAAGCCATAGCGGGAATTAACAAAACTGATAATAGAACTTTTTTCATCTGACACCTCACGGTAGAGCCTAAGACAACGCCTACTAGCTCATATTTTAAATTTAATCAAACTTGAAAATCTTAGTTTTAATTATAAATCTCTATGCCTTTAAGACGAAAGCTTATAGAGCAAGAACAAGGCCAAACCCATTTTTTAAAGCGTGGCCACGGCGATAAAAAACAAAATCTTCAATAAAAACTCATACTTAAGTCATAACCTTTGTTTTCTGGAAGTTCTCATTAGCCAGCCACGGGTTGTTTTTACTCACAAAAACCGAGTTTGTCGGACTTTTTTACTCAGTCAAGAAGGCCAGCCGAGGAAATTTTCCCTACCAGGTTATTGGTTGGTTAATTCCTCGCCAAAGATTAAGAGCTTATTGTTCAGACGGCTAAATGGAATCATTACTATAGTAGATATTTAAAAAAGGAACCAGCCCAAGCCGCCACTAATTTTATTTTCGCCCGTTTCCCCTCAAACATTAAGCGCGAAAAAAAAATCCACGGGTCATTTCTACCATATAATTAGATTTGACCAGACGTTTTTACTCAGTAAAGGCCAGACTTGAGGAAATTTTTCCTACCATTCAATGAAGATGAGTAATCTAGAACCTAGCGATTTGACCTTGAGGGTGATGGGCGAGAAAATTCTTAGGTAAAATCGCCGACGAGCCCACAGACTCCCATTAAGCGATAATAGCGGACATGTTCTTTTGGACTTAAGCCATCGGGAAAGAGAGCGCGCTGGTTCTGGTCGCGGATCTGGTCAAAAAGGTGACCTTAAGGCCGCGATCAATATATAAAGTCGGGGCGTCGACTCTTGACGGAGGAGCGGTCAGACCGGTTTCGACCGGCTTTTTCTGTCGCTCCAGTAATCCTAAGACGCGTAAGGCGCGGGAGCGCGTCAAATAGTTCCAGTCATGGCCCAAAAGATTTAGCGCCTTAAAATATTGAGCGCGAGCGAAAATTATTCCCAAACAAACGCCAGAAGGCCCTTAACCTTCTCAGGCTAAGGGCCCGCGACTAAGAGCGAAAGAAATTCGATTTACCGACGACGATCATTGTCCCGATGGTCATTGTCCCGACGGTCATTGTCCCGACGGTCATCCCGACGATCATTGTCCCGACGATCATCCCGACGATCATTGTCCCGACGGTCATTGTCATGGCCCTTCTTCGAGGGTTTTTTGGGCTTGGCTTTTTTCTGGCCACGGTTGTCCCGGCGGTCGTTGTCCCGACGATCATTATCCCGACGATCATTGTCATAACGGTCATTATCCCGACGGTCATTGTCCCGATACTGACGATCATCCCGACGATCATTGTCCCGACGATCGCGGTCAGCGATGGTCTGGACTTGACCAGAATTCAAGACGTCAACCATTGAGATTAGAGAGTCTTGACCTGGGGATTGGCGAACAGCCGCCGCCTCAGCTTGGGGGGAGCAAATTACCGCCAATAAAGCGATAATAGGGAGAAAAAGAAGAGAAGCTAAAATCTTTCTCATAAAACACACCTCTTGTGAGCCCAGGTCAATGCCTATTAGCTCGTTCCTTAAAATATCAGGCTTAAAATCTAATGATCCGCCTGAAATTGTATAAAATCAAAAACGATTACGCTAAAAGCAAGAACAGGGCCAAAGACGGAATTTTAACCCAGCTCAGTTTCAAGAAAACAAAAATATTGAATAAAAACCGTAGGTTAAGATTTTTATTAAATAAGAATCAGTCGCTACAAATAAAAGATTGGGGTTGTTCTTACTCAACCTAAAAAACGCGACCAGCCTATTTTTACCCAACCAACAAGCGAGGGGTGGATAATTTTTAAGCGTTTATTGACTATTGGCTTTTTCCTCGTCCACGGTCGGACGAACCGCCCAAGGTTTATCAATCTGAGCGGCGGTTAAGCCAGCCGCGGTCACTAGAGCCTGAGCGGCTGCCTCAGCCTCTTTTTGAGTGGCGAAGAAGCCTAAACGGATCCGATAGTTCAGTTGGCCATTAACCGTGGCTTCGGAGCGATAAAGCCTAGGCGCGGACTGACCTTGACGCTCCAATTTCTTAAGTTGTTTTTTGGCTTTGTCGCCTTCCAAGGCTTGCCAATATTTTTCTGAGTCTTCCTTCTTAATGGTGGAAGAGATATTAATGGCCCAGCGCTCGGATAAAGACTGACCATAATATTTATTATGCTCAGCTTTGGTTGGTTGAACCAACCAAGGCTGACCAAGTTTGGCCTCTTTGGCTAGACGTTGGCTCGCCTCTAAAGCCTCATCTCTGGTCTGGAAAAAACCTAACCTAATCCGCCTTTGTTTTATGCCACCAACCGTGGTTTCATAACGATAAAGTCTCTCTGAGCCCGGCAAAGACTTCAGCTTCTGCCAAACCTGTTCCGACTCGCTCTCATCAGGGGTGGAATGGAGGTTACTGACCCAAACGGGAGCGATGGCCTCATCATCGGAATCAGAACTGGGCGAGGTTGGCTCAGCCGGGGCTGTCTCAGTCGGGGCTGGAGAATCGGGGCTCTTTTGTGGCTCAGAGCCAATCTCCAATGGTTTAGGCGCGGGAGTCAGAGCTAAACCAGAATCGTTCGGTTTCGGAGTCTCCACAGGCTTGGGGGTAGTTTCTGTGGGTTTAGGCGTTTGAGCTTTTTCCGACTCGCTCGGCAAAGGCTTAGACGTCTCAGCGGGCGAAACGGTCGGCTCTGGGCTAGGCTCGACTTTCGTGGGGGCCACAGGCTCATCGACTGGGGGAGAAAGCGCCGTTAAAGAGTCCTTCGAAGCTGTTTCGTCAATCTTTAAAGGTAAAGGCGAATCGACTGATTGAGAATCGAGGGCTGGAGATTCGAGGGGCCGCGCGGATTCTTCCTTGGGTTCTTCCAAGGATTCTTCCGGGGGAATCTCGGAGCTATCCACCAAGGCCAAAGGCTGTTCCGTAGCGGCGAACCCAGTTAGGTTGGCGTTCGCTTCTGGGGCTGGCTCAACCGAGGAACTCCCAGCGACTGGAAGCTCATTCGCCGCTAAAGTGGCGTTATCGGTCAAAACTGGCTTTTCTTTGTCTTCTGGAGGGCTTGAGCCAGCGTCTTCGACAACCAACGGCCAATTGGCTCCCGCCGAAGAGGCGTTATCTCCAGTCTGAGGTTCCGTCGCCAAATCCGTTTCTTGGCTCTGATTGTCCAAACCCAAGGCCTGAGTTTCCGATAAATTATCAGTTAAATTATCGCTTAAGTTATCGTTTGATGACAAATTATCGATTAACTGGTTATCAGTTGTGAGATTGTCAGTCGATTGATTACCCGTTAAATTTTCCGCCGTTAAATTGTCATCTTGGCCAGAGACTCCCGCTTCCGATTGATTGTCTAGGCTCTCATTAGGCGTGAAGAACAAACCCTTAGGCTGCTCGGCGGCTGGCGTGGGCGGAACCTCTGATTCCGCGGGGCTAGGCGCGTCAATAGCGACCGGAGGCGAGCTCGGCGGCGCGGAAGTTACTGGTTGGCTTGGCGGCGAGGGAGGGAGAGGTTCTGGGGTCTCAAAGCTGGTTTTAAATAAATAATAACCCACCCCAGCCAAACCTAAGAGCAAGGCCACAACTAGAATAATAACGCCCAGGCCGCCTCCCTGAGGCGACTTGGGCTTGTCTAAATCCTTCTCATCTGGCCAATCGCCAAAAGGGTCTTTCTGGGCAGGATCGTTTTGAGGAGACTGTCCTTTGAGCGTGTCAACCATCTATTGTCCTCTGACTCCAGCCACAAAACTGGGGGGCGCGTTATTTGCGCGGTTTTTTCTGGCCGTCTTTTTTGCCTTTGGCTTGGCCCTTGGGTTTGGGCTTGGGCTTGTCAGCGGCGACATTTTTATCGACCGACTTATCGACTGTTTGATTTAGCGCTTGATCGTCTGAGGGCTGAGCGGAGGCCTTGGTCTCGTTGGTCGCCGAGTCGTTAGCGGCGGGAACATTTTCGACTGTGGCGTTAGCTTGCTCAACCGTGACGTTAGCTTGCTCGACCGTGGCGTTATCTCGCGAAGAATTGTCGGCTGGCGAGTCGTTAGCCAGGGGAACGGCCTCAACGGCTGGGCTGGTGGTCGCGACTGGCGTGGCCAGAGTCAAAGAAGCCAAACGATATTGGGCCAAATAATCCTGAACCGAGCCTCGATTGGGGTAAGTTAAGTAAAAAGAGTCATAAACCTTTTTCGCCTCGTCCTTTTGCCCAACAGCCTCCAAAACTCGGCCTATGGAAAGAGTCAATTCCGATTGGATAGCCGCGTCGCCTTGGTCTGATGAGCTCGTTCCCTTGGCCAAAGCTTGGGCGGCCCGATAATTTCGCGAGGCTTTGTCTAAATCGTTTTGTTCCTCGTATAACTGGCCCAAAGAGATGAGAGCGAGATTTTTTAAGCCACTTTCCCACGGTTTTAGATCCGCGACAAACTTTTCCAAGATCTCCACGGCCTGGGCGTAATTTTTGGCCTCGGCTTGAGCTTGGGCCAAAGCCAAAGTCGCGGCTCGCGCGGACGGGGAGCTGGGATATTTTTCAATAACCTCGCCCAAAGCCAGAATAGCCGAGCCCGGATCTGGAGAGGCGATGGCCGCCTGAGAGGCTTCAGCCGCCTTGAGTAGATTATTGTTACGGACGTTGACAAAGATAAAAAACGCCGCCACGATAATAACAAAACCCACCGCCCCCAAAATAAATTGGCGGGTATGGGTTAAATAATAGTTATAGGCCCTTTCCGAGGTAGTCAGAAAAGCGTCCTCTGTCCGCAAGAGCTTTTTAATATTAACTTGCTTGTTTGCCATTAATACACTCAGAACCCCAAAGAAGAAATTAACCAATCTCCCATTAAACACCCATAAGGCGTTTTTTGTCAAATCCGGAAACGCGAAATTTTGGCCAAAAGATAGACGCCCTTGGTCTATGTCAAGGCCAAATGATTTTATATGTCTAAAATAACTTCACCCTTCCAGGCTAATTATTAACTAAATAAATGAAAATTCTACAGTATAAACCTCAATAATTATTTTAAATAGACATAATTTTTTAATATTAATTTAAAAAACAAACTTTAACTAAAAAAATAAGCTTTGACCCAGACCTAAACCATTTATTAAATACCATATTTTGTCCAATAAGGAAATCAAAAACCAAAGCCCGCCTCTCTAGCGGCCTGGCGGATTTACTTCGCCATCTTGGACGTCATATTGATAAGGAAAATACGAGGGCAAGGTTAAAGGAACAAGCGTTTGCGTAGCCGCTGAAAGATCCAAGCGCCCTGAGGTGACTCGGGCGCCTGGGCCAATGTTAGCCAATGGCCGATCCATGCTGGCGGTTAATACGCCACGATAGTTCATAGCAATGGTAGTGCCCCCGCCAACAGTTATAAACGGGGAGGTACTGGGCGGTTGCTGGAACAAGATGGTAGTCGTGGTGGAAAAACTTAGCCCAACCATGCCTTCGTTAAAATTTATCGAAAAATTTTGCCCATTAGCGGGCATCGAGCCAACGCCTGAGTGGAGAACAACCCTATAGCTATGCGAACCTGGATCAAGGTAATTGAGCCTGACATCGCCATTGGTAATAGCGCCACTGCTTAAATCCAAGGAAAATTTATAATAATTATCCAAAGCCACCGCGCCAGGCAGGAGAGCGAATTGCCCAGAAACCACGGTAGTTGGCGTGTCCTTAAGCTGACCCGCGAAATCAAGGTAGCTCGGCATATCCGTAGGAGAGCCAGTATAAGCCAAATTCAAGCGACCATTTAGGGCTTGATTGAAATCCAAAGCTCCCAGTTGGCCAGTCATATAGGTCGAGGCTCCCAATAATGGGTAGTCAATGGAGGCGATGTCTTGCGCGTAATAGGCGTTTTGAAAATTGGAGAGGCTAAAACTCAGATTATTGAGATCCAGTTGACCGGTTCCGCCACTTAAACCGCCGATGTAAGTTTGGATTAGGGTTAGGGCCGCGTCCAAACGCGAGTACTCGATATCAAAGCCACCGTCCTTAATGGCTCCATCTTTAAAATCCATGGTAAAATAGAAGTTGTTTATATAAGTGGTTATGGCTCCAGGCAAAGAAAAAGAGCCAGTCACATAACCCACGCGAGTATCCGGGGCTATTGGCAAAGGATTGTTTACGT
>JAISWW010000270.1 GCA_031270705.1 Deltaproteobacteria bacterium
AAAGCCCGGCGAAAAAGCCTGTTATCTTATTTTTCGTTATCTTTGAGCCTGGTTAAAAACGCTTCGTCTTTGAATGATCTTTGATTAGCCGTCAGCTTTTGGCTAAATTTACCCTGGGCCCCGAACCTTAAAACCCGGGAGTTGGTTAAAAAATAGACGCTTTTATAACATAATGTTGAAAATTATTTTAAATTAAGAGGAGTTTTATAGATAATCTAATTTATAAAAGCCTTTTATAAAAGCCTTTAAAAATTTTGGCCACAAAAAAACCGCCTTTAGGGAGGCGGCTCAAATACTTAGCCAAAAATTATTAATTGTAGTTTATGTCCGTGGGCGCGTCCGTCAGCTCTGACGAGAAGATGTGGGCCAGACCCCACAGAGCGTCGAGAGCCAAATAAAAATGGGCGTTCCGGTCAAATGACCAGCTAATTTGGGCCGGAAACTCCTCATCGGCGGGGGTGAGATAACAGCCTAATTTCACGTAAGGGAGAGGTCGCAGGAGAATAGCCGAAGCGGAAGTGGCCTCGGCCCCGAGGTTTTGGGCTTTGGCCACAAAAGAGCCCGGGTCTTGGCCAAAAGTCTCCGCCAAGCGCTCGGTCGGCAAAGCGTGCGGCCCGCGAAAAAAGACGTTGCCTGTGGGTAACTCCCAGGGCCCCACCAAAACATTGGCCAAACCCGGAGCTGGCCCTCGCGCTCCTTTAACCAAATAGGACAGAACCACCATGGTTTTCAGAAAACCCACTTCCCGCAAATCCGGGGGCCCAATTAAGAGCTTTTTCTGGGTCTCGACGAGGTGGTTCCGGCCTAAAAAATTCAGTTCATAACCCGCGCCCCGCGCCTCGGCCCCAGTTAAATCGGCTACTTTTAGGGGGTCGAGGCTAGCCAAATCGGCCCACAAAAAGGGGCAGAAAACTTCTTGATCGGCGGCTGGGGAGCTCATAAAGGGTTTTTAATGGCAGTCACAGCAAGGGCCGCAATCGGAATCCTGAATGGGCAGAACCTTTTCCGGCTCAACCACAAAGCCCGAGTCAAAGCCATTGTCCTGAAAATCAATGGTCACCGAGCCCGTGATGGCTTGAAGTTTTTTGTCAATAGACAAGGTCAGCCCCGCGTTTTCCACGGAAAAATCCTCGGCGCCCGGGCCATCGACGGTCAAAGCCAACTGGCTGTCCCCGCCACAACCGCCCGAAGGCAGAAATACCCGCACCTGGGGGGTAGTTTGGTTTTCAGCCAGAAAGGCTGTTAATTTTTCATGGGCCAGGGGAGTGATGGCGATCATAACTATACCTCGGAAATCCTATTGCCTTGGAAATCAATGAGCCCAAAATTGAGCCTATATCATCCATAAAATAACCATTAACCCCCTTAAGGTCAAGGAGGCGATTAAAAAAAAATTCGCTAACCGGCTAATTTTAGGGGAGTTTTTTCGAGGGATCGGGACTTAAAAGAGACCACTGAGCCAAAGCGGCCAAAGCCGCCGTTTCTGTCCTTAAAGTACGCGGGCCTAAGGAGATGGGTAGAAAATCCAAATCGGCCAGGGTCAAACGCTCGGCCTCATTAAAACCGCCCTCTGGCCCAATGAGGAGCAAAGGCTCTTCCTCTAGGTCTGGCCAAGAGCCGCCCTCCGGGGCTAAGAGGAGCCGAGGCCCCGGAAAAGCCGCGGCCTCGGCTAAAAAGTCCGGCCAAGACAAGATGGCCGAAATGACCAAGGGAGCCGAGCGGGCGCACTGTTTTCGGGCTTCTTCGGCTAGACGCTCCCAACGGGCCAATTTTTGGGGGCTAGATTCTTGGGATCTTGCTCTTTGGGGGACGATGGGCCAGAGCCGCCGGGCGCCCAGCTCCACGGCTTTTTCCACGGCCCAGTCGAAGCGGCTGGGCCGAATGAGCGGCAAAGCCAAGGTGGGGCCCCAACACTCCGTCCCAGAAAAATCCCCGACCAGCTTTAAGGCGAGGGTCAGAGTTTGGCGATCCGCTCGGGTCACGACCGCTTCCGCTAAGCCCCAAGGACTAGCCAAAGTGATCGAATCGCCCTCTTTTAAACGCAAAACCAAAAGCCCATGGCGAGCTTGATCGTGGTCTAAGGTAATCTCCTGACTGGCCGCGGTCGACCGAGGCCAGGTCAGAAGGCGGGTTTTCAAACGACATCCTTTGGCCAAATTTGGCGACTAGCCCCTTCGCCCAGGGGGCCTAACAAAATAGTCGACCATTCCTCTTGGCCCAGATGGCGAATGGCCCTTAAGCCTAGTTCCGCGAAAACGTCTTCCAAAGCCGCGGTTTGATCGGCCAAAAGCCCGGAGACAATGACTTTGCCGTTTAGGCTCAAGACGCGCTTAATTTCTGGGGCCAAAGCCGTTAAATCGTTTAAGGTTAGGTTGGCCATGATCAACTCATAGACATCAGGGTCTAGCTCGTCTATGGACGCGTTTTTAAAAGTGACCCGGTGATCTAAATTATTGCTTCGCCGGTTCTCCTCAGCCACTTGGATAGTGTCTTGGTCAATATCCAAACCCAAGACATCCGCCTCGGGAAAGAGCAAGGCCGCCCCTAAAGCCAAAATACCGCTCCCGGAGCCCAAATCCAAAACCCGGGTTGGGTAGAGCGTCAGCTCTTCGGCCAGATCATGGAGCATAATCAGACATAAAAAAGTGGAGGGATGGCGACCGCTCCCAAAAGCTAGGCCCGGATCGATCTTTAAGATAACGCCCTCCGGGGTCGTGGGGATGACCGTGTTCCACCAAGTGGGGGCGACCCACATTCTGGGGCCCACAAACATCGGATGGAGATCTCTTTTCCAGGTCTCGCTAAAATCCTCCCCCGGCTTTATCTCCATGGACAAGGCCACCTCGACCAAGGGAAACTCTAAGGACTCGGCGACGCTGACTAGAGCCGCTGGCACCTCGGCCATTAAGCGCGTCTCTTCGCCTAAAGAAAAACCCGCCTTATAAACTAAGCGGCCCTGGTTATCGGGTTGGTCTTCCCAGACGCCCAGAGCGCCCACCTCAAACAAAATATTAATGGCCGCTTCCCCAGCCAGGGGCGGCACGGCCAACGTCAAACCCAACCAATCTTCCATCTTTAAAGCTCCAAAAACTTTTGGATCGCCCCGCCCAGAACGCCCGTGATGGCTTCTTCGGACAATCCGGCGTCCTGAAAATATTTGACATACCGAGCGGTTTTAAGCAATGGGTAATCGGTGCCCAGGCAAAACTTATCGCCTATAACATCGTAAGCCATGGCCAAGGCTTTGGGATCAAACAAAAAAGGCATGGCCGCGGTGTCAAACAAAGTCGTGGCCAAATATTCCTTGACTTGCTTGCGGATGGTGGCCAATAACGGCAAGCCGCCGCCAAAGTGGGCCAAAATCAATTTGACCCCTTGACAGCGGCGCGTTAACTCATAAATTTGACTGATTTCCATGGGGGCTTTGCCAGGATATTGATGGCCAATGGGCTCATTGACGTGCACCAACATGGGCGAGCCACGCTTAAGGCATAACTGGCCCAAAGCGGCCAAATTATCCAAAAGAGCTGGCGTTAAGCCTTCGTCATAAACGCACAATTCGCCTAAGCCAAAGCCGCCGGCGGCCAAAAATGACTCGGCGTGGCCATAAGCCCAAGGCGAGCGGGGATCAAAGGCGGCCAAAGGATAAAGACGGGTGGGGTATTTTTGGCATTCGGCCAAAAGCCAGTCATTGTGGCGTTTGGCGTTATCCTCAATGGTCCAAGGAAAACCCATGACCAAGGCTTTATCGACCTGGGCCGCGTCCATGTCGGCCAACAAAGTCGCGGTGGAGGTCAAGGGGGCTTTGGGATCGCCATAGAGGATGGATAAACCTATTTCCCCATTGAGATAGGGAGTCCGGTCAGCCACCAGATCCGGGGGGCTTAAATGGATATGGGCGTCGATTATCATGAGAAAAACCTTCTGGCTAAGTCAAAAAAAGGCCGCTCTGGCCAGGCTAGGACAAGGTGACCAAAATCGCGTCGGCTTCCACCGAGTCGCCTTCTTTAACCAAGACCTGGTTTACGGTTCCCTTTTGGGGGGCCAGGACGGGAATCTCCATTTTCATGGCTTCCATGACGATCAACTCATCGTCCTCGTTGACCGGATCGCCTGGTTTGACCAAGATTTTCCAGATATTGCCGCTCATGGGAGCCAAAATGTCGGCCATGTTTATCTCCTTTAGCCCAAAATCGTTAGGGGGCGACTCTAATCCAGAAATTCTTTCTCAACCAAGAAGAGGCCGCCTTCTAAAAAATATTTATTGGCCCACCAGCTAATGGGGCCGGGAGCTATCATGGTCAGATCCAAGATAACTAAGGAAATACGATTTATATCACAAAAAAACCTAAAATTTCCAGCTAAAAATTAAGGCCTAGTTTGGTTAAAACCCTATAGGCTCGCGCTAACAAAAATCTTTAGCCCCCTCAAATCAGGCCTAATAAAACTATTTCAAGCGCAAAGAATCTATTTAAATAGTTTTATATAATTTAATTATTTTATTAAAATTTTATATTTTTAATTTTAAAATTAAAATTTATAATTAGTCGCTTAAAAATTCAGGCGCCCCAGCCTTGGATCTGGCCAAGGCCTATTTAGAATTCCTGAATTTTTCCGCGACCTGGGGTATTATATTAATGTTAACCGCGACGGGCCGCTCCTATCCACTAGGCCTGTTTTGTTTTTTTCCCTTTTATCTGTTTTGCGAGTTTTGCTATATCTATGACCTTATTTGATCATTTATATATAAAATATATTGTTTCGGCTCGTTTTTTCGAGCCCATTTTTTGGGGGGGTTATGTCCACGGTTTTAATGGCTAGCCCCGAAGTCCTTCGTCATCGCCGCCTGGTCATTTGGACAGCCATTAGCGCCAACCTTTTAGGCAACATTGGCCTCATTGGCGTAAACGTGGCCGCCCCGAGCATCGCTAAAGACCTGGGCCTTTCGGCCACGCAAGTTGGCTGGCTGGCTCTTTCCGCTCTCTTGACCATGGCCATGTTTTCCGCTCCCACCGCTCGCCTTTCCGACATTATTGGCCGCCGCCAGGTGACCATTTATGGCCTCTGGCTCGGCATCATTGGCTCGGCTATGGGGGCCCTGGCTTGGTCGCCTCTGAGCTTATTAGTTAGTCGGGCCATCACGGGCGTGGGGTTGGTGGCTTTTTTCACGACCGTCACCACCATGGCCGCCGCCGCTTATCCGCCGGAACAAAGAGGGCGGGTTCTGGGCCTGACCATTTCCACGGTCTATATTGGCTTGGCTCTAGGGCCCTTATTGGCCGGTTATTTGGTGGAATACCTAGGCTGGCCCTCTTTATTTTGGTTTACGGTTGTTGGCTTAACGCCCTCAGCCGTCTTAGCCTTCATGATCAAAAAAGATCCCCCGCCCTCGCCTGAGGAGAAAATGGATTGGCCTGGGGCTTTGGTTTGGATGGCCGCCGTGGCTTTAATCTTTACGGGTTTGGCTAGCTTAGGCCTCAATCTATTTTTATTGGCCATCGCCGCGGGCTTGGCCTTACTAGTGGCTTTTATCTTTCGCTCTCTCTCCTCCAAGAACCCCATCGTGGACATGAGCCTTTTTCGGGATAGCCGCCGGTTTTCCTTTTCCAGTCTCGCCGCTTACATAAATTACATGTCCTCTTTTAGCGTGTCATTTTTACTAAGCTTATATCTACAATATTCCAAGGGTTTGCCGCCTTCGAAAGCCGGGCTCCTTTTGATCTCCCAGCCGGTCATCCAGGCGGCCATTACGCCTTTCGCCGGACGCCTCTCCGATCGATTAGACCCTGGCCTTTTGGCCTCCATCGGCTTAGGCGTCATTTTAATAGCCATTTTGGTTTTCGCCAATAATCTCTCCGTCACGACCTCGACTCCGGCCTTGGTTTTCAACATGGGCCTTTTTGGCGCCGGGTTCGCTCTCTTTTCGGCCCCTAACTCCAACGCCATCATGGGCGCGGTTCCGCCTAAACGCCTAGGGCAAGCCTCAGGGGTCATTACGGTGACGCGCCTATGGGGTCAAATCTCTAGCGTCGCCTTAACCACCTTGGTTTTTACGCTTGTCATTGGGCCCGGGGAAATTACTCCGGATCGCTATCCAAGGTTTATCACCGCCGCCCGCACTTGCTTTTGGATCTTTACGCCGCTCTCCCTTTTAGGCATAGTCGCTTCTTTGGCTAGAGGGGAAAAGAAACTCCCATGACCAAGATCCTCTTTTTAGGCGATATTTTTTCCAAAACTGGCCGCGAGCTAGTGCGCGATCTTTTGCCGCCTTTAAAAGAGGAATTGGGTTTTGACCTGGCCCTGGCCAACGCGGAAAACGCCGCTAATGGCCGGGGCCTCACCGCCCCCACGGCCCAAGAGCTTTTAAGTTATGGTCTCGCCGCTTTAAGCGGCGGGAACCATATTTTTCGGCAAAAAGATATTTTGCCGGTTTTGGCCCGCGATAACCGGATCATTAGGCCGGCCAATTTTCCCTCGCCCTGTCCAGGCCGCGGCTGGACGACCTTAGAATTCAATGACACTTTGATTGGCTTTGGCAATCTCATGGGCCGGATCTACATGACCCCGCCTTTGGATTGCCCATTTCAGGCCGCGGACAAAATGATCGCCGAAATGACTGAATTAGGGGTCAAGATCCCCATCATTGATTTTCACGCCGAAACCACCAGCGAGAAAAAAACCATGGGTTTTTATTTGGATGGCCGGGCGGGAGCTGTCTTGGGCACCCACACCCATGTCCAAACCTCGGACGCGCAGATTTTTCCTAAAGGTTTGGCTTACATAACGGACGTGGGTTTTACTGGCCCCCATGACTCCGTCATTGGCATGGCCTACCAAGACGTTTTGGAGCATTTTCTGACCGCGAGGCCCCAAGCCTATAAACCCGCCCAGACCGGAGCCCGCTTGGAGGGGGTTTTGTTGGACTTTAACGAGCGAGGCGAGGCTCTCTCAATTAAGCCTATTTCTCGGCCCTATTCCGCTAGCCAAAAATAATTATGACTGGCCCAAAAACTCCGCCCCTAAGCCTCAGCGAAGAATCCCTCATGTCCCTGACCCAAAAAGCCGAGTCAGGGCTAGCCACGGCTCAACTGGAATTGGGTTTGATTTACGCCGAGGGAAAACTAATTCCTCAAAACCTTTATCTGGCCGCCCATTGGTTTCATCTGGCCGCCAGCCAAAATCTAGCTGAGGCTCAGCATAATTTAGGCGTTTGTTACGCCCAAGGCTTAGGCGTAGAAGCTAATCCCACGCGGGCCGCCGATCTCTTTGAGGCCGCCGCCAAGCAAGATCACGCCCCGGCCCAACACAATTTGGCTTTATGCTATTTGGAAGGCTTAGGGCGTCCGGTGGATCTCGCCCAGGCCGTTTATTGGCTAAAAAAAGCCGCTTACGCCAATGACCCCGAGGCCCAGTGGCGCCTAGCCGAGCTTTTGGCCGTGGGCCATGGGGTGGCTGAGGATCCTTTGGCCGCCGTCTACTGGCTGACTTTGGCCGCCGAGCGCGATCTTTTGCCGGCTCAATTGGCTTTGGGCACTATTTATGATTTAGGGCGCGGCGTGGCCAGCGATCCGGAAAAAGCCTTTTATTGGTTTTTGCGGGCCGCGGAGCAAGGCTCGCCAGAAGCGGAGGTTAATGTGGCTTTCGCTTATCATTGGGGCCGGGGGGCGCCGAAAAATAGGGATCTGGCCTTCCCTTGGTGGCGTAAAGCCGCGGAAGCGGGTTTGGCCACGGCCCAAAACGCCTTGGGCTCTTGTTATAGCTTGGGCCAGGGCGTGGATCCAGATCCCGTCCAGGCCGTCGTTTGGTTCCAAAAAGCCGCCCTTAGTGGACACTCCGGGGCCCAATTGAACCTAGCCGTCTGCTTGGAAAAAGGCTTAGGCGTGGCTAAAGATCTGACCGAGGCCTTGGTTTGGTATCACCGAGCCGCCCACCAAGGCCAAGCCCAAGCCCAAACTATTGTCGGTCATTGCTTGGCCCAAGGCCTTAACTGGCCCAAAGATCCGGCCAAAGCCGCTTTCTGGCTGGAAAAAGCCGCCCAACAAGGTTACGCTCCGGCTCAGTTCAGTTTAGGCTCCCATTACGCTTTGGGCTCGGGCTTGGACTTGGATCTCCAAAGAGCCGTCTATTGGTTTCGCAAAGCCGCTCTCCAAAACCTGCCGGAGGCTCAATACGCTTTAAGTTATTGTTATCAAGAGGGTCAAGGGGTGGGCAAAGATCCCTCGCAAGCCATGGAATGGCTATCCCGAGCCGCTTTAGCCGATTATCCGCCCGCGACTTTGGCCATGGGTTATTGCTATGAGGAAGGCTTGGGCGGGCTAGCTCGAGATCGGGTCAAAGCCGTTTATTGGTATGAGCGCGCGGCCAAAGGCGGCGAGCCCGTGGCCCAAACGATCCTGGCCCTAAATCGCCAAGCCGGCGGGCTCATTAAGCGCGATCCCGAGTCAGCTCGGCGCTGGTTAACCGAGGCCGCGAGCCAGGGCTTAGAAAAAGCCAAAGAAATTTTGGCCGCCTGGAACGCCGCGCCCGAAAAAGAACCGCCTAATTAAAGCGCTCTTAACAATATTTTATCACATTAAAATAAATTTATAGATAATTCGCGTCTTACCCATAAAGCCCTCCCTCTTCCCGCCCAGGGTTCTGGGCCCAGATTTTTTGGCCCCAAAGGTTTTAGCCCGAAACGCCACGCGTTTTTCGGGCGTTTGACAGCCCCAACTTTTCCTGGTATATTTTTAAAATATTAAAAATCCATACTATTTTCTTTCCAGCTTTTCCTGGGTCAAGAATGACCGTGATTAGGCTTAACGCGACTATTTTTTTAACCGGCGCTAGCCGGATCGCCTAAACGGGCAATTTCTTTTTGGATTTTTGGCTCGTAGCGGGACTTTTCCCTCGTGAGCCATTTTGGCCAAGCGCCCTAAACGCTTTTGTTACCGAGCCGCGGCTCATTTTCCCAATTCATTTTCAAACCCTAAATAGTTCGCTCAAAACCCGAAAACTCAAAAGCCTGACCCTCGGGCTCGCGAATTATTGTTTTTTCTCACGCTTACGCCTTTTGATGGCGTCGCGCTCTAATGCCTTCTGAGAGGAATTTCAGCTCTCGCTTTTTGAAAGGACTTTTAGTCAGCCTTTTTCAAGTCGGAGGTTACGTATGAGCAGCAGATTTATCACCCCCAGGGACGTCTATTTCGGTCCCGGGGCTATTGAAAACCTTAAGAATCTCAAAGGCCAAAAAGCTGTCGTGTGTATTGGCGGTAGCTCTTTGAAGAAGTCAGGAGCTTTGGATCGGATTTTAGGGTATCTAGCCGAAGCGAAAATTCAAACCAAGGTCATTGATGGGATCGAGGCGGATCCCTCCTTAGAGACTGTTTACGCCGGGGCCAAGGTCATGCAAGATTTTGGGCCGGATCTAATTGTGGCCGTTGGCGGCGGATCAGCCATTGACGCGTCAAAATGCATGTGGGTTTTTTACGAAAACCCCGATACCAAGTTTGAGGCCCTCTTAGCTCCCCACCAATTTCCGCCTCTAAGGAAAAAGGCCCGTTTGGTGGCCGTTAGCACCACCGCTGGCACGGGGACGGAAGTGACCGCCGCCTCGGTCATCACCGACCACAAGGCCAAAATCAAGCATCCTTTGATTGACTACCAATTGACCCCGGACGTGGCCATAGTCGATCCAGAGCTAACCTATAGCCTCCCGCCGGCCGTTGTGGCCTCAACTGGCATGGACGCCCTAACCCACGCCATCGAAGCCTATGTGGCCAAGGCTTATAATCCCTTTAGCGACGCGCCAGGCCTTATGGCTATTGAGATGATTTTCGCTAACTTGCAGAAATCCGTGGAAGGCGACTTGGAAGCCCGCCAAAACATCCACTACGCTCAAACCCTGGCTGGCATTTCTTTCAACAGCGCCTTTTTAGGCATAGTCCACTCCATCGCTCACACTTTTGGGGCCTATTTCAAAATCCCCCACGGCTTTGGCAACGCCTTGGCTCTAGCCAACACTATTCAATATAACGCCAAGCGTCCCGAGACTTTAATTCGCTTCGCGAACATGGCCCGTTTCCTCGGTCTGCCTGGTCGCAACGATACCATATTGGCTGACAATTTGGTGGCCGCGGTTCGGGATTTAAACAAACGGGTGGGCATTCCCCCGAGTTACAGAGCTTATGGCGTGCCTGAGGCTGATTTCAAACAAAACGTCAGCGACATGGCCAAAAAAGCCTTGGGCGACATCTGCACCGCCTTTAACCCCAGGGATATTGATCACGCCAACATGGAAAAAGTCTTCTGGCGCGCTTATGAGGGCGAAAACGTCAATTTCTAGGGTTTAGTTTTTCTAGGATTTAGTTCGACCGGCCTCCAGAAATTCTTTTCTGGAGGCCTTTTTTTGACTTCTAAATCTACTTTATCAGTTTTTAATACTTTATTTAACTTTTTCCTAAATTTAGCTAGAAATTTATAAAAATCCTCTTTTTCCGCCGCTGACCGAACGATCTAGCCCCAAACTCGACTAGCCCCGCCAGGTTGTCGCCCCTTGTTTTGGCTCCTCTTCGCCAAAACGCCAGATACCCTCATGTTTACGCTCTTGAGGCCGAGCGCCCTATCATTATATATATAGGCTCTTGAGACCTCCCCCTTCCCTTCTCTCCAACCTCCCTCTTGATCTTAAGATTTTGGCCTAAAAACCCCGGCCCGCCCTCTTTTGGCTCCCCTTGGCCTCTGGCTAGGCCAGACTTTTTCGCCCCCCAAAGCCCCAAAGCCGCTGATTTTGGGCTCTCAGGCTCTCGTTTTATCCTTAAACCTTAAGGACAAAATTATTATCTCCTTGTCATATAAGGCATTTTAAGTAGTCTTCCATTTATAGCCTTACTGTTTATAAGCATACCTTTAGAAACTAAAATAAATCCTTAGTTTATAAGGCTAAAAAAATTTTTACGTTTTTATCCATGGTTATTTCAGCGAAAAAATTTTGATTTTTCTTTTGAAACTAAAATTCATGGGCTTTTAGACTTGATTTTTTCTAATTGGTACTTATAATTAAGTCCAGGAAGACAAAGCTATCAAAAAGATTTATCTATCCTTGTTTTTCGAGAGCGCGTTACCAATAACGCTACTCCGCTTTGATTTTACGTGGATTTTTTTGGCTCCCAAGCTATCATTAGCGATTTTTAGTTTAGTTTCGAAAAATTTTAGGGGATCAGAAAATTTTTGGTCCAAAAGGAGAATAAAATGACTGTCAATAGCCCCAATGGTCAGCCCAAGACCAAAACTGGCCCCGAAATGGCCTACGAGTTAGATCAAAATTATTTGGAGTTGCCTCGCGTCATGAAGATACTGCCCATGGCTGAGCTCAATTCCTTTCCCAATCTGACTAGCTCGATCTGCGTGGATGAGGACATATCGCGCTCCACGGTCATTCAGAGTTTCCATGAGGATGGCTTCATAGCCTTATTCGCCTTAAAAAACTTCGACATTGACACTCAAAACCCCAAAACGGAGGATTTTTATCCCGTTGGGGTGGCCGTCAAAGTCATGGAAGTCAAAAACGAGCGCGAAGACCAATACATGAAGGTTTCGGTCAGAGGCCTCAAAAGAGTCATCCTAGGCGAGTGTTTGCCGGGCTCCATTCCCCACGCCGTGATTCACGCTCATCCCCAGGAAGTTTGGGATGATATCGCCATCGCGCCCATGGTCATGGAGGCCAAAAGACTATTCGCCGCTCTTTTGAATTTAATCCCCGGCCTACCGACGGATCTGCTGAAGATCAACCGCCTTTTTGAAAAAGAGCCGGCGGTTTTAGCCGATCTGATCATGGCCTCCTTGCCTTTGCGGCCTGAGGCCAAAACCGAGTTCTTGCACATCCAAAATGTGGAGAGCCGCTTCATTAAGCTTTTGGAGCATTTGAGCCAAGAGCTGACCTTTAGAGAGACTGGCCGGGCCATCACCCAGCGGGTGGAGGAATCTCTGGGTCGCCAACACCAAGAGAAACGCCTCCGCGAGCAGATCCGGGCCATCCAAATGGAACTGGGCGAGAGTGACGAGCACGACGAGATCGCGACCTTGGAAGAGAAGATCCAGAGCCTAAACCTGCCCCCGGAGGTTTTAACTAGCGCCAGCCGCGAGCTCAAGCGCTTAAGGCTGACTCCCCCCCAATCGGCGGAGAGGGGCGTTATTCGGCAATTTTTGGATTGGGTGACGGATCTGCCCTGGAACAAGGCCTCAAGCCGCGACAACTCTTTAGGGGAGGCTCGGGCCATCCTAGAGCGCGATCACTACGGTTTAGACAAGGTCAAAAAGAGGATCTTAGAGTACTTGGCCGTGCGCCAATTGACCCCCAACCATCGGGGCCCAATTTTATGCTTAACTGGACCGCCGGGCGTGGGCAAAACCTCTTTGGCCAAATCCATCGCCGAGGCTTTGGGACGGGAATTTGTCCACCTCTCTTTGGGCGGGGTCAGAGATGAGGCCGAGATTCGGGGCCATCGCCGGACTTACGTGGGCGCCCGTCCTGGCCGGATCATTAGCGGCGTTCATAAAGCCGGGGTCAATAATCCTGTCTTTTTGCTCGATGAGATCGACAAAATGACTAATGGCGCTCAAGGCGATCCGGCGGCGGCTTTGCTCGAGGCTTTGGATTTTGAGCAAAACGATTCTTTTACGGATCATTATTTGGAAATGCCTTTTGATCTCTCGAAAGTCCTTTTCATCTTAACGGCCAATGTTTTGGACAATATTCCCCGGGCCTTAAGAGATCGCCTGGAGGTGGTGGAGATCTCCAGCTATAGCGCCCTGGAAAAGGTGGCTATCGCGCGCCGTCATTTATGGCCCAGAGAGGTCATTCGCCATGGTTTAGCCAATGAGCCCCTGACCATCAGCGATGAGACTTTAGGCGAGATCATTGAGAATTACACCTATGAGTCTGGTTGCCGGGGTTTAAATCGGCATTTAAGAACCCTCATCAGAAGCCGGGCCGTAGACAAAGCTGAGGGCCGGCCTTTGAGTCACGTTATCCAAGCGCCGGAGCTGGCCACCATTTTGGGCCCCCCGCGGCTGGCCAAAGAAACCCGTCAAGCCCACCCCCAAGTAGGCGTGGCCACGGGTTTGGCTTGGACCGCGGCGGGCGGGGATCTGATGTTTGTGGAATGCGTGGCCATGCCTGGACATGGCCGCTTGGAATTGACTGGCCAACTCGGCGAAGTCATGCGGGAATCGGCCAAGGCGGCTATCAGTTACGCTCGCTCCAAAGCTCGGTACTGGGGCTTGGACGAAGAGTGGTTTAAGCACCACGATATCCATATCCACTTGCCTCAAGGAGCCATCCCCAAAGATGGGCCCTCGGCGGGCGTGAGTTTGGTCGCGGCCCTGGTCTCCTTGATAAGCGGCTCCCCCATTCGCTCGGATACGGGCCTAACTGGGGAAATCTCTCTCCGGGGTCTAGTGCTCCCGGTGGGTGGCCTTAAGGAAAAACTTCTGGCCGCCAAAAGGGCTGGTTTAGCCACGGTCTTGGTTCCAGCCAAAAATACCCCCGATCTGGCCGAGCTCCCCAAACACCTAACCGAGGGTTTGGAGATTCGCCCGGTGACCTCTGTCGATGAGGTTTTAAGCTACGCCCTAGTGGGTTGGCCTGGCCAGGCCTTCCCCCAGCCGCAACCTCAAATTCAGGCCCCCAGGCCTTTGGAAAGCCATACTCCCCAAAGCCCCAACTGGGCCAACCTAACGACCGGAACGGTCAGCGCCTACTAACTGACCATAAATCCTAGGGCGAGGGTCTCCCTCATTACCCTCGCCCTGGCTTTAACTTCCTTGACTTAATTTCCCCGAGTTAACTCGGGGAAATTATTTTTTCGCGCCCCTTAAACCCCCTAGAAAATTTTTCGCGCGCTTTTCTTGACAACCCAGCCTTAAGGTTTTATAGTTTTATTTCATAAATCTAAGGCGAGAAAATCCCCTGGATTTAGGCTGATCAGGAAACTGAAGGCTGAGGAAACCATTTGTTGGTTATCTTCGGCTTTTTTTTTGACTTTTCCCCGGTTGATCTGAATAAGAAGGCCGGGGGCGAAAATAATTTTCGCCTCCGGCCATTTTATTTTCCGGCTTGGCCACCGGATCGCCCTTTTGGGGCGAAGCGCCAATTTCGCTCGTAGGTTTCGCCATGTCTCGCTGGTTTCGCCAATTAAAAGACTCAGAGATTAGCCGACCCCGCTATCTCTGTTGTCGCTGTCGCCTTGGGCCGCCATCTGACCGGGAAGCCTAACCCTTCTTTCGCCTCCCGGTCGCTGGATTATTTGGCCAGCGCCAATTTTCGGGAGGATCCCTGAGCCTTAGCCTCAAACATCCCTCTATAAAACCCCTAAATTGGCCCGCTAATAATCAAAAATTTTTGGCTAAATCGCCTTTATGGCTATTTTGGCTTTTTAAATAAACATTCGCCTTAATAGCTAAAAGCTTAAGCTTTTTTTCTTAGCTTAAAAATATATTGGAGCCCATTTTGGCAACCGATATCTTAGATAGACATCCTTGTTTCAGCCAAAGTTGCCCCACGGCCAATGGCCGGATCCATTTGCCCGTGGCCCCGCGCTGCAACATATTTTGCCGCTTTTGTTCTCGGGGTTTATCCACGGACGTTAAGCGGCCTGGCAACGCTCAAAGGATCCTCTCCCCAGAGGAGGCCCTAGACGTCATGGATATGGCTTTAACCCTATGTCCCGAAATCCAAGTGGCTGGGGTGGCTGGGCCGGGGGATCCTTTGGCGGGCCCCGAAGCCTTGGACACTCTCATCTTAATTAAGGAAAGATATCCCCAGATAATCGCCTGTTTAGCCACTAACGGCTTGGCTTTGGCTCATTCCATGGACAGAATCTTAGCGGCGGGGGTCAAAACCTTAACGGTGACCATCAACGCTCTGGAGCCCAAGGTTTTGGAACTCTTAAACCTCGGCGTTTTAGAGAATGGAAAATTTTTAGGCGGCTTAGAGGGGGCCAAAAGATTGATCGCGGCCCAGGAAGCTGGCGTAAGGCTAGCCAAGGAAGAGGGTCTCATCATAAAAATCAACACGGTTTTGGCTCCAGGAATTAATGATGGCCATATCGAAAAAATCGCCCAAGCCGCCGAAAAGTGGGGAGCCCATGTCTTAAACATCATCCCCCTGATTCCGGCTAACGATTTGGCCTATCTCTCCGAACCAACGCCCGAGGAGTTAGCCGCGGTCACGACCGCGGCGGAAAAATACTTGTCTATAAAGCGCAATTGCCGGCGTTGCCGGGCCGACGCTTGCGGGATCCCTGGCGGAATCGATCACGCTTCCGCCATTTATGGGGATCTCAAACCCCAGGAGACTTTTTCCCATGGCTGAGCCCATTAAGCCCACCTCTGTCCGTCGTCCTTATCGCCCGGCCAAACTGGCCGTGGCTTCGGAATCGGGCCAAAACATCGACGCTTGCTTTGGCAAGACCGGCCATTTTCGGATTTATGAGCTAAAAACCACGGGTGACGAAGTGGCCTATGAGCTTTTGGAAATTAGGCCTGGCCCAAGGCCTTGCCAAGATGGCGCTCATGATCAAGCCGTCTTGGAGGCCTCGGCCGAATTATTGAAAGATTGTGGCCTAGTTTTGGCTGGTCGCGTGGGGCCGGCCGCGGTGAAAGCCCTAGCCGATCGGGGCGTCATGGCCTTGGCCGCTCGCTTGCCCATTACGGACGCTTTAAACAAATTGGCCCACAAATGAAACCCTTAAGCCTCGCCGCCCCAGGGTTTCCGGCCTCAAGCCCTCGAAAAAGCTGGAGCCGCTCGCTTTGGCCGCGTTGGGAATCGGGGCTCCAAAAATACGGCGTCTTGCTCTTTTTGCTATTTATCTGGGAACTTTCGGGTCAAGCCCATTGGGTCAGCCAAGAGATTGTCCCTTCGCTTTCCCTCTCTTTGCGGGCCATCGCCGAGATGTGGATCCAAATTAACCTGGGCTCCCATATCCTTATTTCCTTGGGGCGAGTCATAACGGGCCTTGTAATCGCCATTATTATTGGCGTTCCTTTGGCCTTTATATTGTCTAGGGTTTGGCCAACTCTAGGGGAACGCGTTGATAGCCTAACTAGGGTTTTTGGCCTCATAAACCCTTATTGCTTTTTTCCTTTATTCGTCATCATGTTTGGCTTAGGCGAAACGCCGAAAATCGCCGTCTTAAGCTGGGTTTCTCTCTGGCCCATCTTTTTTGGCTCCCAGGCGGCTTTTCGCGCCGTGGATCCTCAGCTCATTAAAACGGCCAAATCCTTATGTTGTGGGCCTTGGGCTATTTTCTGGAAAGTCACCGCCCCCTCAAGCTTGCCATCTATATTTAATGGGGCTCGAGTGGGCGTTGAGATGTCCTTTTTCATCCTCATCGCCGCGGAAATGACCGGAGCCACGGCGGGCCTAGGTTGGATCATCCATAACGCTGGGGCCGCCTACGAGACTGACCGCATTTATGGGGCGGGAATTTGCGTGGTTATCTTGGGCGTGGGCCTTAACCGCTTTTTGCATTTGATTCGGCGCGGTTTTTTGGCCTGGAGCGATTATATGGCCTCGCCCTGGCTTTACGCGGGCCATTCTTCCCCTAAGCCAGTCAATAGAATTATATTGTGGTTATCTTGCCTTATCTTTGTCCTGGTTTTTGGCCTGGGTCTATGGAAGATCATCTTAGGGGAGAACCTCATCATCGCCAGGCCCTAAGCCTGGAATTTGAAAAGATTTAATTAAGGAAATCATGAGTTTTTTGCGCAAACACGCGGCCATTTTTATCTTTCTGGCTCTTTGGGAAGGCCTTTCTCGCTTCCAGATCATTGATCCGCTATTTTTTCCGCCGTTTACCAAGGTTCTGGCCACCATCGCCGATTTATTTAAACTAGGCGTTTTGGAGCGCCAGATTACGGCTAGCCTCTATAGAGCCATACCCGGCTTTCTCCTGGCCACTATCATTGGCGTTCCTTTAGGGCTTTTGCTAGGCGGCTGGTTTAAAAACATCAATGGCTTTTTAGAGCTCCCTTTGGAAGTCTTTTCGCAACTAAACCCTTTTTTGCTTTTTCATATTATTATATTGTTTATGGGCATTGGCGAGGCTCCCAAAGTGACCATTGTCGCTTGGACTTGTCTCTGGCCGATTGTCTTTAGCTCCATTAACGGAGCCGTTAACGTTAATCCTCATCTTATAAAGTCAGGCCGCGCTTTTGGGCTATCGAGGATCGCTTTGATCCGCAAGATTGTCTGGCCCGCCGCCGCGCCTTTGGTTTTCGCCGGCGTTCGCTTAAGTCTTGGCTATAGCCTTTTTATGCTCATCGCCGCCGAGATGATGGGGGCTTCCTCTGGCTTAGGCTTTATGGTCATGCGCACCCAAGAGGCTTTCCAGTTGGATCGCCTTTTCGCCACCGTCACGGTAATCGCCTTTTTGGGCTTATTTTTAGATTTTCTGCTCCGGCTTTTCGGCGAAAAATTTCTGTTATTAAAAATGGAAAGCCATTTAAACGCCACTGATTAAGAAACGAAAGCCCAAAAATACTGAGACGTTTAAAATAAAGAGTATTATAAAATTATTTCCATAATTTTAAGCTTTTTAACCTTAACCTTCGCTTGAGCCAAAAACTTAAGACGATTTAGATTAATTTTTTCTCAAATCCCTTCAATTTACAAAGGAATGAATTTATGTTGTTTTCGCGATTAAACATCTGGCCGCTCTTTCTTGGGCCTTTAAAATTGTCCCTTAAAGCTTTGGGTTTTATCTTCTTTTTTTTAGCCTTAGCCGCTTTGAGCCCTTCTCAAGCTAGAGCTCAAGACCAACCTTTAGGCTTAGGCTATGTCGACCCCTTAGGCGCCATAATCATCCAAGCCGCCCTGGACAACGGCTATTTTTCTGAGGAAGGCCTCACCGTGACCCCCATTTTGGCGGACAATTTATCTAGCCTTTTGGGTAAAAAAACAATTATTGGCGGGGTTCTTGATTACCAAGCCCTTTTCTTAGCTAGCCAAGGCCAAGATTTAGTCTTTAGCGCCGGCCTTTATAGCGGTTTTTTGGAATTGGCGGGGAAAGAAGTTGGGGCTAACCAAATCGCCATAGCCACCGTGGATCCTCTCTCTGGCCCGGCTGTGGCGGCGGCGAAATATTATCAGAGCCTAGGCCATGGTTCCAGCCAAGACATTAAATGGATTAAAGTTCCCGAAGATGGCTTAGTCAAAGCGGTGACTAGCGGCCAGGCCAACGTTTTAACTCGCTGGCAACTGGCCAAACCCGATCCCAAGGAACCCTGGGCTTCTTTGACCTACAAAGCTCATGGGCCCCACGCTCATGGCCTGGCCTCCGGATCAGAGTTCAGCCCAGACGGTTATCAAATCATCCACCAAGCCAAAGCTCATCTACCCAAAGCCCCAGAAGGCGCCAAACACGCTAACCCTCACGCTGGTCACACGGCTGATCACCATTTTTATCAGGCTTTCGTGGTTTTGGAAAACAATTTTGTCACCGCCCAAAAAGCCAAGGCCACCGCTATTACCCGAGCTCTTATTCGCGGGGCGAGATGGGTTGGCGATAACAAGGAGAAAGCCGCGCGGCTCGGCCTAGACAAAAAATTCTGGACTGGCTCCCAAGACGATCTAGAGGGAGAAATTGGTCGCTATATGTGGATGCCTGGGGTGAGCCAAGCTCGAGAACACCTCAAAACTTACATCCATGAGGGCCTCAAAAACGGAGGCCTCCCGGCCAAAACCGAGGAAAAATCCTTTTTCGAAAAGGTTTTTGTCCAGCTTTTGCCTGACTTTAGTTGAGCCAACTTAAAAAAAGTCTTAAAAACCCTTGACAACCCTGGCCAGAAGATACATAATAATTGACGCGAAAGTTTGTCTCTTAGCTTTGTCTGAATCTGGGGGTGAGTTGGGTTCGACGGGGATAGTTGAGAACAAAGCCGCAGGCCGAGCGACCCAGTGCCTCGTAAATCCATCGGGACTTAAACACAAAAGCAGACTCTTTCGAGTACGCACTGGCTGCATAGCCAGCGTCCCATGGGAAATGCGGCCCACAGTTTCCATGGGGCGTAGTCAATCGGGCTGGTCAAATTAGGGTGGAGTTAGCCTAAACTGACGAGAAAATTCTGATTCCTCGCCCAGAGATTGCCTGTCCGTTGGCGGTCAAAGGGTTAAAACTAAATAACGGAACAAGCCTGTAGACACTTTGGGGGAAGATCTTCGGACGCGGGTTCAATTCCCGCCACCTCCACCATTTGATAGTTTTTTAAAGTTCTAAAAAAGCCCAAAGCCCAATAAAATCAAGGCTTTGGGCTTTTTTTCATGTCTCATGCGGTTCCCCAATATCCATTGACATACCGTCAATTTGACGGTATAAATGACAGTATCCAGCGTCGAGGAAAAATTGATACCGTCATGCTACTAACCGACACCTTTATAAAAAACTTAAAGCCAGAGGATAAACATTAAGCGCGCTGATATGGATGGATTATATCTATATTTGGCAACTAGTGGTTTAAAATCATGGCGTTTCGACTATCGTTTTGAAGATAAACGCCAAACCCTGACATTCGGAACTTACCCTATGGTTTCACTTAAAGAAGCCAGAGAAAAACTCCTGGAGGCCTAAAAGACTATTAAGTCAGGCGTCAATCCCTCTATTCAGAAAAAAGCCGCCAAGGAAAGTAAGGCCGCTTGCTCACTTGGATCTTTTGAAGTCGTAGCCAGAGAGTGCTTTAAAAATAAAAAATGATCATTAAAGATAACTATTCTAGCCGAATTATGGGCAGATTGGAAAAAGATCTATTTCCTTTCCTTTCTGACCGGCCAATTTCTGAAATAACAGC